>NZ_CCXH01000238.1 GCF_000820725.1 Actinomyces polynesiensis | reverse complement strand
ACCTCGTCCCCCATGCGGACGCCGTGCCCCCCCTGCGGACGCCGTCCCGTACACAGACGGGTGCCCGCGGACCGGTGTGGTCCGCGGGCACCCGCGAAGAGCTCAGCAGAGCAGTGTCACTTGAGGGTGACGGTGCCGCCTGCAGCCTCGATCTCGGACTTCGCCTTCTCGGCGTCCTCCTTCTTGGCGTTCTCGAAGATGGTCGAGGGAGCGGAGTCCACGAGGTCCTTGGCTTCCTTCAGGCCCAGGCCGGTGAGGGCCTTGACGGCCTTGACGACCGCGATCTTCTTGTCGCCGGAGGACTCGAGGACGACCTCGAACTCGGACTTCTCCTCGGCCTCCTCGGCCTCGGCAGCGGGGGCGGCGGCGACGGCCACGGCGGCGGGGGCCGCAGCGGTGACGTCGAAGACCTCCTCGAACTGCTTGACGAAGTCGGACAGCTCGATGAGCGTCATTTCCTTGAAAGCTTCGATGAGCTCGTCAGCGGAGAGCTTGGCCATGATTGGCATTCCTTCCTGATTGGCCTGCTACGCGAGCAGATTGGTGGTGATGTCCACGCACCTGGGTGCGTGGGGCCTGTCGCGTCAGGCCGCCTGCTCCTGCTTCTCGCGGAGGGCATCGATGGTGCGCACCGTCTTGGACGGCAGCGCGGTGAACATGTACGCAGCCTGGGAGATCTTGGCCTTGAGGACGCCTGCGGCCTTGGCCAGCAGCACCTCACGGGACTCGAGATCGGCCAGCTTGACGACGGCCTCGGCGGACAGCGGGGCGCCGTCCATGGTGCCGGACTTCAGCACCAGTGCCGGGTTCTCCTTGGCGAAATCACGCAGTGTCTTGGCGGCCTCGACGGGCTCACCGGTGACGAATGCGATGGCGGTCGGGCCCTTGAGGTCCGATTCCAGGAAGTCGAGACCGACCTCCTTGGCCGCCAGCGCAGCCAGCGTGTTCTTCACCACGGCGTAGTGCGCACCTGTGCCCAGGCCGCGACGCAGCTGCTTGAGCTGCTGCACGGTCAGGCCGCGGTACTCAGTGAGCAGCACTGCGTCGGCTGCGCGGAATTGCTCCACGAGCTCGGCGACAGTTGCCACCTTGTCAGACCTCGCCATGGTCCTCCTTCCGATGTGTGCACCGTCGCACCCATGCGAGAGGCCCGGCGCGCAGGTGCGTGCCGGGCCCGGAAGTCCGTTCCCGCCCCGAGGGGCGGACACTCACCTGCGTCGGCTGCTCCAGCACTTCGACCCGCGCATTGGCGGATGTCCGACGGTCTTTGGCAGGGACAACACTAGCAGCGGGCCGCGCGTGGACCAACCACTCAGGCTGTGGGACCGGGCACGTGTGCCAGCGGGTCGAGGAAGGAGAGGGAGTGGGCGAGGCCGCCCTCGCGCGCGGTCGCGTGCCAGAGCCTGCGGTGGCGCGCCACCAGAGCCTCCCAGCGCCCTGCGAGGTCCCCCCGGGAGGCGGAGGAGCGTCCCTGGGCGACGTCGACCAGGGTGAGCCCGAACTCGCACATGTCCACGCACAGACGCACCTGGGCACGCGCGAGGGCCCCACTGCCGCCGGGACCGGGGTCGAGCTGACGACCCGCCCACCCCACGGCACGCCGGGCCTCCTCGACCTCGCGGGCCCCCACCCCCCACTCCGGGGGGAGCACGCCACCCCGGCGCAGGGCCTCCCAGGTGATGTCCGTGTTGCGCAGCGGGAGCGGGGCCAGCTCCGGGACCTCCCCCAGCGTCAGGAGGGCGGCCGCCACGTCCGCGGGCACGATGGCGGAGAGCAGGTGGTGGACCGACTCCTCGGGGCCCACCCCCCTCCATCCCCGCACCGCGGCCTCCACCATCGCGGGGAGGTTGAGCACCTCCGGTGCCCAGTGCCCCTTCCCCGCCCAGGCCGTCACCAGCATGCCGGTGGCGCCGTGGACCGCCCCCCAGTCG
>NZ_CCXH01000237.1 GCF_000820725.1 Actinomyces polynesiensis | reverse complement strand
GTCCTCCACGTTCGCCCTCGCCCGCACGCTCCGACCGCAGAAGGTGTTCCACGTGCCCGTCCCGGGCGCGACCCAGAAGGGCCGGCGTGTGCCCACCAGGGCCTGGCCCGCCTCCCTGAACCCGGCAGTACCCCTCAGCGGGTCCGGGGGCTCGGAGCAACGCACGATGGGGACGACCTGCTCGGGAACCTCCGCGAACAGTTCCGGGTCGAGGGCGAAGACGTCGGCCCACATCTCCCCCACCACGCCGTGCTCGCCGACGGCGTGGGTGGCGTGCTCGATGAAGTCCATGTAGACCCGCGCCAGACCGTGGCGCTCGACCGCCGCACGTGAGGCTCCGTGACCGAGCTCCCTGGTGGAGTGGCCCCCGATGTTCACCCGGCGTGAGGACAGGACCGTCGTGAGCTGGTCGACCAGGGAGGCCACGAAGTGGGCGTTCGAGGGCGTGGCGGCGAGCTCGGAGGGCGGAACGTGCTGACCGTCGTCGCCGGTGCGGCCCTCGGGCAGTTCGGCGCGTCCGGCGTACTCGGGGTGGCACAGCCACCGCTCCCAGTGGGTGAGCGGCTCGATGGCCGTCACCAGCCGGATCCCGTGGCTGGCGCACAGGATCTCGATGCGGTGCAACTGGAGGGGGGTCAACGGTGACGACCCCTCCCACACCGTGTCCTGGTCGCGGTAGGTGAAGGCGTGGCCGACCCGGAGCTCGAGCTGGTTGAAGCGGAGCCGCTCGAGGACCTCCACCATCCGCACGAACCCGTCCCAGGAGAGGAGGCGGTCCCCCGACATGTCCATGAGGTAGGCGCGTGTGGACATCAGGGGTGCGTCGCGCACCTCGACGGCCGTGGTGAAGGAGGTGTCCTCGTTGAGCATCTCCACGACGTCGAGCCCTGCCGAGAGTCCGCTGTCGTCGCTGTGCTCGACGGTGATCCCCTCCTGCCGGTACAGCACCCGGAAACTCTGACCGGGGATGTCCCTGTCCAGCCTCGGGGTCACCGTGGTGGTCGCACCCGCCCGGCCGCCCTCGAGTGCGACACGGGTCGCGCCCTGCGCGAAGTAACGGGAGATCTCGTCCACGGCGACGATCGTAGACCCGCGCCCCCGGCGCGCCGTTCCCGACCCCTGCACGCCCCACCGGGGACACGTCGGGGGCCACGGGTCGACGACCCGTGGCCCCCCACGACACCACCCGCCAACGACGGGCAGCCGAAACGTTCATCCGCTCAGGCGGCGTCCTCCTCGAGGATCCCGCGGACCTTCGTGGCGTCCAGGGGGATGCCGGGGCCCATGGTCGTCGAGACGGTCGCCTTGGTGATGTAGCGCCCCTTGGCGGAGGCCGGCTTGAGGCGCAGGACCTCCTCCAGGACCGCGGCGTAGTTCTCGGTGAGCTGCTCAGCCGTGAAGGAGGTCTTGCCCACGATGAAGGCGAGGTTGCCGTGCTTGTCCACGCGGAACTCGATGCGGCCGCCCTTGATCTCACGGATCGCCTTGGCGACGTCCATGGTGACGGTGCCCGTCTTCGGGTTCGGCATGAGCCCACGGGGGCCGAGCACGCGGCCCAGACGGCCGACCTTGCCCATCATGTCGGGGGTGGCCACCGCGACGTCGAAGTCGGTGTAGCCCTTCTGGACCTTCTCGATCAGCTCGTCGCCGCCGACCTCGTCGGCCCCGGCGTCGATGGCCTCCTGCGCGCGGTCGCCAACGGCGAAGACCAAGACCCGGGAGGTCTTGCCGGTGCCGTGCGGCAGGGAGACGGTGCCACGGACCATCTGGTCCGCCTTGCGGGGGTCGACACCGAGCCGGAACATGACCTCGACGGTCGAGTCGAACTTGGTGACGGTGGTTTCCTTCGCCAGCCGCATGGCGGCCAGGGGCGCGTACAGCTCGCCTTCGTGGATCTTCTCCGCGGCGGCGCGGTAGCTCTTCGAGCGCTTCGTCATTCTGCTTCTCTCCTTGCAGTCGTGGTGTGCGGGCAGCGCGTGCCCTACCACTGGGGGTGTGTCAGGCGTCGACCGTGATGCCCATGGAGCGGGCGGTGCCGGCGATGATCTTCGCGGCGGCGTCGATGTCGTTGGCGTTGAGGTCGACCATCTTGGCCTCGGCGATCTCGCGGACCTGGGCCCGCGAGATGGAGGCGACCTTGACGGTGTTGGGGGTCGAGGAGCCCTTGGGGACGCCCGCGGCCTTCTTGATCATCTCCGACGCCGGGGGCGTCTTGAGGACGAACGTGAAGGAGCGGTCCTCGTAGACGGTGATCTCGACGGGGACGATCGAGCCACGCTGGGACTCGGTCGCTGCGTTGTAGGCCTTCGTGAACTCCATGATGTTCACGCCGTGCTGGCCCAGGGCGGGCCCGACGGGGGGCGCGGGGTTCGCGGCGCCGGCGGCGATCTGCAGCTTGATCAGGCCGGTGACCTTCTTCTTCGGTGCCATAGTGTTCGGGTCTTTCGTCAGTGTTGCCACATCGCGGCGGCCGCCGCGACGTCACGCACCCCGGTGCCGGTCCCGTCGCTGACGACGGGCACACTGGCCCCAAGGCGCACAAATGTCGATGATATCCCGCCCCGGACCGCTACCCAAGTCCGGGTGCGGGAGATCACTGGTCGATCTTCTCCACCTGGTCGAAGCCGAGCTCCATCGGAGTCTCGCGCTCGAAGATGGTGACGAGGACCTTGAGCTTCTGCTGTTCGGGCATGATCTCGGAGATCGTGGCCGTCATGGTCTCGAACGGGCCGTCGGTGACGGTGACGACCTCTCCGACCTCGTAGTTGACCTGGACCTGCTGGACGGGAGCGGGCCCCGTCTTCTGCTCGGCGGCGGCCTCCTCCATGACGTTGGGGGTCAGGAGCATGACGACCTCGTCCTCGGACAGGGGGACGGGGTTGTGCTGGTCGCCCACGAAGCCGGTGACCGCGGGGGTCTCCTTGACGACGCGCCAGGACTCGTCGGTGAAGTCCATGCACACGATGACGTAGCCGGGGATGCGCACGCGGCGCACGCGCTTCTTCTGCGTGCCGCGGTACTCCATGACGTACTCGTCGGGGACCTCGACACGGAAGATCAGGTCCTCCATGTTCTGGGAGGCGATGCGCTGCTCGAGGTTGTTCTTCACCTTGCGCTCGTGACCGGAGTAGGTGTGGATCACGTACCAGTCACCGGGCAGCAGGCGGAGTTCGTGCCGGAGCTTCTCGATGGGGTCCTCCACGGACTCCTCGTCGCCCTCCTCCGCGGCGTCGGCGTCCCCGCCGTCCTCGGCGTCTGCATCGGTCCCCTCGGCCCCGTCCTCCTCCTGGGGGACGACAGCCTGCTCCGCGTCGGCGGCGGCGGGGACGACGGCCTCGGGATCGTCCGCGGTGTTGAGGGCATCGACCTCGACGGGTGCTGCGACGGGTGCCTCGTCCAGGGTGGGCTCGTCGGAGCGGTCGAGTCCCTCGAAGTCATCGGTTCGGAATTCGTCGGTCACGGTTCTCCTCCTGAGGGGGCCGGTGGCGACCGGCCGTCGGTGACGGCTGCGCGGGTGGAAAAAACCCGCCTGCAGTCCGAGCTGCGGGCGGGTTGATCGGTGTCAGCCGAAGATCAATGTGTTCAGCTTACCGAATCCGAGGTCGAGAAGCCCGGTGTAGGCCATGATGAGTGCCACAAAGACGATGACCACCACGAAGTAGGTCCATGTCTCCGACTTGGTCGGGTAGGTGACCTTCTTCATCTCCGCCACCACCTGGGAGACGAAGATGGCGATCCGCCGGAAGAAGCCGGGGCGCTTGTCGCCCTTCCGTGTCGCATCCGCACGGGCCTGCGTGGCGGTGGACTTCGTGCGGTCCTTCGGCGCGGCGGGCGTCGCCGGCTTCTCGGGAACGTCGGGGAGGCCGTCGTCGGCGGACCCACCACCCAGTGCGCGGCTGTCGCTCATCGCGTCCCCCTCGTTGATGCCTCACGGTTGCCAGGAATGGCAGGGCAGGCGGGACTCGAACCCACAACCGCCGGTTTTGGAGACCGGTGCGCTACCAATTGCGCCACTGCCCTATTGCGGGTCTCGCAACCCGCCCGCCAGAGTCTAGGCGGCGGCGGGGCGACGTGTCCAACTGGGTGCCGGTGCCCTGTGTGGCCCCGCAGACCTTCCCTCCGCGGTGTCGGCGGACGGGCTGGGCGGGTCACGGGAGAGGCCCGGGGAGGACCAACGCGTCCGGGCAGAGCCGCCGGGAGCCCATCCGCCCGAAGGGCTCCACGGACCGTCCAGGACGAACGTCCCACATCGCGACCGGATCGCGGGCACTGCCGGGCGGGCCGCCGTGGCCCGTGCCACCATGACCTCGTGACCACACAACCTCGTTCCCGTGTCTCTGCCCGCCTTGCTGCCATCACCCCTTCGGCCACCCTGGCCGTGGACGCCAAGGCGAAGGCCCTCAAGGCCCAGGGCCGTCCCGTCATCGGCTTCGGCGCCGGCGAGCCCGACTTCCCCACTCCCGACTACATCGTCCAGGCCGCCATCGAGGCCGCCCAGGACCCGGCCATGCACCGCTACACGCCGGCCGCCGGTCTGCCCGCGCTGCGCATGGCGGTCGCCGAGAAGACGCTGCGCGACTCCGGCTACGAGGTCGACCCCGCCAGCGTCCTCATCACCAACGGCGGCAAGCAGGCCGTGTTCCAGGCCTTCGCCGCCCTGCTGGACCCGGATGACGAGGTCATCCTCCCCACGCCCTACTGGACCACCTACCCCGAGGCCATCAAGTTGGCCGGTGGCATCACGGTCCCCGTGTTCGCCGGCGCCGACCAGGGGTACAAGGTCACCGTCGAGCAGCTGGAGGCTGCGCGCACCCCGCGCACCAAGCTCCTGCTGCACTGCTCGCCCTCGAACCCCACGGGAGCCGTCTACACCCCGGAGGAGACCACGGCCATCGGTGAATGGGCCCTGGAACACGGCATCTGGGTCGTGACCGACGAGATCTACGAGCACCTCCTCTACGAGGACGCCCAGCCCGCCCACATCGTCAAGCTGGTTCCGGAACTGGCCGAGCAGACCGTCGTCCTGAACGGCGTGGCCAAGACCTATGCCATGACCGGGTGGCGCGTGGGCTGGATGATCGGGCCCTCCGACGTCATCAAGGCCGCGACCTCCTTCCAGTCGCACCTGACCTCCAACGTCAACAACATCGCCCAGCGTGCCGCCATCGCCGCCGTGTCCGGCCCCCTGGACGCCGTCGCCGACATGCGCGCCGCCTTCGACCGCCGCCGCCGCACGATCGTGTCGATGCTCTCCCAGATCGACGGCTTCGAGGTGCCCGTCCCAAAGGGGGCGTTCTACGCCTACCCGAGCGTCGAGGGCGTCCTGGGGCGCTCGATCCGGGGGCGGGTCGCCTCGACCTCCGCGGAGCTGGCCGAGATCATCCTCAGTGAGGTCGAGGTCGCAGTGGTGCCCGGCGAGGCCTTCGGGCCCTCGGGCTTCCTGCGCCTGTCCTACGCCCTGGCCGACGACGACCTGGTCGAGGGCGTCGGTCGCATCCAGGAGCTGTTGGCCGAGGGGAACTGATCGGCCCACCCGCACCCCCGCGCTCCCGCGAGCGCCGGGCAGGTGCGACCACCACCCCCGGACCGTCAGATGCGGTCCGGGGGTGGTCCGTCATCGGGGGGCACGGCGTGGTGCGTCCCCTGAGGCGCTGCGCGGCCGGGGCTCTCCCGTGGGCGAGTGGGCCGAGCGGACGCGAGTCGGGGATGGACCCGCCCTGACGGGAGGGCGGACCTCGCGGGTCGAACAGAGCGGACCTCAACGCTGGAACAGGACGGACCTCGACCTCACAACAGGGCGGACCTCACGGGTCGAACAGGGCGGACTTCGCCGTGGGGCGGAAGGAGTGCGGCGTCGATGCCAGAATGGGCACATGGAGCTGCACACCCACCTGGCGCTGGCGGACCACCCGCGGGGCACCGTCCTGATCACCCATGGCTACGCCGAGCACTCCGGGCGGTACGACCACTTCGTCTCCGCCCTCACCGACGCGGGATGGGACGTCCACACCTACGACCTGCCCGGGCACGGCTCAGCCGCCGGACCGCGTGCACGCGTGGACGTCGGCGCCCTGGTCCTCGACCACCTCCGGGTGCGACGCGCGGCCCTGGAGCGCTCGCGCACGGACGACCTGTTCCTCTTCGGCCACTCGATGGGCGGGACGATCACCGCAGCCTCCTCGCTGCTGGACCGCGACCACCTGCGCGGCGTGGTGCTCACGGGTCCCGCCTTCCGCCCGTTGCCCTCGATGCCCCCCTCGGTGGCCCGTGCGCTGCTGCCCGCCGCCCGCCTGGCGCCGTGGACGCCCACGGTCGAGCTCGACGACGCCCACGTCTCCCGCGTGGCCGAGGTGGTGCGCGCCTACCGCGAGGACCCCCAGGTCTTCCACGGTCGCGTGCCGCTGCTCACCGCGGTCACGATGGTCATCCAGGGTGACCGGGTGATCGACAATGCCTCGATGCTGACGGTCCCCACCCTGATCCTGCACGGCGGGGCGGACGCGCTGGCCGATGTCGAGGGATCACGGGAGTACCTGGAGCACACCCGCAATGCCGAGATCAACCTGCGCATCATCGACGGCGCCTACCACGAGCTCCTCAACGAACCGGAGGGCCCGGCACTCATGCAGGACATCATCCTGTGGATGGGTCGTCGCTGATGGAGGGGTCCGCCCTCGTCGCCACGCGTGCCCGCCACCGGGCGGAGGCCACACTGCCCCCGCAGCCCTCCCTCACCCTCCCTCCCCCCACCCCGCCGGGGCGTCGCGACCTGCGCACCCTCCCCAAGGCGCACCTCCACCTCCACTTCACCGGGGCGATGCGACCCCAGACCCTCGTCGAGCTCGCCCACTCCTCCGGGATCCGCCTGCCCCCGCACCTGCTGGATCTGGATCCCCTCAAGGTGCCGGCCGATGCGCGGGGCTGGTTCCGCTTCCAGCGCTCCTACGACTCCGCGCGCGCCCTGGTGCGCTCGGAGGCCGTCATGCGACGCATCGTGCGCGAAGCCGCCGAGGACGAGGCCGCCGAGGGCTCCGTCCACCTCGAGATGCAGGTGGACCCCACCTCCTACGCCCCGTGGGTCGGGGGGATCACGCCCGCCCTGGAGATCGTCCTGGACGAGGCCCGCAGCGCCTCCCGCGACACGGGCGTGCAGGTCAGCATCGTCGTCGCCGCCTCCCGCACCCGCCACCCCCTCGACGCCCGCGTCCTCGCGCGCCTGGCCGCCCAGTACGCCGGACGCGGTGCCGGCAGCGTCGTGGGCTTCGGACTGTCCAACGACGAACGCGTCGGGGAGACCTCCGCCTTCTCCAAGGCGTTCCACATCGCCCGTGACGCCGGGCTGGCGGCACTGCCCCACGGCGGGGAGCTGCTGGGGCCGGAGTCCGTGCGCGAGGTGGTCGCCGCCCTGGGGCCGACCCGGCTCGGCCACGGGGTGCGCACCACGGAGGACCCCGCCCTCCTGGACCGCCTGGTCGAGGAGCACATCGCCTTCGAGGTCTGCCCGACCTCCAACGTGCACCTCGGCGTCTACCCGGACCTGCGCCACGTCCCCCTGGAGACCCTCATGGAGCACGGCGCCACCATCGCCCTGGGCGCGGACGACCCCCTACTCTTCCACTCTCGCCTGCTGGCCCAGTACGCCGCGGCCCGGGACGTGCACGGGCTCAGCGACGCCCAGCTGGCGGTCCTGGCCCACGAGTCGGTCGACGCGTCCCTGGTCGGGGAGGAGGAGCGCCGTGACTGGCACCGACGCATCGACGCCTGGCTCGCCGCAGACCCCGCCTGAGGACGTCCGTTCCCGTCTGGAGATCCTGCGCGGCCATCTCGAGCGCCTCGAGGGGATCCTCGCCGACCGGCGCCAGCACCCCCTGTGGCACTGGTTCACGCAGCTCGACGGCCCCGGGACCGGCACGGGCGCCGACACCTGGCGGGACGACGCTGACACCCGGCAGGACGACGGGCACGCAGGGCAGGACGGCGGGGACCCCGGCAGCATTCGGAGTGCCGACACGCCGGGAGGCGGTGGCAGTGCCCCTCCCTGGGTGCGGATCCCGCCCATCGTCGAGCGGGCCCCACTCGCCCTGGAGGACTGGACGGTCTCCTTCGGCCACCGGCTCTGGATGGACCGGACGCCCGACCTGCCCGCGGACCCGGCGGCCTACCGGCGCCCCGGAGCGGCGGCGACGGACCCGGACACGCACACCGCGATCGCCACGGGGACCCGACCCCACGTCGCACTGGGTCTGCCGGGGATCTGGGAGACCTGGCGCCACTTCCACGTCTGGGCGCAGGCCCTCCACGACGCGGGGTGGGATGTGCACCTCCTGGAGTCACTGGAGGACATGACCGCACCCATCCCCGACCTGGCGCGCCGGGTCGAGGAGTACCTGCGTGACCAGGACCTCCACGACGTCATCCTCTTCGCCCACTCCAAGGGCGGCCTGGTGGGCAAGGCCGTGATGCTGGGGCCCGAGCGCAGGCGCGTCCGTGGCCTGATCGCCTGTGCGACCCCCTTCAACGGCGCCCCGATCACGTGGCTGGTCCCCACCACGGAGCTCTCCGAGCTGGCCCCCGACTCCCCCACCATCGCTGAACTCGCGGCCGACCGGGCCGTCAACCGTCGCATCATCCAGGTGGAGGCGGAGTGGGACCAGTCGGTGCCCCCCTCGCCACTGACCGGCGTCCGCCACGTGACCCTGCCGATCACGGGACACTCCACCATGCTGTTCAGTGCCCAGGTCGCCCGCACCCTCACCGTGCTCGCCCGGCAGCTCCTGGACGCGGACGGGTCCACCCCGGGGACGGGCGACGACCGGGCGACGCCGCCCCCTCCCCCCGGGTGACCTAGAGGTCGATCCCCAGGGTGACGGGCTCGGGCACCAGTTCGATGCCGAACTCGTCACGCACCCCCTCGCGCACCGTGCGGGCCAGGACCTCCAGGTCCTCGGAGGTGGCACGGCCACGGTTGGTCAGTGCCAGGACGTGCCTGGTGGACAGCGTGGCGCGGGGGCCGCCCTCGTCGTCGGTGGGCGGGGCGAACCCACGGGGGAAGCCCGCGTGGTCGATGAGCCAGGCGGCGGAGCCTTTGACCAGGCCCTCCCCCGCGTCGAAGCGGGGGGCGTCGGGCGGGAGGAGCGCCTCGGCGGCCTCGGTGGGCAGGATCGGATTGGTGAAGAAGGACCCGGCACTCCAGGTGTCGTGGTCGTCGGGGTCCAGCACCATGCCCTTGGAGCGGCGCAGACCGAGCACGGCCTCGCGAACCGCGAGCGCGGGGACCCGACCACCGGGGACGGCACCCAGCCGGCGCGCGAGTTCCGCGTAGAGCACCGGGGCCGACTGGTCGGAGGCCTCCAGCGTGAAGGTGGCCTCCAGGACCACCCACCGGCCGGTCGGCCCCCAGGTGCGGCCGGCGGAGCCCGGCTCCTGCAGGGACCGCTTGATGACGGAGGTCCGGTACCCCAGGCCCAGGTGGTCCACGGGCAGTTCGACGACCTGGTCGAGGGCGCGGTCCCAGGCACGCACGGAGGAGAGCGTCTCGGAGACCTCGTGACCGTAGGCGCCCACGTTCTGCACGGGAGCGGCGCCGACGGACCCGGGGATGCCGGAGAGGGCCTCCAACCCCGACAGACCCTGCGCGAGGCTCCAGCACACGAGGGCGTCCCAGGGCATCCCCGCGCTGGCAGTGACCTGGACCCGGCCGTCCCCGAGGTCCTCCTGGCGCACCACGCACCGGACGTCCCGCACCACCACCCCGTCGAAGGGGCGGTCCGAGGCGAACAGGTTCGACCCGCCCCCCAAAACCAGCACCGGGCGTCCCTCGCGGTCGGCGGCACGGACGGTGCCGACCATGGTCCACTCGGTGGCCGAGTCCACCAGCGCCGCCACCTCGCCGCCCACACGCAGGGTCGTCAGGTCCCGCAGCGAGGGGACGGAGCCCTCGAGGGACTGCCACGGGGCCGAGGAGGGCACGGGGGTGAGGATCGCGGAGGCGTCCGCCGACGGGGTCGACGGGGACGGTCCGGCCGAGGGCGGTGCGGACAGAGGTGCGGGTGCGGCAGGGGCCGGTGCCGAAGGAACGAAATCCGCGTCCGAAGGGGCAGAAGCCGCGTCCGAGGGAGCGGGAGCCGCGTCCGAGGGAGCGGGAGCCCGACCGGGCGCCGGGGCCGGCGCGTGGCTCGGCGTCCCTGCGCTGCCTGGCTGCGGGTCCTGCGCGTCACCGGGCCGTGCCGGGGCAGATGCCGTCATCGTGGTCCTTCCCTCGTCTCCGCGGCGGGAACAGGCCGCGATGCGGTCGCTCCCCCGTCCAACCCTAGGCGCTCGGCGCTCCGCGATGAGCCGGCGTCGCCCGGGGTGGCGCCGGGCCCTCCGCGCCATCAGGCGGCCGGTGACGGGTCCTCCGGGCGGGCCACCTGCTTGGTCAGCAGGATGCCGACCGTGATCGGCACGATCAGCACCACCATCGCCCGGTGGTATCCGACGTGCTCCGCCACCAGGCCGAGCACCGGCGGGCCGATGAGGAAGGCCCCGTAGTTCACGGTCGACAGGACCGACACCCGCGCCGCGGTCATGGAGGGGTTCGTCGAGAGCGCCGAGGCCCCGGTCGGGAAGACGAGCGCGGCCCCCATCGCCCAGAGCAGCACACCGACCAGCGCCAGCCACCGCCACGGCGAGAACGCCACGAGGACGAGCCCCACACACGCCAGGATCAGCAGGGTCCGCAGCAGCCCGTCGGCGGAGAAGCGCCGGTGCAGCCGTGTCGAGGAGAGCCTCACCGTGGCCATCATCGCCAGGAACAGGGAGAGGATCGCGGACCCCTGGGCGGCGGTGTAGCCGTAGCCGTCGACCATCGACAGCGCCAGCCAGTCATTGGCGGAGCCCTCGAGCAGGCCCGCGGACAGCACCATGATCGCGATCAGGACCGTGCGGCGTTCCCCCCAGGCCTGCCGCGTGCGCCCCTTGACCCGTTCCTCGGACTGTTCGGTCGCCCCGACCGAGAACGAGCGCACGTCCTCCTCGGAGAGGAAGAAGTGCGACACCACCCACACCACCGTGCACCCCAGGAACGCCGTGCCGATGAGGTGCGGGGTGACGTCGACCCCCGCGCGTGTCAGGGCCGCGCCGACCAGGGCGCCGCTGACTGTCCCGATGGAGAACATCGCGTGGAGCTTGTCCAGGAGGATGCGGCGCAGGGCCGCCTCGACGAGCCCGCCCTCGATGTTCATCGTGGCCGCCCACAGGGACATCCCGCAGTTGAGGACCACGAGGCACGCGGTCAGGCCCGCCCGGCTCGTGGCGTGCACCGACAGTGCCACACCGACCAGGGCGACGGCCCACAGTGTCGACCCGATCCGGGCCGTGGGTCGCGCTCCGATGGCACCGACCAGCGGCCCCGAGGAGGGCAGGGCCACCAGGGAGCCGAAGGACCCGATGAGGAGCATCGTCCCCAGGTCCGTCGGCTGGAGGTCGAGTGCGTCGCGCACGGCGGGCAGGCGCGAGAGCCACGAGGCGACGGCGAACCCGAAGGTGAAGAAGAGGAGGATGCAGGCCCACGCCGCTCTCTTCGCGCGGGTCTTGTCGATCGAGGGGGTCACCACGGGCTCCGGAGGGTGTCGTGTTGTGGGTGGGACTTGTGGGTGGACGTGGGTGCGGAGGTCAGGGGCAGCGGGACCGCACGAGGGCGGGAGCGCCCTCGTCACCGTGGCCGGTGGCGTTGGGGTCCCACCACATGCCGATTGCGACGGGCCCCTCGTCAGGACGACGGGGCGACCGTGTGTGGCGGGGATGCTGACGGAGGCACCACGGTGCACATCCATGGTGCTCCTGCGAGCCGGTCCGGGGGAAGGGGGCGGGGCCGCCCTCGTCGTCGTGGACCACGGACGGGGCCAGCCACCGGTGGGGGCACGAAGTGCCGGGAGTCCGCCGAGCGGGAGGGTCAGGAGTGGGCAGGCCGGACATGTGCGACGCCCCCGGTGAGCGATGCTCAGCCGGGGGCGCTGCGAAGCTGCTTGGGTGTCAGCGCGTCTCGCGGTGCACCGTCGACTTGTGGCAGCGCGGGCAGTACTTCGCGAGCTCAAGACGATCCGGCGTGTTGCGACGGTTCTTCTTGGTGATGTAGTTGCGCTCCTTGCACTCGGAGCACGCGAGCGTGATCTTCGGACGGACGTCCTGCGACTTGCTTGCCACGGTGAATACCTCACTTGCTGATTCGATTGTCGCCGGGCGACCTGGGGTTCCTGGTAGCGGGGGCGGGGCTCGAACCCGCGACCTCACGATTATGAGTCGTGCGCTCTGACCAGCTGAGCTACCCCGCCGCAGAGGCTTGCGCGGCGGCGACCACTGCGCGAACCAGAGCCCCGAAAGGGAATCGAACCCTTGACCTTCTCCTTACCATGGAGACGCTCTGCCGACTGAGCTATCGGGGCAACGAGGGAAACCCTATCCCAGCCCGATCAGGTGGTTCAATCGGACGGCATGAGAAGGACCTCACACGTGGGACCGCAGGCGAACCCGCGGTCCTGTGGCGGGGGAGGGATTCGAACCCCCGAAGCATTCCGCGGCTGATTTACAGTCAGCTCCCTTTGGCCACTCGGGTACCCCGCCATGCACCTCGGGGCTCGTCAGATCCTGCCTCAACAGGGCTGCGCCGCCCGTGCGGTGCCATGGAAGAATAGCAGGGCAGGGACCCCCGATGCCAAATCGGAGGACGCTCCGCGGACGTGATCATCATGACGTCCGCGGGCCGGTTGCGGAGGACCCGGTGGAACGTGTCCGGAAGTGCGTCCGACCGCCCCTCCGGGCGCTCCCGAGGGCCGATCCCGAGCCCCGCGCCCGACAGGGGTCCATCACGTGAGGAGAGATACACATGGCAGACTCGTCGTTCGACGTCGTCTCGAAACTCGACCGGCAGGAGGTCGACAATGCGGTGAACCAGGCCGCCAAGGAGGTCGCCCAGCGATACGACTTCCGGGGCGTGGACGCCTCGGTCAGTCTGAGCGGCGAGGCCATCGAACTGGAGGCGAACTCCCCTGAGCGTGTGATGGCCATCCTGGACGTGTTGGAGACCAAACTGATCCGGCGTGGGGTG
This sequence comes from Actinomyces polynesiensis, assembly GCF_000820725.1. Classification (GTDB taxonomy): domain Bacteria; phylum Actinomycetota; class Actinomycetes; order Actinomycetales; family Actinomycetaceae; genus Pauljensenia; species Pauljensenia polynesiensis. The sequence continues at coordinate 2,458 of NZ_CCXH01000237.1, read as the reverse complement.
TCCCTGAAGGCGCTGGACCTCGAGGGCCGTGAGCCCAAGGCCTCCGGAAAGCTGTACCGCCTGGTCGCGCCGCTGCGCGAGGGGATCTCCCAGGACGTCGCCAAGAAGATCACCAAGCTCATCCGCGACGAGGGCCCCAAGGGTGTCAAGGCCCAGATCCAGGGCGATGAGGTCCGGGTCTCGTCCAAGTCCAGGGATGACCTCCAAGCCGTCATCGCCCTGCTCAAGGGTGAGGCAGCTGCAGGGATCGACGCGGCGCTGCAGTTCGTCAACTACCGCTGAGCCACGGACCACGGACCACGGGTGCGGGTCCGGGGGGTGGGCCCGGGTGCGCACCGGGGCCCGGCAGCCTGTTCGGATGCGCCGGGCCCCACCTGCGGGCTGTCGGTCGCGGGCTGTCGACTGCGGGCCGAACTCGTTCCTGGGGTCAACCACACCTGTGAACTCAACTCCCAATGCCACAGACAGCATCCAGGGTTGACCTCACCGGGCCTCCCACGGCCCACGAGCCCCACCACACCCGTGAACTCAACTCCCAATGCCACAGACAGCATCCAGGGTTGACCTCACCGGGCCTCCCACGGCCCACGAGCCCCACCACACCCGTGAACTCAACTCCCAATGCCACAGACAACATCCACAGTTGACCTCACTGGGCCTTCACACCTCATGAGCGCTCAGAGCTGGAGGACCCGTACGGGCCTCGTCCCGAGCCGACCTCCGGCGCGCAGCCGGAGCTCGCGAATGACCCCCTCCGGGTCGCGCAGCTCGCCTTACTCGAACCGCACCACCGTGAATCCCTCCGCCTCGATGAGTTTCTGCCGGGCGTCCCTGCGGGACAGGCTCTCGAGCACTTCCTGGACCTCGACGCCATACTTGGTCTTTCCGTCGAATTCGATGACGATCATCAACCCGGGGATTCCGAAGTCCACGTAGAAGACCCGACCGCTGCACTCCACGACCATCTGTGTCTCGAAGTCCTCGACACCGGCTGCAGTCAGGATCCACAGGAGGATCCGCTCCGGCACCGATTCACACCCCGCGTCCGCTGACATCAGGACTTCCCTGGCACGGCGGCTGTGCCTTCGGGTGGGGAGGACGTCGGCGATGGCCAGCAGGCGTCGCCGGCACCTCTCCTCCCGGTGACGGGATCGTCCCGGTTCGAAACGCGAGAACCTGCTGAGGAGTCGAAGCGTTCCCGACACCAGGACGAGACCCTCCCGGGGATCACTGTCGAAGGCGCACTGCACGGCGGCGAGCTCCGGCGTCGCCACGCGCAGGATGCCGTTACTGACCATGGCGTCCGGCACCTTGCCCAAGTGTCTGATGATGCGTCCCCGAGGAACCCGGTCACGGCCGACGCGCAGTTCCGGGAGGTCCAGGGGCGCGGCGTTCCACCTCCTGGGCACGCTGATGTGGATGTCCGCATGGAACTCCGGCCCCTCGACACCGTGCAGTCCCAGAGCGGTGGAGTGACTGATCACCGCATCCCTGAACAGCTCACCCACGGCCAGCGCCCTCACCGCACGCGCTCGGCGCGCGAACTCCCACTGGTCCCCCACCTCGAGGTGTGAGCGTTCGACGAAGACGTGCCGATGGACACGGATGAGCGCGCCCGTCGACTCCGCACGGGCGCATCGACGCGAAGTGGCCCCGGTGGCGATGACGAGGCGTGACCTCGAAGAGGCAAGGTGTGCCAGGGTGTCCATCCGCTCAGCGTGGAGGCGGGACTGCCGGATGTCCTCTGCCCGACAACCACCCTGTGGACATCGGCGCGCCCTCCAGCACCTGTGGACGGTCATCGCATCCCTGCCCTGCCCGACGGGGTCAGTGGGGCAGGGCAGGGTGTCCTCCCGGAGCGCGCCGACTCCGTCCCCGGGTACGGACAGGGTTCGCGGCGCCACCCGTCGGCTCCACAGTTGACGGCACGCTCGCGACGCACCCCACAGGCAACTGGCACCACGAACCAAGCAGCAAGCAGCCACGCCTCGCGCCGACCACGGCACGACGACCACGGCGGCGCAGCGGCCCAGCGGCCCACCGAAGAGCGGTGGCCCCGCGGGAATCACACCCGCGGGGCCACCACCTCAGACCAGTGTCGTCACACGGTCAGTGCCTGGCACCCGGCCTTCCGGTCCAGCGATTCCGCTTCCGCAGGGTCACGAAGGCCCCCCCGAGCAGCAACGCCGTCAGGGCCACCGACAGGTACCCGAACTCGGCGCCCGTCTTGGGCAGGTTTCCGGGCTTGGCGGTGTTGAACTCGTTGGTGATCGTCACCACGACCGGCCCATCCCCCGCCGAGGCGTTGCCCACCGTCACCTTGCCGTCAGCCGGCGACATCGACGTCTTGTCGGCGCCGCCGTCCTTCGTCTCGGTGACCGTGCAGTCGGCCCCGGTGATGATGCCCACGACTGTGGCCGTGTAGCCATTGGCCTTGCTCAGGGTCACCTTGCCCCCG
>NZ_CCXH01000236.1 GCF_000820725.1 Actinomyces polynesiensis | reverse complement strand
CCCCTGGGGGAAGGTGCACACGGCGGTGAAGGAGAAGTCCCCGGAACCGTACTGGACGGCCCCGTCGCCCTCGACCGCCTTCGTGACCGTGACGTACCCGGCCTTGAAGGTGTTGGTGATGGTGACGGCAGCGGAGTCGGCCCCACCGTCGCCGACCACGAGCGTCGCCACTCCCTGGTCGTCGACCGTCACGCCGTCACCCGTGATGGCACCGGAGTCGGCACCAGCAAGGCCGGTCTCCTCCACCGTGCAGGTGGATCCCTTGAGGATGCCGCCGAGGGTCGCCTTGTACCCGTTGTCCTCGGACAGGGTGACCACACCGTTGTCGGGCAGGTCGACGTCGAGCGTCTTCCCACTCTTCTGATAGGTGCAGGCGACCTGCGCGGTGAACGGTCCGACACCGAAGTCCGCAGCCCCGGCGCCCGTGACCACCTTGGTGATCTCGAGGGTCGCGACGTCGAAGGTGTTCGTCGCCGTGACCGTGACCTCTGAGGGCTCGGACGGGTCTCCCGGACTCTTCACCGTGACCTTCTGGTCGGAGGGATCCCATTGCGTGGAGGTCGCGGCGGCGGCATCCGTCTCGGTGACCTCGCACTCGGTGCCCACGGGGTAGAGTCCGAGCCGCTCGCTGAGCGTCGACTCGTCATCGCTGGGCTGGAGCGTGAAGGAGGTCGTGTCCGACCCACCTGCGCCACCGGCGCCCGTGCCCTTGGGCCAGGTGCACACGGCGGTGAAGGAGTACGGGCCGGACCCGTAGTCCTCCGCGCCCTCGCCCTCCACCTTCTTCTGGACCGTCACGTACCCGGCCTCGAAGGTGTTGGTGATGGTCACGCCGACCGGATCATCCTGCTGGCCTCCGATGGTGACCGTGCCGTCCGAGGGTGAGAGGGCCGAGGAGTCGGCACCCGCCTGGTCGGTCTCGCTGACCGTGCACTCGGCGCCCTTGATGATGTTCGTCAGGGTCGCGCTGTAGCCGTTGGCCTGGTCGAGGGTGACCTTTCCACCATTGACGAGGCCGACCGGCGTCTCGACACCGTCCTTGTCGTACGTGCACACCACCTGGGCGGTGAACGGGCCGACGCCGAACTTCTCGGCGCCCGCTCCGTCGACCTTCTTGACGACCCGGAGGTCGCCGGAGTCGAAGGTGTTGGTCGCCGTCAGGCTGACGGCCGAAGGGGTCCCCTCGGCCGCCTGCCTGGCGATCGTCACCTTGCCGTCGGCGGGATCCATGGCGGTTGCCGTGGCGCCCGCGGACTTGGTCTCGACGGTGGAGCACTCGGTGCCGGCAGGGAAGATCCCGAAGGTCTTCGAACCGTCACGGTCGAGCGTGTAGGTCTCATCCAACAGGGTCTGCCCGTTGTAGGTGCACGTCGACTGGAAGGTGAAGGGGCCTGCGCCGTAGACGTCCGCGCCACTGCCCTCCGACTTCTTGGTCACCGTGAAGGTGCCGGCGTCGTAGTGGTTCGTCACCAGCGTGCTGACGACCTCCGCCGGGTCGGTCCCGACGTTGACCGTGGCGGAGCCGTCCTCATTGGGAGTGACATTGTCCCCCGTGATGACGGTCGAGTCCGCCTTGTCGGAGTCCGTCTCCGTGATGGTGCAGTCACTGCGGGCCGGGATCGTGTTCTCCGGTGCCTTCCACGTCTGTCCTGACGTGAGGGTGAACGTCGTCGAGTCGTCGTCCCCGAACTTCACGACCTGGCCGTCGGCTGTCGTGCAGGAGACCTCGAAGTCGAAGGGACCGAACGTGCCTGTGGTCGCCTGTGTGTCGACCTTCTTGGTGACCTCCAGGCCCGACCACTGGTAGTCGTTGGTCAGCGTCGAGATCTGTGCCGAGGGCACGTCGTTGGTGGGCTCACCCTCGTCGGACGTACCCGAGGCGTAGGTGTCGGGTGCCGTGACCTGGAGGGTCACCGAGTCGGCGGGATCGCGGGTGGTCTCACCGAAGTGACCCACCTCGCCGGTCTCGGCCACCGTGCAGGAGGCGCCCACGGGAATGCCCGGGACGCGTTGGGCCCCGTAGGTCCCGTCCTGGTTCTTCGTCAGCGTCACCAGCTTCTTCTCAGCGCCGTCGAAGGTCAGCGGAACCTCGGTCTTCCCGTCCTCTGCCGGGATCGTGCAGGCCACCTCGGCAGTGAACGAGTCCGGGGCATAGCTGGCCGCAGACCCTGTCACCTTCTTGGCGACCTCGATGGAACCGGTGCGCAGGTGCACTCCGACCACACTCGGCGCGATCGTGTGCGAACGCGTGTCGGCCCCGGTGTAGAGCAGACCGAACTGGTTCCAGGCGAACTGGTCCGTCGCAGGGACGTCGGTGGAGGCGCCACTGGCATCTGCGGCGCTCTGGGGCTCATTCCGGCTCGAGTAGGTGACGTCCGCGCCCGAGCCGGGCTTGAGCGCACCTGCTGTCGAGGTGGTGAAGTCCAGTGTGACCCGGATCCCGGTGACCTTCGTCCAGTCGGTCGTCGTGCTGGGCGTGGACCATGAGTTGTCCCCGCAGGCATTGGGGGCGGCGGGAACCGAGCCCCAGGTCCCGACGCAGGCATTGGCGTCCGATGTGACCTCGATGGTCGTCGTGGTCCCTGCCGGGGCCCCCACGACCTTCAGGTCGTCGAGGATCTGGGGACGGTACTGCGTGCCGCGGTCCGTGCCACTCGCGACCAGGTACTTGTCACCCTGGACGGGCAGCTGGTCGAAGAACTGGGCTCGCAGGACATCAGTCGTCCCCGCATTGACCATGTGGAGGATCCACTGGTCCGTTCCATTGACGGTGCTGTTGGCAGCGCAGGGGGAACGGTAGTAGCTCTGCCCGTCCGCACCGGTGAGGCTGGCAGTGCAGTCCTGGGAGGGGTCGAGCGTGTTCACGGCACCGTCCAGGGAGCCCTTCACACCCTTGACCACGTAGAGGTTCTCACCACTTGTCGGCGACACGTAGTCCGAGGTCTTGGCGCCGTTCGAGCCGTCCGGCGTGACAGGACCTGCTCCGTTCCCGGAGACGGCGTCCGAGACTCCGTCGAGCTTCTGCTCGGTGAAGACGGAGACGTTGTTCACCACCTTGTCGCCCGACTGGGGTCCGGGCTGGAGCTCCAGCCACACGCGGATCACCGCCGTCTCTCCGGGCTGCATGCGGCTCTCGCCCTGCGGCCAGGTGAAGACGAATTGACCGGCATCGCTCGCATCCACGGCTGGCGCCGTCGTCAACGATCCTGCGGACCCGTCGGAGAGCTTGCCGGCGGTGAACTGCACGGGATGACTGGGATCAGCTGGGCTGCCCGATCCGGTGTACCTGAGTGCGGCGGGGAGGGTGTCCACGACCTTCGTCAGGTCCAGGTAGCCCGTTCCCGTGTTCCTGATGGTGATGTCCCACGGAACCATGGAACCGATGCTGGCAGAACGGGTCCCGTCATTGGCGAGCTTGTCGATCGCCAGGTACGCCGTTCCCGGCGTCCAGTCGGCCTCGGCCGTTGCCGACTTCTCGTCGGACTTGTCGAGGGCACCCTCGCTCACGGCCGACACCATGTTGGTGGCATCGCCCGGGAATGCGACCTTCGCATCGCTCCCGCGCACCGTGTCACGCAGGACCACTGTGTACGTGGCTCCCGCACTCCAGTTCGGTGTCGTCGTGGAGAAGAGTGTCCCGTCGGCCTTCGTGAAGGTGAACCGGAGTCCCTGGATCTGGGAGTACTGGTCCTCGTCGACTGGAACTGTGAAGGATCCGGCGTTGCTGGCCTGGGCCGCCCCGTCCTTCCAGGACATCGCGCCATCATCCCCGAATGGTCCGTATGCGGAGACGACCACCTGGGTCGCACCGGCCGGGAAGGTGATGCCCGAGAGGCCCGTGAAGTCGAAGTTCGTCCAGAAGTCCGTCGACCCACTGCCACCGTCGGGCTGGTCCGTGATCGTGACCGTCTTGGGCGAGACCGTGGAACTCCCCTGCGTGGCCGAGAGGGTCACTGTCTGCGGGGCCTTGGGATCCACCACGGTGATGGTTCCGGGGGTGATGGTCTTGCCCGGGTTCACGTCGATGCTGCCGGAGGTGTAGTCGACCGTCGCATCGTCCGTGTCCCCGGTCTTGGTCCCCTCCGCTGTCACGGGGTCGTAGGACTGGGCGAAGACCCTGTTCTTGGAGGTCTTCAGGGTGTCCGTGTCCGGGATGAAGTTCGCGCCGGTCGTGCGCAGGGTGGCACGCACCCGGGTGTCGAGCCTGATCGTGAGATTGTTGCCCTGCGAGATCGTCCCACCGGAGACTGCGGGATCGCTCCCCTGGAAGGCCACCGAGATGCCCACGACCTTTGCCAGGTCGGTGGCGTTCATGGCGTTGACCTGGGCAGCGGTGGTCTCCACGTACGAGTACGCGCCGGTCTCGCTGCCGGGGGCACCCGGCGTGAACTCGAGCAGCCAGACCTTCGACGCGCTCAGGTCGACCTCGTCCGCGATGGAGGCCCCGATGGTGATCTTGGTGATGTCCTGACGGTTGAAGGGATTCGGTGTGCCCGGGTCGGTGTCCAGGACACCGTCCCGGACGTCGTCATTGCCCAGGAACGGGTTGGCCAGGGCTCCGGCGGCCGTCCCGTCCGACTCGCATCCCGGCAGCGCGGTGTCGTCGCACGGCGTCGGATCGGTGACACGGACGTAGGAGGCGCGCGTGACCGACGCGTTGTGGGCCGTCAGGGTGTAGCTGTTGGTCGGGTACTGGTCCGCGGGAACGGTCCCCGGCGCGGGGACCTGGATGGGGGCTGCGGCCGCGGTGTCCTTGGTGACCGCCACTGCCGGCTCCTGGTCCAGGATGCCGATCGTGTCGTCGCCCTTGTCGTGCCGGGTGCCTTGTGCGGAGGTCCCGTCGATGGCGACGCTGTTGTCGACCACGCCGGAGTCCGCAGCGTTCAGCTCGCTCTTCCCGGTGATGAAGGAGTCATCGGAACGGGTCGTGTTCCGGAGCTGCCACACGAGGTCGAAGGTGCGGTTGCTGCTCGACGCCACGACCCCTGAGCCGGGGGCCGGTGCGTACGGGTCGGTACCGGCGGCGAGGGCAGCCGTGCGTGCCGTGTCGTTGGGGACGAGGATGATGCGCACGCCCGTCGTGTCCGCCTTCTCAGTGGCGCTCAGCGTGTAGCCCTTGAAGCTGCCGTTCGCTTCCTGCCACGTGCCACCGGGAGCGGTGACCGTCTGCCACGCACCGCCGCGGAAGAGCTCGACGGACTGGACGGTGTCGTACTTGAGGAACCACCCGTTCGTGTAGGGCGTGCCCGAGACGGCGATCCCGTTGATCGCGGTGAGGTCGAAGGCGTTGAAGACGGTGTCCGCAGTCGTGCTGGGGTCGCCCGCAGGATCGGTGATCGTGACCTGGGTGATCCCGTTGCTCACCCGCCAGTTGAGGTGTGTGGTCGCCACGCCACCGGATTGCGAGGCCACGGAGTCACGGTCCCACGCCTTGCCGATGTGGACGGCCGGGCCGACGCCGCTCCATGTGGGCTCGACGATGATGCCGGTCGTGGCGTTGTCCGCGGCCTTGCCGGTGATGTCGGTTCCGTCATTCGTCGTGCCGGTACCGGTGGTCGTCGCCGCGTTGGTGTACTTGGTCGAGGACTGGGGCCCGTGATTGCCGTCTTCGTCAGCCGTGCCGTCCACCTTGTCGGTCGCGTTGCCCGTGCGTGTGGTCGCACGCGCTGTGTAGGCGATGTAGGGACGAACAGTGGTGTTGGAGGGGAACGGATCGTCCGCATTCTTCGCGAAGGTGAACCGGATGCCGGTCAGGCTGTCGGCGCTGACCCCCGAGGGGAGCTTTCCCGCGAGGGAATCAGCGTCGAGCTGGTAGAGCCAAGCGGCGTCCTGTGCTGATGCCGTGTCGAGGGTGATCCAGGTGCCATCGGACTTCTGGACCTCGATCTGCAGACTCGCACCGGCGGGCACCTGGGTGGGCTGGATCGAGGTCAGGTTGAAGGCGTTCCAGAAGCCCGACTCGGGCTTGTCGGTGCCCCAGGAGTCCTCGACCACGATCTTCGTGGGCTTGACGTAGTCGGAGCTGGCACTCGTCGTGGACTTCAGGTCCGCGACCACGCTCTGACCCGGCTCGACATTGTCAGAAGGCTTCACGTTCTTGTCGAGAGTGACATTGATGGACGGCTTCACGATGGTGAGGTCCGCATCGTCGCTGTCGGTCACGGACTGGCCATTCGCCGCTTCCGCCTCCGAGGTGGCCGTGTTGGTCGAGGTCAACTCGTCCTTGTCACCGAAGTCGGCGCGGCTGGAGGTGGCGACCCCGAACTGCACAGTGGTCTGCCCGTTGGTGATGATGCTGTTCGTGTCGGCGCTGAAGACGATGTCGAACCCGGAGATCTTCCCGCTCGGCACAGTCGGCTTCGCACCGGAGTCGAACGGCACCACCTCGGTGCCTCCTCCCAACAGGTGGTAGGTGACCGTGCCGGAGGTGGCGCCCTCAGGGTATGCGATCGGCGCTGTGAAACCGGTGAACGTCGTGGTGTCCGTGAAGAAGCCGGAGGTGTCGGAGATCGTCAACGTCTTGACGGGCGACTGCGTGTTCTTGGCCGTGATCGTCCCGGTGGTCGTGTTGCCGGCCGGGATCCTGTAGGGGGAGAAGGACTTCTCGACGTCCGTTCCCAGACCGGCGGGCGAGACCTTGTAGGTGGCGTCGTCCGTCGCCACGTCGCTCTTCGTGGATCCCTTGGCGGTCTGGGCCTGCGCGACGTTGTCGACGGACGAGGTCTTGGTGGACAGGTCGGAACCGTCGTTGCGATCCGTCGACCGCTGCACCAGATTGAGCTGCACGTCATCACCCGCGCCCGGTGCGATCGTCCCGGTGTAGGTGAAGCGCAACCCGCCGACCTGGCCCGCGGTGACGCCGGTGGGCAGGGCGTAGTCCGGTCCCGCGGTGCCGGTCACCCATGCCCAGGTGCCGTCGCTCTTCTGGACATATGCGTCGACCTGCACGGTTGATGCGCCGGCCGGCTTGGTCGTGTTCCCGAACCCGGTGAAGTCCGTGATGCGGAACGGGTTGTCCTGGGACAGAGAGGTCGCGCCGTCAGGAGCATCGGATGCCTGCGGCTCCTGCACGGTCAGGGTGTCGACCGCGACATTGGAGGCATTGTTGGAACGCAACCGGATCGTGGAGGTCGCGGTCGGGTCGAAGGTCGCCGTGGCGGGCGCCCAATCCTTGGTGATCGCGGCGGCGACGGACTCATCGACGCTCACGACCACATCTGCGGAGTCCGAGTCATCTGCGGAGTTGTCGGCGGTGCTGGTCGCGGTGTTGGTGATGGTCACCCCGTTGCGGCTGTCGTCGGGGGAGAAATCGTTGGGAACCTGGAGGGTGATGTTGACGTGCGCAGTCGTTCCGACCGCAAGTCCGCTTCCTCCGGGGAAGCTCTGGTGGAGGGAGACGGCAACAGTCGTGTCAGCGCCGACCGTGGCCGGCTGGTCAACCGTCGCTCCACCCTCGGTCCATGTCGCGACGGCGCCCACGCTCGCAGGCGTCGTCTCGACGCCCGTGATCTTGAATCCCGCCAACTGGGGAGGCAGGGCATCACTCATCGTCGCATTGACACAGTTCTGCTCGGAGCAGTTCAGGTCAATCTGGTAGGTGAAGGACTGGCCCGGCTCCAGCTGCTTCTCATCCGACCCGTCCACCGACTTGGACACGCGCAGGAACTGATCAGTGGAGGCCTGCGCGGAACGGGCAGAGGGTGTGGAACCGGTGGTGGGCGTGGCCTGTTCGGTCGTGCCGGTGGCACCGCTCGAATTCGATTCGGTCGATGTCCGTCCGCTCTGCGAACCCTCAGCGAACGACGCCGGTGCCAGTCCGGGCAGCATCATCGCCACCACGGCGAACAACGCGGCCATCACCCACGGGACACCCCATGTTCGATGCGGATCCCTGCGAAGGTGTCTCGGTGTCTGGGCATGGGCGAAGGATCCGTGGTTCATGAGCCGACTCTCACTGTGGGGGTGGCCGGTCGATGAAAGCCGACCGACTTGAAGATATTCATCCGTCACTCTGCCCCAGACATCCGCAGCATGCAAGTATTTACCATGTGACTTCTCGGTAGATGACACAACGCGACTGTCCGGCTCGCGCTACTTGGGACGTCTTCACCAACCACCAAGCCTTCCATCAGGTGGCATTGGTGGACATATCTCACCGGCGCACAAGATCAGCCCGCCACGACGGGCGGACATCCGTCCACTCAGGTCCCTCAGTAACCGGCCATCTTCTCCAGGCGCGCGATCCGCTCCGTCATCGGAGGGTGCGTCGAGAAGAGTCTCTGGACCCCACCACCCCGGAAGGGGTTGGCGATCATCATCGCCGCGACGTTCTGGTTGGCGGGGGTGGGCTGCAGCGGCACCCGGTCGGTCACCGTCTCCAGCTTGCGCAGCGCGGAAGCGAGGGCCAGGGGGTCCTGGGTGAGTTCGGCCCCGTCCTGGTCGGCGTCGAACTCCCTGGTCCTCGAGATCGACAGCTGGATCAGGGTGGCCGCCAGCGGCGCCAGGATCGCGGTGGCCAGCGCGGCGAGCGGGTTCACCCCGCCCTGCCCGTCCCTGCGCCCCCCGCCGAAGAACATGAGGAACTGAGCGATCGAGCTGATGAGCCCGCCGATCGCGGCCGCCACCGACGAGGTGAGGATGTCGCGGTTGTAGACGTGCATCAGCTCGTGTCCCAGTACCCCGCGCAGCTCCCGCTCACCGAGGATCTGGAGGATCCCCTCCGTGCAGCACACCGCCGCATGCTGGGGGTCACGTCCTGTCGCGAACGCATTGGGGGTCTGCGTGGGTGCGACCCAGATGCTGGGCATCGGCTGACCGGCGCGTTGGGACAGCTCCTGGACGATGCGGTACAGCTCGGGCTGCTCCTGGGCAGTCACCGGGTAGGCACGCATCTGGCGCAGCGCGATCTTGTCGGAGTTCCAGTACGAGTACGCGGTCGAGGCCAGGCCGACCAGGGCGAGGATCCAGATCCAGGCGGAGTTGCCCGTGCCCTGGGCGATGAGTCCCCCGATGAGGAGCAGGATCGCCCACAGCACCAGGAACAGCCCCGCCGTCTTCAACCCGTTGTGGTACCGATGATGCCCCAATTCCGTCCCCTCCACTCGTCCTTGTCAACGGTATCCGCGCCGGGGGCGAGGGGCGCGGCAGGCACAGGATTCCCAGTGATCCCCAAGGTTGGGTGTGACGAGGGCGACGTCGGTCCGCCCTCGCCGCACGCATCGACCACGGCCGGGGCGTGCACCCACCCGGGTGGTGTCCCTCAGTGGTTGCGGAGGGACTCAGGACCGGAGTAGTCCTCCCCGAAGCGCGTCACGGCATCGGGCACACCCATCTCGCCGGGACGACCGATCAGGTCGCAGGACGGCACCCCGCCCTCGCCGAGTTCTCCGCGCGAGATCTGCGTCATCGCCTCGCGGGAGACCACCTTGACTCGCTCACGGATGCCGCGCCCGCCCGGGAGTTCCCCGTAGTCGGAGCCGAGCTGCTGCTCGTAGGCGTCCAGGAGTTCCCAGCCCTGCCAGTTGGTGAAGGGGATCCCGCGCTCCTCGAGGAGGGAGACCATCGCATCGTGGCCCACCGCCTTCGTGCCCGCGTGCAGGGCACCGGCGTGTGCGTCCTCGACCAGGTGGGCGATGGTCTGCTGGGCATCGGACTTCGTCGAACCGATGAGGCCGACCGGTCCGCGCTTGACCCAGCCGGTGGCGAAGAGACCGGGAATGGTCTCGGTGGACCCGGGTTCGGTCGTCACCCGGCCCTCGACGTTGGGGATGGTGCCGCGGCGCCTGTCGAAGGGCACACCCGGCACCGGTGAGGAGTAGTAACCGACCGCCCGGTAGACGGCCTGGACGGGCCAGGTCGTGTACACACCGGTCCCGCGCACGGTCCCGTCGCCCTTGAGCTCGGTGCGTTCCGTGCGGAGGGCCCGCACGTGGCCGCCCTCGTCGGCGAGGACCTCCACGGGGGAGGCGAAGAGGTGGATGTGGATGCGCCGGGAGGCGGTGTGCTCCTCGGGGTCGACGGAGGCGTAGTTCGTCAGGGTCTTGACGACCTGTCGCTGCTGGTTGGAGGAGCGCAGTGCCTCCTCGGACCCCTCGTCGAAGTCGAAGTCCTCCTCGTCGACGATGACGTCGACATCGGGGACCTTGCCGAGCTCCCGCAGCTCCAGGGGTGTGAACTTCACCTGGGCGGGGCCGCGGCGGCCGAAGACGTGGACATCGGTGACCCGGTTCTTCGCCAGCCCCTCGGCGACGTTCGCCGGCAGCTCGGTGACCATGAGGTCCTCGACGTGCTTGGCGAGGATGCGCGACACGTCCAGGGCGACGTTGCCCACCCCCACCACCGCCACCTCGCGGGCCGTCAGCGGCCAGGTGCGGGGGTAGTCGGGATTGCCGTCGTACCAGGAGACGAAGTCCGCGGCGCCGTAGCTCTCGGGCAGGTCGATGCCGGGGATGTCCAGGGGGGCGTCGCGGTCGGCACCGGTGGCCATGATGACCGCGTCGTAGTGGTCGCGCAGGTCCTCGATCGTGACGTCGCGCCCGACCTCCACGTTCCCCAGCAGCCGGATGTCACCGCGCTGGAGGATCTTGTAGAGCGCGACGATGATCTGCTTGATGCGCGGGTGGTCGGGGGCGACCCCGTAGCGGACGAGGCCGTAGGGAGCGGGGAGACGCTCGAAGAGGTCGATGTTCACGTCGAGTCCCGATTTCGACAGGATGTCCGAGGCATAGATCCCGGCAGGTCCAGCGCCGATCACGGCGACGTTCAGTGTGGTCACGCCCGATTTCCTCCGCTCTGTGCCGTCCCACGGGGTGCGGGCCGGCCTGTCACAGCCACACCATCCTAGCGTGGGGCACCGGGAAGCTAAGGCGAGCCTCACCACGTTCGACCGTCCCGGCTGACCGAGACCGACACCGGGACCCCACGTCGATGTCACGGCGCCCCGGTGGGAACCCCGGACGGGCCTCAGAGCTTCGTGATCGGAGCCATCCGCAGCAGGAGTCGCTTCTGCCGGCCGCCGAAGTCGATCTTGGCGACGCTGCGGTCGCCGGATCCCTCCATGCTCACGACGGTGCCCCGGCCCAGGGTCGCGTGGTCGACCTGGTCGCCGACCTTCAGCTGGGGGATCTCCCGGGCGGGTGCCGCCGACCTCGTGGGTGCGGCACCCAGGCGCACGGTGCGCCCCAGCCGAGAGCCACCCACCGCCGATCCGTTGCCCGGCGTCCCGGACCCGATCACCGGGCCGCCCTCGTCCTCGTCCCGCGCGCGCCCCCTGCCCCCGGACCGGTCCCAGGAGGCGCCGCCACGCTGTCCCCCGCCCCAGGACCCCGACCCCCAGGAGCCGGGCCCCCCGGATCCGCGGCCGGAGGCGTGCAGACGGTCCATGGCGGTCGTGGAGCGCCGGACGTCGAGCAGTTCGTCGGGGATGTCGTCGAGGAAGCGCGAGGGCGGCATCTCCTGGGGCGCGCCCCAGGCCGAACGCACCGCCGCGCGCGTGAGGTACAGCCGCTTCCGGGCACGCGTGATCGCCACGTAGGCGAGCCGCCGCTCCTCGGCCAACTCGGACTCCTCACTCAGGGAGCGCTGGTGGGGGAAGGTCCCGTCCTCCATCCCGGTGACGAAGACGACCGGGAACTCCAGCCCCTTGGCGGTGTGCACGGTCATGAGCGTGACCGAGCCGGAGCGCTGGTCCTCGGCGGGGACCTGGTCGGAATCCGCCACGAGTGACACACGCTCCAGGAAGTCCACGAGGCGCCCCTCGGGGACCTGCTGGTGGAAGTCCTCGGCGACGGAGTGGAGTTCGGCCAGGTTCTCCACCCGGGACGCGTCCTGCGGGTCCTCGGAGCGCCTCAGTTCCTCCAGGTAGCCGGTGTGGTCGAGGACCTCCTCGAGCACCTGGCCCGGGGTGCCACCCCCCGCCTCCAGACGGCGCAGCGTCTCCAGCAGTCCGTAGAAACTCGCCACGGACGCGGCGGCGCGCGGGGCGAGACCCAGCACCGCGGGGGCCGACTCCTCCTCCGGAGCGGGCTGTGGGACCGGCGCGGGCTGTGGGACCGGCGCGGCCGCGTCGGTGGCCGCGTCGGTGCCCGTGTCGGTGGCCGCGTCGGTGCCCGTGTCGGTGGCGGCGCCGGTGCCGTCGACGTTCGGTGCGGCACCCCCCGCACTGACC
>NZ_CCXH01000235.1 GCF_000820725.1 Actinomyces polynesiensis | reverse complement strand
CCGTCGACGTTCGGTGCGGCACCCCCCGCACTGACCGGACCCGAGACCCCGGCCGTGCCCTCCTCGGGGACCACGACGGCGGCGCCCCCGTCCTGCGGGGATGCCGGGGCAGCGCCCGCCTCCGCGGGAGCCGCCACCTCGGGCACCTCGATGCCCTCGCCCTCGCCCGCGGGTCGACCCTGTCCGATCCACACGTGGCGCAGCGCCTGCCCGAATGACACCCCGTAACGGTCCGCGTGGGCGACCAACGCCTCCTCGGCCTTCGCCCCGATCCCGCGTCGGGGCGTGTTGATGACCCTGCGCAGCGCGACGGTGTCATCCGGGTTGGCCACGGCCTGCAGGTAGGCCAGGGCGTCCTTGACCTCGCGCCGCTCGTAGAAGCGGGTGCCCCCCACGACCCGGTAGGGGATGCCCGAGCGGACCAGCAGTTCCTCCAGGGCGCGGGACTGGGCGTTGGTGCGGTAGAAGATCGCGATGTCCCCCCAGTCCACGCCCTCGTCACTGAGGCGGTCGATCTCGGAGACGACGAAGCGGGCCTCGTCGTGCTCGGAGTCGGCGGCGTCGACCGTGATGAGCGGCCCGTCCCCGGAGGCGGTCCACAGGTTCTTCGGCCGGCGCCCCTGGTTGCGCGCGATGACGGCATTGGCCGCGGAGAGGATGTTCTGGGTGGAGCGGTAGTTCTGCTCCAGCAGGATGGTGGTGGCGCCGGGGAAGTCGCGTTCGAACTCCTCGATGTTGCGGATGGTGGCACCGCGGAAGGCATAGATGGACTGGTCGGAGTCCCCGACGACCGTGAGCTCCGCGGGTGCCACTCCGTCGTGTCCCTCGCCCACGAGCTCCCGCACCAGGACGTACTGGGCGTGGTTGGTGTCCTGGTACTCGTCGACCAGGACGTGGCGGAAGCGGCGGTGGTAGTGCTCGGCGACGAGTGGCTTGTCCTGCAGGAGGCGCACGGTGCGCATGATGAGGTCGTCGAAGTCCAGGGCATTGGCCTGGCGCAGGCGCTTGTCGTAGTCGCGGTAGGCCTCCACGACCACCTTGGACACGGGGTCGTTGGGCGCGGTCCCGGCGTACTCCTCGGGCCCGATGAGTTCGTTCTTGAGGTCGGAGATCCTCCCCGCGACCAGCTTCGGGGAGAAACGCTTGATGTCGACGTCGTGCGCCTTGAGGACCATCTGCAGCAGCCGCTGGGAGTCCTGGGCGTCGTAGATCGTGAAGGTCGACGTCAGTCCCGCCGCGTCGTGCTCGGCGCGCAGGATGCGCACGCAGGCCGAGTGGAAGGTGGACACCCACATGCGCCGGGCATCCGGGCCGACCAAGTCGCTGACGCGCTCACGCATCTCGGCGGCCGCCTTGTTGGTGAAGGTGATCGCCAGGATCTCCCCCGGCCGCGCCCGGCCCGTCTCCAGCAGGTAGGCGATGCGGTGGGTGAGGACCCGGGTCTTGCCGGAGCCGGCACCGGCCATGATGAGCAGGGGGCCACCCTCGTGGACGACGGCTGCGCGCTGGCGGTCGTTGAGACCGCGCAGCAGGGCGTCGGTGTCGGGGGCGGGCGCCGCGCCCAGGTCGACATCGGCCCAGGGGTCACCCGGCCCCTCCGCGTAGCCGTCCTCGTCCCACACCGGTGGTTCCCGGTCGACGAGGGCGGGTCCGAGATCGGGCAGGACGGGCGCGCGCCCGGCCTCGTCGGAGGAACTGGGGCGAAGGCGGTCGGTGCCCTGCCGGCCGCGCGCCGCGCGGCCCCGTGTGCGGGAGAAGTCGAGGTCCATGGCGGTCCCACTCTAGGCCAGGGCATGGGCACCCCCGAGCGCCATCCACCGCCGACGGCGCCCGGGGCCCGGGCCGCACCGGTCACACGATGTTGCGACGCACCGCCCAGCGGGTCAGCTCGTTGCGGTTGGACAGCTGCAGCTTGTGCAGCACCGCCGAGACATGGGTCTCCACCGTCTTGATGGAGATGAACAGCTCGCTGGCCACCTCCTTGTAGGTGTAGCCGCGGGCGATGAGGCGCATGACCTCCTGCTCCCGGGCACTGAGGAGGTCGAGTTCGTCGTCGCGGGCGGCGACCTCGTGGGTGCCGAAGGCATCGAGCACGAAGCCGGCCAGGCGCGGGCTGAAGGCGGCGTCACCCGCCCCGACCCGATGGATGGCCTCCACGAGGTCCGCGGTGGTGATCGACTTGGTGACGTAGCCCCGCGCGCCGGCGCGGATGACGGCGACCACGTCCTCGGGGGCGTCGGAGACGGAGAGCGCCAGGAAGCGCAGGCCCTCCACGTCGGAGCAGGAACTCGCGACCTCGGCACCGCCACCGCCCTGCCCACCGGGGAGGTGGACGTCGAGCAGGGCGACGTCGGGGCGCAGCTCGTGGCAGGCGGCGACCGCCCCCTCCACGTCGGCCGCCTCGCCGACGATCTCGAGGTCGGCGCCGGCCTGTTCGAGCTCGGCGCGCACCCCCGCACGCACGAGTGGGTGGTCGTCGATGACGACGAGTCGGATGGTCATCGGTCCTCCTGGGGTCGTGGTGTGCCCCGGTCGGGTTCCCGGGGATCGGGCGCCGCGGTCGGGTCGGGCACTGCAGTGGGGTCGGGCGCCGGGGTGGGGCCGGAGGCGGGGGCAGAACCGGACACCGGCGTGGGTTCGGGCGAGGGAGGCACCGGTGCCCCGGAGGGGACCGACCCCTCCCCGCCCGCCGAGGTCGCCAGGGGTCCCGAGGCGGTCGCACCGTCCGGGCACGGGCTGCGCGGGGCCCACAGGTGGACCTCGGTGCCGGTGTCACGGGGACGGATCTGCGCGGACCCGCCCACCCGGCCCATGCGCCCGATGATCGAGTGGCGCACCCCGTGGCGGTCCTCGGGGACCGCGTCGGGGTCGAACCCGGAGCCGGCGTCCTTGACGAAGACCTCCGCCCCGCCCTCGTCGACCTCGCAGTAGACGGAGACGGGGGGCGCGCCGTGGCGCACGGCGTTGGTGACGGCCTCGGCGGCCGCGGCGACCAGCGCGAGTTCGGCGGGCCCGGGCACGACGTCCCCCACCGTCACGACGTCCACGGCCACGCCGTAGGTGGACTCGACCTGCCCGACCGCCTCACGCAGTGCCTCCGCCAGCGAGGTCGAGGGGGCCTCGTGGCCGGTGTAGAGCCAGGACCGCAGCTCGCGCTCCTGGGTGAGGGCCAGCGCGCGGACCCGGGTCGGGTCCTCGGCGGAGGCGCGGATGAGGGTCAGGGTCTGCAGGACGGAGTCGTGCAGGTGCGCGGCGATGTCCGCGCGTTCGGCGTCGCGGACCTGCTCCTCCCTGGCGGCTGACATGTCGGAGGACATCCGGAACCACAGCGGTGCCAGGGCGACCACGAGGCCGACGGCCACGACCACCCCGATGAGTCCACCGCGGGTGAGCGCGCGCACGTTGTCGGTGCGCGAGACCAACAGGACGGCGCCGACCAGCATGAGCGCGCTGCCCCCACCGATGAACGCCACGACCTTCGGGGAGCGCCACTCCCGCAGGTGGGCGCCCTGGCTCCACACCAGGCCCAGGCCCGCCAGGATCGCGAGGGCGGCGAGGATGTCGCGCGGCTCCACGTGTCCGGCCCCGAGCAGCAGGTAGGCCGCGAGCGCGACACTGACCGCCGCCACCCCGGCGACGAGCAGCTGGTTGCGCGCCGTGTCACGGGCGCGGTCCGACCCCACCCGTACCAGGGAGCGCCCGAGGCGGGCGGTGCGCGTCGACGCCTCCGCCGCCCCGTCCACGGGGACCATGAGCACGAGCCAGAGGTAGAGCAGGGCACCGGACCCCCACATCAGCAGGAGCAGCGCCATCGTCGTGCGCACCGCCCACACGGGCACGCCGAGGTGGACGGAGATGCCCGAGCAGACACCCCCGACCCACGGGGTGGGCATGTCGGGTGAGTGGGAGGTGGCGCGCCGCAGCGGGGGGCGCGGGGGTGCCGACGAGGGCGGGACCCACTGCCCCGTGGAGGTCCCGGTCGCCCACCCGGTCCCGGTCGCCCACCCAGTCCCGGTCGCCCACCCAGTCCCGTCCTGCCCGGGGGTGGCCCCCTCACCCGACGTCCCCTGCGCGGAGTACACGCCGGAGGTCGCCGCCCCCGCCGTGGGCGGGGTCGGGGGCCAGGTGGGTGCCGGGGGGTTCACCCCACCATCTTCACATCCGCTCCGGCGTGCGCCCACCCCGGCGGACACCGATCAGGGAAGGATCAGGGGGTCCCCCAATGGTGGGAGGGGTCGGACGGACGGCACAGTGGTCACATGAGCACGAATGACCCCACCGGAGCCCACGGGCCCGGACATGACGACCACGTTCCCCCCTCGTCGGGTGGACGCCCCGACGGTCCACCCGATCCTGGCCGGACGCCCGGTCCCGGGTGGACGCCCGACGCCGGCTGGACGCCCGGATGGCAGACGGAACCGCCCGCCCAGTCCGCTCCCGGGGGTGCGGGGGGGTACGCCGGCGGCGCCGGTGGTTGGCAGACGCCGCCCTCCGGTCAGGCGGCCGACGGCGCCCAGGTGCCGCCCTGGAGTCCCACTGCTCCCCCGCCCGCGCCGAGCGGCCACGGGTTCTTCGAGTCCCTGCGCCACTCGGGCTGGTACCGGGGCGACCAGCGGGTCCTGGGTGGTGTCTGCTCCGGCATCGCCGCCCGGACGGGCTGGGACGTCGGGCTGATCCGCGCCGTCACCGTGGTGCTGGGTCTGTTCCTCGGCCCGGTCTGGGTCGCCTACGGGGCCGCCTGGGCACTGCTGCCCGAGCAGGCCGACGGCCGCATCCACCTGGAGCAGCTGACGCGTGGGCGCTACGACGTCGCGCAGCTGGGCGCCCTGGTCATGGTGCTGCTCGGCCTGGGCAACCTGTTCCCGTGGTTCCTCCCCGACGGATCGGGATGGTTCCTGTGGTCCCTGGCCCTCGTCGCGGCGATCACCGTCGTCGTGATCATCGCGAACACCGGATCCCGCAATCGCGGGTACCCCCCCTCGGCACCCTGGCAGGGGACCCCGGGCGCGTACGGGTCCGGCGTCCCCGGCACCGGGTCCTCCTCCTGGCAGACGCCCCCTGCCTGGCAGCCCGGTCCGGCACAGCAGGGGTCCGCGCGGCCCGGTGCGGCG
>NZ_CCXH01000234.1 GCF_000820725.1 Actinomyces polynesiensis | reverse complement strand
CCCGGCCGGCACCTCGACCGGCACCTCCACAGGCACGCAACGGCGGCAGGACCCCGCTCAGGCCGCTCCCGTCCCCCCGGCAGGGTCGACCACCCAGCCCCGCTCGTCCGGGACCCCCGGTCACCACGGCGCTGCGTGGCAGGACGCAGCACCTGCCGCCTCCGTGCCGCGCGGTGATGCGTGGGCAGCCGGGAGCGGACCCTCCGCAACCAGCTCCCCCCAGGGCGCACCCGGTGCGCCGGGGCGGACCTGGACACCACCCCCGCCCTCGCCGGCACCCAGGGGGCTCGGTGTGGGGACGAACCTCGCCGTCCTCGGGGTGATCATCCTCCTCGTGGCAGCCTCCCTCTTCTTCACCTTCGTGGGGACGGTGTCCGAGCTGACCGAGTTCGGGGCGATCGCCATCGGGTGCGGTACCGGGCTCATCGTCGTCGGCGTGGTGATGGCGGTCGCCGCGATCCGGGACCGCGGGGCGGGCTGGATGATCGCCCTGTCCCTGGTGGGCGTGCTCATCGCCCTGCCCCTCATGGCGATCGTCCCCTGGGGACGGGCCACCCAGGCCACACAGGTCCCCGAGGCCCCTCAGATCGCCTCGTCCGCGGAGTACGACTGGAATGCCTCGACGATCTCGGGGATCGGCGACGTCGACCTCGACCTCAGGGATGCCCCGGTCACGACGGACAAGACGATCACGGTGGAGGGGTCGATGGGCAACCTCGTCGTCCACGTCCGCCAGGGCCAGTCCGTCGCCTTCCACATCGACGGCTCCACCGGCTCCCTGCGCGGCGAGTACTACGAGGATCCCGTTGGGACCTCCTCCACCGACCCGTGGGTGCCCGAGGTCGGCTACATCGCGGACTCCCTCTCCTTCCGCTCCGACGGGTGGGACCCCGGGGCCGGGATCACGGTGGCCATCTCCGGGTCACTGGGGGACATCACCATCGTCGAGGACGCCCCCTCCAGCGTCGCTCCCTCCGAGGGGGACGCCGAGTCGGGCTCCGCGCAGTCCGGAGCGGACACGACACCCGCACCCACCACGTCCACGCCCAGTCCGTCCGGGTCCGCCACCGGCGACTCCACCGACTGAAGGAGGCCATCATGACCACAGCAGACAACGCGCCCGGGACCACGCCGGGGACATCACCGGAGCCCGCCGAGGGACCCGCTCCCGCGGCACCCGCCGAGGAGGGCGCCCCCACCGAGCAGCTCGAGACCGCGCAGCAGGACACCGTGCAGTTGGACACCGTCCAGTTGGGCGTCGCAGGATTCGACGCCGCACAGATCGGCACCGAGCACGCGAAGCGCACCGAGGCACTGCCGACAGAGGCCCCCACCACCGAGCTCGGGGCCACCGGCGCAACGACGGAACTCCCGGTCGGGGAGGGTGCCGCCGGCGCCGGGGAGACGCGCGCCCTGCCGACCGAGGGCGGCGCCGGCGCTGGTGAGACGCGCGCCCTGCCGACCGAGGGCGGCGCCACGGACTGGCGATCTGCGGAGTACTCCGACAACGGCTCGGCCGCGGGAGTCCCACCGGTCTGGACCGCCGCGTCCACGGCCGTCGGAGGCACACCAGTCGACGGACGCCCGGTGGAGGCACCACCGCGGGGTGTGCGGGTGGGCCAGCTGATCTGGGCGGGCATCGTGATCCTGCTGGGGATCTTCCTCATCGGGCTCGCACTGCTCCCGAACCTCGACGTGACCACGGCCCTCATCGGCCTGGTGGCGCTGCTCGGGGTTGGACTGATCATCGCCGCCTGGGCCACCTCGCGACGGTCCAGGGGCTGACCGGGGTCGCGACCGGGACCCCGGCAGCAGACCTGCCCGGGAGTGCACTGTGGGGGCGGACCGGATGGTCCGCCCCCACAGTCGCCCTCGTCGATGCGCGGCGCACGGCCCCCGGAGGCCGGGTGGCCCGACCCCGCGGGCGACAGCACCCTCAGGCCCCGGCGCCCTCAGGCCCCGGCGCGCCCCAGCTCCTCCTCGACGATCGCGTCGTCGAGCTTGTGGAAGACCGGGTGGGGCTGGTGGACATCACGCCCGACCAGCACCGGGTGGCGCCCCCAGGTCGGGTAGCCCACGTAGTCGCCGGTGATGATCGGGTAGTTCCTCGGGGAGCCGTCCTCATTGGTGACGTCCAGGTCCGTGACCTCCTCGATGCGCGGCATCGGGGCGACCTCACCGGTCCCACCCAGCACCAGGTCGACCTCGTTGGCCGAGTGCGGCAGGAACGGGGAGAGCATCGTGTTGAGGTCGGTGACCACCTGCGCCAGGGTCCACAGGATCGTGCCCAGGCGGTCACGCTGCTCGGGAGCCTTGAGCTTGAAGGGCTCGGTGTCGGTGACGTACTTGTTGGCCTCACCCACCAGGCGCATGGCCGCGGCCAGCGCCGCCTTCTGGTGGTGGGTGCGGATCAGCCCACCGACCTCGTCGAACCCGGCCTCCACGTCGTCGAGGAGCTGGCGGTCCACGTCCTCCAGGTCCTTCGGGTCAGGAATGTGCCCGAAGCGCTTGTGGATCATGGAGGCCGTGCGGTTCACCAGGTTCCCCCACCCGGCCACGAGCTCGGTGTTGGTGCGGCGCAGGAACTCCGCCCAGGTGAAGTCCGCGTCCGAGGTCTCCGGGCCGGCCGCGGAGATGAAGTAGCGCAGCGCGTCGGCCTGGTAGCGGCTGAGCATGTCACGCACGTAGATGACGATGCCGCGCGAGGAGGCGAATTTCCTGCCCTCCATGGTGAGGAACTCAGAGGAGACGACCTCGGTGGGCAGGTTGAGGTGCCCGTACTCCCCGGGCTCGCCGCCCTTGTCGCCCTCCCCGTTGTAGCCCAGCAGTTCCGCGGGCCAGATCTGGGAGTGGAAGACGATGTTGTCCTTGCCCATGAAGTAGTAGGACAGGGCCTCCGGGTCGTTCCACCACTTGCGCCACGCCTCCGGGTCACCGGTGCGCCGCGCCCACTCGATGGAGGCGGAGAGGTAGCCGACCACCGCGTCGAACCACACGTAGAGGCGCTTGCTGGGCTGGTCCTCCCAGCCGGGGACCGGGATGCCCCAGTCGATGTCGCGGGTCATGGCGCGGGGACGGATGTCCTCGAGGAAGTTCTGGGAGAACTTGATGACGTTGGGACGCCACGTGCCCGACTTCTCCCGGTCGTCCAGCCACTTCGACAGGGCGCCCGCGAGCGCGGGCAGGTCCAGGAAGTAGTGGTCGGTCTCCACGAACTCGGGGGTCTCCCCGTTGATCTTGGAGCGAGGGTTGATGAGGTCGGTGGGGTCGAGCTGGTTGCCGCAGTTGTCGCACTGGTCGCCACGGGCACCCTCGTAGCCGCAGATGGGGCACGTGCCCTCGATGTAGCGGTCGGGGAGCGTGCGCCCGGTGGAGGGGGAGATGGCGCCGCGCGTCGTCCGCACCACCATGTAACCGTTGTCGCGCACGACCTCGAACATCGACTGGACCACGTGGTAGTGGTTGCCGGTGGTGGTGCGGGTGAAGAGGTCGTAGGACAGGCCCAGCGCCTGGAGGTCCTCGACGATGAGGCGGTTGTTGCGGTCGGCGAGCTGACGGGGGGAGACACCCTCCGCGTCGGCCGCCACGAGGATCGGGGTCCCGTGCTCGTCGGTGCCGGAGACCATGAGGACGTCGTGGCCCGCCATTCGCATGTAGCGGGAGAAGACATCGGAGGGGACCCCGAAACCTGCGACGTGACCGATGTGGCGGGGGCCGTTGGCGTAGGGCCAGGCGACGGCGGAGAGGATGCGACTCATGGTCTCCAGAGTAGACGGGTCGACCCGGGGGACGTGAACCGCTCCCCCCGTCCGGGCCATGCGGTCGGGCACGTCCACAGCCCGGGAGCACCGTACGGACGCGGGTGGGCCGTGCGGGCGTGCGTGGGCTCCGACGGGGGCGGCCGGTCCGGACGTGGGTGGGTGCCGACAGGGGCGGCGCCGGTCAGTCCGGGTCGACGAGGGCGGCGCCGGTCAGTCCGGGTCGACGAGGGCGGCGCCGGTCAGTCCGGGTCGACGACGCCGGAGTCGACGAGTTCGACCCCTGCCCCACCCATCCGCACCCGGGCAGCGGCCCCGAGCTCCTCCGTGACCGGCTCGGTGAGGTCGGTGAGCACGCGCGTGGTGAATCCGGCCGCGACGGCGTCCAGGGCGGTCTGGGCGACGCAGTGGGACTCCGCCAGCCCCACGACATCGACGTCGGTGATGCCTGCTGCCTCCAGGGCGCGCTGCAGCGTGGACCCGTCTGCCGTGGTCCCCTCGAACCCGGAGTAGGCGGCAGCGTACTGCCCCTTCTTGACGGTGACATCGGCGTCGAGGGCGGCCAGGGCGGGGTGGAGTTCCGCCTCGGGGGTGCCGGCGACCCCGTGGGGTGGCCAGGTGTCGACGAAGTCCGGGGTGTCGGAGAAGTGGGAGCCCGGGTCGATGTGCCAGTCCTGGGTGGTGGCGACGAGGTCGTAGGCGCCACGGTGCGTGGCCGCGAAGGCGGCGATGCGTTCCGCCACCGCATTCCCCCCCTCCACGGGCAGGGAACCGCCCTCGCAGAAGGTGGGCTGGACGTCGACGACGATGAGTGCGCGGGACATGATTCCTCCTCGGGGCAGGTGCCATCCGTCCCCCACACTAGCCACCGCTGGGCGACGCGCCCATGCCGGGTCCGTCCGGCGGGTCCGACAGGCGGTCCCGTTCACCACTCGGGACCCGACCCGTCGGTCCGAGGTGTCCGGTCCCCCACCCGGAGTCCGGTCGGATCGTTCAGTCCGTGTCCCGGCGGCGCAGGGCCGCGCGGTAGAGGTCGTTCTTGCGCAGACCCGTGGCCTCAGCGACCTGGGAGGCCGCCTCCTTCAGGCGCATCCCCTCCTCGGCGAGGGACAGGACCGCGAGCACGTGGTCCTCCGCGCGCCCGGACTCCCTCGCACCCGCCACGACAATGGTGATCTCGCCGAGCACCTCACCCACGGTCCGGGCGATGAGGGTGTTCAGGTCACCACGGAGGACCTCCTCGTGGACCTTCGTCAGCTCCCGACACACGACTGCCTGGCGGGTTCCCCCGAAGGCGGCTGCCATCCGCACCAGGGTCGCGTTGAGGCGTTTCGCCGACTCGAAGAAGATCAGTGTGTGCGGGTCGTCGGCCATCGACTCCAACGCGCGCGTGGCCTCGCCCTCCTTGCGGGGGAGGAACCCCTCGAAGGCGAAGCGGTCGGAGGGCAGACCGGACACGGCCAGGGCGGTCACGGGGGCGGAGGGGCCGGGGAGGGCGGAGACGGGAACGCCACGTTCCACGGCGCGACGCACGACGCGGTAACCCGGGTCCGAGACGGTCGGCATCCCCGCGTCCGAGACCAGCAGCACCCTCGCTCCGTCCTCGGCCAGGTCGACCACCGTGTCGGCCCGCTCACGCTCGTTGTGGTCGTGGAGGCTGGTGAGCTTGCCGTTGATGCGGACGTCCAGTCGGGAGGCGAGGGCGAGGAGACGGCGCGTGTCCTCGGCTGCCACCACCTCGGCCTCGGAGAGGGCACGCACGAAGCGGGGAGAGGCGTCGGAGACGTCCCCGATGGGTGTGGCCGCCAGGAGGATCGACCCCGGGCGCTGCACGGGCTGGTCGTCGGGCATCATGACCCCATCCTCCCATCCCGGGGACCGACGGTGCGATGTGCCGGCGTGAGGGCCGAGGTGGCGGAGAGCCCGGGGCCGCAGGGGGCGGTGGTTCCCGGGCCCCAGCGGGGCCACCGGCACCACGGACGGCCCCACGGACCGCGGGGGCATGCCCGGGAGCACAGCCTAGACTCGCGGACGTGGACGAACACCGCGAGGCCGACCCATCCCTCCCGCCTGAGGGTGAACACCCTGCACCGGACCGCCCGGCCCGTCACGACGGGGACGATCCTGCTGCTCCGGGATCCGGGGCGCCCGAGCCTGCGGCACAGGTGCGGCTCCCGGCACTCGGAGTGCCGGTCGAGCTCTCGAGCGGGTCAGGCCCGACCCCCGGGGACCCACTCGTGACGGCCTCCGAGGCACCTGCGGACCGGACGGCACCGGACAGCGCCGTGGTCGTGGGGTGCGACGACACCGACACCGCCGGCACGTCCCCGGTCCCAGGATCCCGATCCGCCGGACCACGCCATGCGGAGGTCCGGGCGGGGTGGGATGCATGGTGGGGCCGTCTTCCCACCTCCCCGGCCTCAGCCTGGGTCGCCACGGGCATCGCCACGGTCGTGGCCGCCGTCCTCCGACTGGTCGGGCTGGACCGGATCCCCACCCTCATCTTCGACGAGACCTACTACGTGAAGGACGCCTACTCCCTGGCCCACCTCGGCTACGAGGGCACATGGGAGGGCGGCTCGGACCTTGCGTTCGCCCACGGTGACTTCTCCGCCCTGACGCTGAAGGGATCCTTCATCGTCCACCCCCGACCGGGAAATGGCTGATCGCGGCGGGCATGCAGGTCTTCGGACCGGACAACCCGGTCGGGTGGAGGATCTCGGCCGTGGTCGCAGGGACCGTCGGGGTGTTCCTCCTGTGCCGTCTCGCATGGAACCTGTTCCGATCCCCTGCGGTCACACTGGTCGCGGGCCTCTTCCTGGCCACCGACGGGATGCACCTGGTGATGTCGCGGACCAGCCTGCTCGACATCTTCCTGTCGACCTTCGTCCTCGCCGCCTTCCTCGCCGTCGTGAAGGACCAGCAACAGGCCCACCCCAGGCTCGTCAGCGGGCTACGGGCCTGGAGAGGGCCCGAGGAACCCGATCCCGGTGGTCTCGGACCCCATTCCGGTTCACGGTGGTGGCTCCTCGTCGCGGGGGTCCTGCTCGGCCTCGCATGCTCGGTCAAGTGGTCCGGCATCTACGCCCTCGCGGTCCTCGGCCTGTTCGTGGCACTGCGCGAATGGACCACCCGGCGCCGCCTCGGCCATCCCCGTGCCCTGCGTGCCGCACTCGCCCTGGACGTGCCGATGGACTTCCTCGCGCTGGTCCCCACCGCGATCGTGGTCTACATCCTGTCCTGGACCGGGTGGATGGTGCACCCCCGCGCCTGGGGTCACGGCGTCTCAGCCGCCTCGGGAGGTCCGTCCAGCGGTCTCCTCGCGGTGATGTCGGACCTGTGGGCCTACCACCGACAGATGTGGACCTTCCACAACGGGCTGACGACCCCTCACAACTACCAGTCCCACCCTGCCGGCTGGCTCCTCCAACTGCGCCCCACCTCCTTCGCCTACGAGAAGATCTCGGGTGGCTGCGCCGGGGGCAACTGCGTGCGCAATGTCGTGGCGCTGGGCAATCCCGCCCTCTGGTGGCTGGCCGTGCCCGCCCTCGTCGTGGCCCTGTGGGCCGTGTTCCGGTGCCGCAACTGGCGCGTCGGGCTCATCCTGTGCGGCTACCTCGCCATGTACGTGCCCTGGTTCGCCTACTCCCACCGCACGATCTTCACCTTCTACACCGTCGCCTTCGTCCCCTTCGTCGCGCTCGTGCTCGCGTGGGCACTCGGCCTGGCGACCGGGCAGTGCCGGCTCAGGGACGACCCCGATGAGGAGCCCCGTCCCGGGGGGATCGGTGGAGCGGATCCGGGATGGCTGGAACTCCCGCGTCCCGTCAGGTCTGCCCTTGCGCTCTCAGCTCCTGCTGTCGTCGTCGTGGTACTGCTGACCTCCGCCTACTTCTACACCGTCTGGACGGGCGTGCTCATCCCCTACCAGGAGTGGCTCTCACGGATGTGGTTGCACAGCTGGATCTGACCCCTCCGGCCGGACGTGCAGCGCGCACAGACGGATGGTGGCGGGACCCCGGGGGGTCCCGCCACCATCTCTCAGTAGGGATGTGCTGCGGTCAGGGCACGGATCTACTCGGAACCGAGCTTCTTGTCGGCAGCCGACCTGGCAGCGTCGATCTTGTCGTCGAACTTTCCCCCGGTGGCCTTCTTCACGGCACCGGAGACGGCATCAAGAGCGCTGTCCGTCTTCGCCTCGTCCTTCAGCGTCGATCCCACGAGGTCCTCAGCCTTGTGCTTGAGCCCCTCCGCGGTCGTCTTCAACTCATCGAGACCCATGCGCGCCTCCTCTGCCTCGGAAACAGTGCACCCACTGTACGACAGGAGCGCGCCCACCGGAAGGGAACGCCTCATCCCCTGTGGAAGTCCCACCTGTGGGAGGGGTGAACCGGCCTCGTCGCCGGCCCGGCCTGTCTTCGCCATGCCGAAGTTCCTTCCGGGGCCGGCTCCTGCGAGTTCCGGGTCGAGTCGGGGCCGGTCCCCGTGCGCGGGCGACTGAGGGGCTGTCGGGTGTCCCGGAGGTGATGGGCCGCCCCCTTCATTCGGTCCGGTCGCTGTGCGAGTCGTCGGTCTCCAGTTGATGGGTGCATTGCCGAGCGTAGTCGACCGGTGCGAGGTATCCGAGCGATGAGTGCCGGCGGTCATGGTTGTACTCGGTCTTCCAGTCGCCGATCACGACCTGGGCGTGCAGCAGCGAGTAGAAGCTGTTGATGTTCAGGCACTCGTCACGGAGCCTGCTGTTGAACGACTCGACGTACCCGTTGTGCCAGGGCGAGCCGGGCGGAATGTAGAACAGGCCGGTGCGGGTGCCGGCCCAGTCGGCCATCGCGTCGCTGATGAACTCCGGGCCGTTGTCTGATCTGAGCACCGCGGGTGCGCCGCGGACGGCGACGAGGTCCTCGAGGTGGGCAGTGAGTCGGTCTGCGGTGATCGACCGCTCGACAAGCCCTCCGATGCACTCACGGGTGTGCTCGTCGACGATGGAGCAGATCTTGATCGGGCGGCCCTGCTCGTCGGCATCGAACTGGAAGTCCACCGCCCACACGAGATTCGGTGCGACCGCTGCCGGGACGTCGACGGTCGAGGATCCGACGCGTTTGCGCCGCCGCCGCTGGGGGACACGGAGGCCTTCCTCGCGCCAGAGCCGCTGGATCTTCTTGTGGTTCACGGCCCACCCCTCGCCGCGAGCGTCGTGGTAGGCCCTGCGATATCCCCACCGCGGATGCTTCTTCGCGTACGCGCGCAGCCAGTCCCGCAACGCCCTGTCCGGGTCGGCGGTCGTGTCGCCCTTGAGCGGGCGACGGTACGCGGACCTGCTCAGCCCGGCCAGACGGCACGCCATCCGCTCGCTCACCTGCAGTGTCCTGATCAGGTGAGCGACGGCGGCGCGGCGCCTGCCCGGGCCTAGAAGTTTCCCTCAGCCAACTCCTTCAGCGCGGCCTTCTCCAGCTCCGCTTCGGCCAGCAGCCGCTTCAGAGTGGCGTTCTGCTTCTCGAGCTCCTTGAGACGCTTCGCGTCGTCGGCCTTCAGGCCGCCGTACTGGTTCCGCCACCGGTAGTACGTCTGCTCGGACACGCCGAGCTCCCGACACACCGCGGCGACGTCCGCGCCGTCGGCGAGCATCCTGTCGGCCTGCCCGAGCTTGCGGACGACCTGCTCCGGGGTGTGACGCTTCCTGCTGTTCGTCATGATCTGACCAGTCTCCCTGCCCGAACCCTCGGGCGACAGGACGACTCACACAACGACTGGACCTACAAAACGGGGTCAGTCCAGTGATGTACACACCTAGACCGACCGGTCTCGCAGACGGACGCGCGAGAGCTGCTCCGCGCCCGGCCACCGGCGTGTGTTCGCGGCCCTGTCGCACGACATGCTCCCCTCCCCGGGAGCCGCACGTTCCCACCACAGTG
>NZ_CCXH01000233.1 GCF_000820725.1 Actinomyces polynesiensis | reverse complement strand
TGACGGCGCTCACTGAAGTTCCTCAGTTCTGCTCATCGAAATTCCCCACTCTGGGTCGCTCCGCCGCATGAGGCGGGCCTTCCTCGATGCTGGTGGTCTCTGACCACACACCAGCCCGAGGAAGGCCCTGTTTCTCATGCTCTCAGAGAGGAGCAGCGTGGACATCCACGCTCTGAAGCGGCAGGGGTTCACGATCAGTGAGATCGCCCGCCGCACTAACCATGACCGCAAGACCATCCGCGCGTATCTGAACGGGCAACGCGAGCCCGGCGTGCGTGCGCGCGCCGTCCCGGACCCGTTCGACGAGTTCGTCGACTACGTCTCCGCGAGGCTGACCGAGGACCCGCACTTGTGGGCGGTCACGCTGTTCGACGAGTTGCGTCCGCTCGGGTTCGAGGGGTCGTATCCGACGCTGACGCGACAGATCCGTTCCCGTGGGCTGAGGCCTGCCTGCACGGCGTGCGCGCACGTCACCAAGCGGGCGAACGCGGTCATCGACCACCCGCCTGGGGAGGAGACGCAGTTCGACTGGGTCGAGATGCCCGACCCGCCAGAGCAGTGGGGGCTCGGGCGGAAGACCGCGTACGTGCTCGTCGGCTCGCTCGCGCACTCGGGTGTCTGGCGGGGTGTGATCTCCCCGTCGATGGACACCCCACATCTGCTGGCCGCGATGACGACCCTGCTCGCCCTCCTGGGCGGGCTCACGAGGGTCTGGCGGTTCGACCGGATGCGGACCGTCCTCGACCACCGCACCGGCGACCTGGTCCCGCAGTTCGCGGCGTTCGCGAAGCATCACGGTGTCACCGCGGTGGTCTGCCGGCCACGGTCAGGGAACCGGAAGGGCGTGGTCGAGAAGAACAACCACACCGCCGCGCAACGCTGGTGGCGGACCCTGCCCGACGAACTCACGCTCGAGCAGGCGCAGGCCAGCCTGAACACGTTCGCCGCAGGGCAGGACGACCGGCGCCGTGAGGGCGAGCTCGGGACGACGACAGCGTCCGCCCTGTTCGTGAACGAGCGGCTCAGACCGCTACCTGCGGTTGTGTTCCCTGTGATCATCACAGAGGAGCGCACCGCGACCCGGCAAGCGCTGATCGACTGGCGCGGGAACCGCTACTCCGTCCCACCCGAACTGGCCGCTGCGAAGGTCGTCGTGTCCCAGCGGCTCGGCGACGACAGCATCGAGATCGCCACCATCTCGGGCGCGGTAATCGCCCGTCACAGCCTCGCGCAACCCGGGCTCGGGGTCACGGTCCGCGACAGCGGCCATGTCACCGCGCTCGAAGCCGTCGCGATGGCCTCGGCACCGCCAGGGCGTCCGCACCGCCGCAAGGAACGCATCCCGCCTGGTGCTGCCGCCCGGCAGGCCGCCGCAGTGCTCGCCGGCACCGCAGCACCCTCCACGACCGTGATCAGCCTGGCCGCTTACGAGCAGGCCGCGAAGAACAGGAACACCCTCCTATGACCACCTCCACGACCACCCCGGCAACCGCGGCCAGCATCTATCAGCAGTTGCGCGGCCACCTCACCGACCTGAAACTCGCCGACGCCGCGGACGCCCTCCCCGCCGTCCTCGACCAGGCGCAAGCCGAA
>NZ_CCXH01000232.1 GCF_000820725.1 Actinomyces polynesiensis | reverse complement strand
AAGGCCCCAGGTACTGGTCTCAGGCAGCGGCGAACGAGTGGTTGTCCACCTCCTGCTGCGGGACGCTGAACGCGGCGGTGTCGCGACACTGGCCACGCGGGCCGGGAGCGACACCTCCTGGTCATTGACCGATCTGACCACCACGTCGCTCGACAGATGGGAACCCTCATTCGACGAGGAGCTGTGGAGACTCCGGGGACGCCTCGACGTGTTCATCCAGAAGGCGAACCAGGTCGACGCCGAAGGAGTGGGCTCGTCCCCCGCGGAGAACATCTACATCCTCCATGTCCCTCTCAGCGCTCTGGACGCGGGACCGTCACCCGAGGTCGGGGGCCTCCGCCAACCGGAACCGGCCGGTGGTGCCGTACCGTCCCACGACCCGTCGTTCCCACCAGAGCCGGGAAGCCGCGGCGAGACGTCCCAGTCGGGCACGCAGGGCACGACCCCACAACCATCCCCCGTACCGGATCCACAGGACACCTCCCAGTCCGGCGGGAGCTAGACCGGAGGTCCCCCCGAGGGCATCCTGCATCACCAGACACCGAGAAGACACGCCAGTGCGAGCTCGAATCCCTCCTTGGGATCACGTCGGATCTCACGTCGACGATGCCAGATCGCCACGCGGCCCCCGATGCCGGGATCTCGCAATTGCGCGATCAAGGCGTCCAGGTCCGATGACCATGCACTGTCATGCGCGCATGCACCTGCCTGACGTGCGGCCAGCGCCACGAGGATGAACTGCTGGCGATAGAAACCGGAACGCAGCTTGGCGAACCGGGAGCGGAATGCGACGAGACCTGAGTGTTCTCCCTGGACGTTCCCCCCGTGTTGACGGTAGTCGACGGTTGGTCGGCCGTCGATGACCCACCTACCACCGATGGCCCTGACCAGTGCGTACAACAGCCAGTCGTGGACCCCGATCGACGTGGTGTCGACCTCTGAGAGGACCTCGACCAGGCGCCCGTGCATCGCCGCCGTGAAGACGTAGGTCGATCCCGGTCCCGCAGCCTCGAACACGAAGTCCCACTTCTGTTGGGGCAGGCTCTTCACGACGAGGTTGCGATGTCCCGCGCTGTCGAAGCTGGTGACGTTGGAGGACACTGCATCAGCGGAAGTCCTGGACATCAGGTTGATCTGGTACGAGAGTTTGTCGCGGTGCCAGACATCGTCCTGGTCGCACAGCGCGACGAACTGGGACGTCGGGACACTGCAGTGCGTGAACAGGTGGAGGAAGTTGGCCGTCACCCCTGGAGGGCCGCCGCGAGGACCCATCACGCGGATGCGCGAGTCCAGCCGCGCCCGTTCCAGGAGGTGTTCACGTGTACCGTCCGTCGACCCGTCGTCAGACACCAGAAGGGTGACATGCACGCCCTCCTGGCCGAGGACCGAATCGACCTGGTCGTCAATCCATCGTCGACCATTGAAAGTGGCCATCAGGACGAGGACCCGGGGCATGTCCCGGCAGTCGGGTGCGTTCCCGGTCGCCACGGCCCTACTGGCCCTTGGCCGCGTACTTCGCCTCGACCTCTGCCTTCTGGGGGGCCCACCACGCCTCGTGGTTCCGGTACCAGTCGATCGTGTGCTGGAGACCTGATCGGAAGTCGGTGAACTGCGGCGTCCACCCCAGCTCCTCCCGGAGCCTGGTCGCGTCGATCGCGTACCGGCGGTCGTGACCGGCACGATCGGCGACGTGGTCGAAGTCATCGGCCGGATAGCCCATGAGTTCATTCAGGATGGCGACGACGTCACGGTTGGACGTCTCCCCATCCGCACCGATGAGGTACGTCTCCCCGATGCGCCCCTTCATGAGGATGTCCCATACGGCGGTGTTGTGGTCCCTGACGTGGATCCAGTCGCGCACGTTCAGACCGTCACCGTACAGACGCGGCCTGACCCCCTCGAACCTGTTGGTGATCATGCGGGGGATGAACTTCTCGATGTGTTGGTAGGGGCCGTAGTTGTTCGAACAGTTCGAGATCGTCGCCTCCACGCCGAAGCTGCGGACCCACGCACGCACGAGGAGATCGGAACCGGCCTTGGTCGAGGAGTAGGGCGACGAGGGGTTGTAGGCCGTCGTGGGCTCGAACTTCGCCGGGTCGTCGAGGGCGAGATCCCCGTAGACCTCATCCGTGGAGATGTGGTGATAGCGGGTGTGGTGCCGCCTCACGGCCTCGAGCAGGGTGAAGGTGCCCACCAGATTGGAGTGGATGAAGGGGTAGGGGTCGTTGAGGGAGTTGTCATTGTGCGACTCGGCAGCGAAGTGCACGACCGCGTCCGCATCGGCGACCGTCGGATCGACGACGTCCATGTCTGCGACGTCGCCCTCGACGATCGTGAGTCGGCTCTCCTGGTCCGCAGGCATGTCAGAGAGGGACTGCCGGTTACCGGCGTAGGTGAACTTGTCCAGGACAACGACGTCAACGTCGGGATGGTCCTCCAACAACGTGTGCACGAAGTTCGCGCCGATGAAACCAGCTCCGCCGGTGACGACAATTCTCATGGATGGGCTCCCATCAGATGGATCCGAGTCTGTGCCATTATGCCGCACTCGTGTACCCTCGGGCACGTGGCGATGTGTTCAGTTCGTCTGAGTCCATCCCATCCATTCCCAAGATCCTCATCCATCACGGGAGCACCACATGTCGACAAGCGCCTTCGTCTCGGTCGGAGCGATCATCTCCCTGGTCGGCGCGATGACCACGCCATCAGCGTCCGGCGGGACATCCGAGTCCCCGGATGACGACAGCGCGCCCGCCCTCGTCCTGCCGCTGACCACGGCGCTCGGGGAACCCACAGAGGTGGCGACCTCCGCCTTGGCGTCGAGTGTCGTGGGAGGCGGAGGATCTGCGGTCAGACCGACGTCCGGCACTTCGCTCTCACTGCTCGGCGCTGACGGGGACGTGCTGGACCCCGCCGATGATGCAGCGATCCTCACCGAGCCGCTGGAGGTCGACCCCTTCTTCATCACCGGGCTCACCTGGGACGGCGCATCGGATCTCCCTGACGGGACAGACGTCTACATCCGGGTCCGCGAGGGAGAGAACTGGTCCGAGTGGTACCTGACCGACCCCGAGGCGTCCCAACGCGATGACGGTGTGGGCAGGGCCGGCACCGAGCCCTTCGTGACGGGCGGGGCCGATGGGATCCAGGTCCGGGTGACGGGCACAGCGGAGGACCTGCCGGAGAACCTCGCACTGACCATGCTCCCGTCCAACCCCGACGGTGAACAGGTCCTCGACGACTCCGATGTCACGGAGGTCGCTGCGACGGCCACTGCCGTCAACGCCGGATCGCTGGAGGGGGCCGACGACACCACGCTCTCCCGGCTCTCCCCGTCGACGCCAGCCGACACATCGAAGTCTCCAGATGGAGACGATGCGGAGTCAGGAAACTCCGGTGTCACCACGCAGTCCGGCGGCGTCCGGGCCCCTGGAACCGGGACCGGAACGGGCAACTCGGTCGCCTCCTCGGCGTTGGGTTCCGTCTTCCCCGCCTCCACCACGGCGACGGACCTTCCCGTGTCGGTCTCTTCGCGGGCGGACTGGGGAGCCGACGAGTCCGCCATGACGTGGGATCCGACGTATGCCCCTGCGTCGTTCGTGGTGGTCCACCACACCGCCGGGACGAACAACTACACGATGGACCAGTCGGCCTCCGTGGTGAGGGGGATCTACCAGTACCACGCCGTGCAACTGGGGTGGGGCGACATCGGCTACAACTTCCTGGTCGACAAGTGGGGCCGTGCGTTCGAGGGCCGAGCGGGCTCCCTGGCCTCTCCTTCGGGGAAGATGGTCGTCGGTGCGCATGATCTCGGCTTCAACACCGGGACCATGGGCATCTCGATGATCGGCGACTACTCCACCGTGACTCCCTCGAGCGCGACGCTGGACACCGTCGGGAAGCTCGCCGGGTGGCAGCTGGCCCGTGCGGGCGTCTCTGCCACCGGCACAGGTTCCTTCACCCCGAGCATCTCCAACGGCACCCTCGTGGCCGGGAGGACCGTGACTGTCAACCGCATCTCGGGTCATCGGGACACCTATGCGACCGCCTGTCCCGGAGACGCCGGGTACGCGCAGCTGGGGAAGATCCGCGGCATCGCGGCGACGGTCGACATCCCTGTCACCACCTC
>NZ_CCXH01000231.1 GCF_000820725.1 Actinomyces polynesiensis | reverse complement strand
GGTCGCAGGGTTCGTGGCGGGTGACATCATCTCCGACGCAGTGATGTTCGCACCGTCCACCATGACCGTCAGCCAGGTCCAGACCTTCCTCAACAGTGCGGCGAGCACCTGCACCAAGGGGACCGACGGCACGGCCTGCCTCAAGGACTACAGGACCACCAGCAGGACGATGACCTACCCCTACTGCTCCACATACGCGGCCGCCACGAACGAGACCGCGGCGCAGGTCATCTCGAAGGCCTCCACCGCATGCGGGATCAACCCCCGGGTACTCATCACCATGCTCCAGAAGGAGCAGGGTCTCGTCACTGCCACCGGATCGGCCCTGACGGCCGCGAAGTACGAGAAGGCCATGGGACTCCAGTGCCCTGACTCATCCGCCTGCGACCCTGCGCACGCGGGCTTCGCGCCGCAGGTCTACGGCGCTGCCTCGCGGCTGGTGCAGTACGGTGAACAACCGCAGTCCTTCACGTACAGGGCCGGCCAGACCGTCAGGATCCCCTACAGCACGGTGGCATCCTGCGGCGGCGCGAACGTCACGATCGCCAATCGTGCGACGGCTGCGCTCTACAACTACACGCCCTACCAGCCGAACGCTGCGGCCCTCGCGAACCTCTACGGCACCGGGGACTCCTGCTCGACCTACGGGAACAGGAACTTCTGGAGGTTGTTCAGGGACTGGTTCGGGTCGACGCACTGACGGATCCCTACGGCACTGCTCTCAGTGCCCGGTGACCTCGATGCTCGGTTCGACATAGACGGCGCCCACGCTGTGACCTGCCGTGCGCACCGAGAACCGTCCCGCATCGCGCACGCGGTGGATCTCCTCGAGATTCCCATCGAGCAGCGACACGCTCACCGTGTAGTCCCCTGCGCCGAGTGCCAACTCGGGCAGGGTGATCTCGAAGGTCCCCTTGCCGTTGACGACCGGCAACTGGGCGCGCAGCATCGACGTGTCGGTCCCCAGGACGGCACTGCCCAACACCGTCGAGACCGTCAGGGAGATCCCCCAGCCGATCAGGGCTGGGCGGGCCGAGATCTCACCCCGCACCACCAGGGAACTTCCCGGAGCGATGACCGGGCCCCAGGCGACCTCGGGATCGCGCACCGGGCCGATCAGGTCCACCGAGGTGATCTTCTGGTCGGCCGGCACGACACGCGGTGCCTCGCCCCTGCGCTCCGCCTCCGCGGCGTCATCGGCCTCGATCCTGACCTCGTAGTCGTGCCGAAGTCGTCCCAGTACCTCTTCGGTGGACCCGTCGACCACGACACGCCCGTGCTCCAGCATCACGGCTCGGTCGCAGACCTCCTGGACCTGGGCTGCGGAGTGGGACACCAGGATGATCGTGCGTCCCTGTTCCTGGAACTCCCGGATCTTCTCCATGCACTTGTGCTGGAACGGCTCGTCGCCGACCGCCAACACCTCGTCCACCAGAAGGATGTCCGGGTCGACATGGACCGCGACCGCGAACGCAAGACGGACGTACATCCCCGAGGAGTAGAACTTGACCTGGGTGTCGATGAACTCACCGATCCCCGAGAACTCGACGATCTCGGCGAAGTGACGCTCGGTCTCCTGCTCGCTGAGCCCGAGGATCGCGGCGTTGAGGTAGACGTTCTCACGACCGGTGAGGTCGGGGTGGAACCCCGCGCCGAGCTCGAGCAACGCGGCGATCCTTCCCCTGAGCATGACCGTGCCGTCATTGGGGGTCAGAATGCCGCCGATGATCTTGAGGAGGGTCGACTTCCCGGATCCATTGGCCCCGACCAGGCCGATCGTCTCCCCCGCCCGGATCTCGAGGTTGACGTCACGCAGGGCCCAGAAGTCCTCGCGGTGCTCACGGGAGGTGCGTGCATTGACGACACGTTCCTTGAGGGACTTGTCCTTGTGGACCACGAACCGCTTCGACACGGCCTGCACATCGACGACTGTGGTCATCAGAGCTCCTGGGCGAAGTCACGCTGCATCACGGCGAAGATCCTCTGGCCGACTCCGAGGGCGATGCAACCCACGACCAGTGCCATGAACAGCCGCATCACGAAGTGCGTGGGCATCGGCTCCCCGAAACCCGCCGTCCATATCGCCTGCTGGAAGCCCAGGACCGCCAGCGTGACCGGGTTGCACAGGTACAGCTCCTGGACGAGGTGACCGACATGGCCTGCCACCATCTCCCAGGAGTAGACGATCGGGGACGCCCACATGCCCACCAGCAGTGCCACCTCCACCAGGTACTGGATGTCACGCAGGTAGACGTTCGCCGCCGAGAGCACGAGACCCAGGGCAGTGGACCACACGATGATGACGGCCAAGGAGACCGGCAGGTACAGAAGTCGGAGGGTGAAGAGCTGGTGCCCGTTCCCCACAGCCGCGACGATCGCCGCGATGATGAGGATGACGAACTGCATGAGGAAGTTGAAGAGGGATGCCCCGATGGCCGCCAACGGGAAGATCTCACGGGGCAGCTGGATCTTCTTGATGATCCCGGAGTTGCCGACGACTGATCCCGTCGTCGAGGCCAGGCACTCCGAGACCAGTTGCCACACCGTCAGACCGGTGAACACGTAGATGGCGAAGTCCGTGATGCCCCGTTCCGCTCCCAGGACCTTGCCGATCACGAGGTAGTAGATCAACAGGCTCACGAGTGGACGCACGAGGCTCCACACGATCCCGAGCACCGAGTCCTTGTACCGCGCCCGGATCTCCCGCTTCACGAGCCTGTTCAGCAGGTCCCGGCGCTCCCAGATCTGGATGAGTGACGCCCGGGTACCCCTGAAGAAATGAGCAGGTGGGGTGGCAGGCCGCATCGGCTCCTGGGCGAGGCGCAGCTCCCGTTCCTCGGCTGGCGTCACTCTCGGTCCTCCCTGCCCTCAGCGACGCATCCGGAGCGTCACGGTCGTGGACACTCTACAGCGGGGGATGGCACCCACAGTCGAACCGACGACACGTCCTGCGAAGGGGCGGCGATCTCCTCGACGCTACGATAGGCGTGCCCCAGAACGGAAGGACCCCCATGGCCTCCACGGAGTACACCGCGGTCAAGCACCTCGGACGAGGAGTCTCTGCACTCACCGCACTCGGTCGACCGCCGAGGATCCCGACCGAGAGACTCCACCGCGACGCCGCGCGGATCGAGCACGGTTCCGTCAGGGCGATCGCGTACACACCCGGGGGCGACGGCCGCACGGTCCTCGCCGTCCCGACCGAGACCGTTCTCCTGCGGACGAACGATGTCGAGCGCCTGGGGACCGAACTCCTCACCGACATCGGGGGGGTCCACCGGTTCCAGGATCCGATGACGGCCCTCCTCGACGCCCAGTGGCGTCTGTCATTGTTGGGCTGTGACGTCGTCGCGGAGGACGGACCCGCGCCGACCGGCTGGGAGACAGACGACGACGCGACTCGCGTCACTCGGATCAAGGGCCTCCTGACGATGCTGGACACCAATCTGGGCATGCCGTTGAGGGGCCAGTTGCTCACCCTCGCGCAGTTGCTAGCGGTCTCGCTCCCGCTCGCCACCTCCTCGACCGACACGACGGCACTCGACCTCCAACGGTCGCCGGGCGGCGACGACATCGGCACCATCGACGTCCCGACTGCTGGGCTCACCGGGGCCTACGCCGTCGACGGCGCACTGGACGACCTGGCCGACACCACGGGCGTCCGCCGCTACGTCCAGGACATCCGTCGTGTCCCCGACCGCGCACTGCTGCCCCTGATCCGCCAGTCCCTCCCCGACCTCCTGTCCGCGACCGGTGCGGACCCGGCGGCACTGGGGAGCATGGTCGACCTGCTCGACCTGGACCGGGTCCTCGACGAGCCGATGCACGTGCTGCTCGTCGCCCCGGAGTCGGGACCGGACCACAGGCGATGCACGGAGGCCGCCGACAGGCTCGCTGACCGTGCCCGTGTCAGGATCACGGCCGTTCCCTCGGAGGTGACGACCGAGGACGGTGAGGTCGTGCCCGGATGGATCCAGCAGCAGACCTCTTGGGCGGACGTCATCGTGTTGGTGGCCACCACCCTCGACGACGCACCCGGCGCCTGGTTCTCGGCGGTCCCGCTCGTCGCCGACCTGTCGGGCATCGACGTCGCCGCGTGGCTGATGACCGGGCCGCGCACCAAGTACCGGGCCCAAGCGCTGGACGAGCTGATGCGGCGCGCCGACCTCGTCCTCGCAGCCGACCCGGTGCAGCGTGAC
Organism: Actinomyces polynesiensis; assembly: GCF_000820725.1. Lineage (GTDB taxonomy): Bacteria > Actinomycetota > Actinomycetes > Actinomycetales > Actinomycetaceae > Pauljensenia > Pauljensenia polynesiensis. Next base: position 19,231 of record NZ_CCXH01000231.1, on the reverse strand, counting down.
ATCCTCCTGGGTGCCCTGGCAGGGACCGAGAGGGTCAACGCGGCAGTCTACGACGATGATCCGTCACTGGGTTCCCTGGTCACCGTGGACCCCGACGGGGACCTCCTCACCTCGTTCTGCCTCCACCCCGTCAGGGCAGCCGACGTGGCCGAGGACGAGACCGCTCCGCGCCCCCCAGGCCGAACGACCTGGTCCTGGCACTGCGCTACCTCAAGGAGGGCGGGATCAGGAACGTCGCCGAGAAGGCTGCCGGGCGTCTGAGGCGTCAGAGACAGGAAGCACACGAAGCGGAAGCCGAGGCCTGACATGGATGAGCACACACTCCCCGAGAGCGCACACCTCACGCCCGGCCCGCACACCGTCCGACCGGGCGTCGTGTCCGTCATCCTCGTGAATTACAGGGGCGCAGAGGACACCATCGCATGTCTGCGCCATCTCCAGGAGACCAACTGGCCCCAGGACGCCCTCGAGCTCATCGTGGTCGAGAACGACTCGGGTGACGGCTCCCTGGAACTGATCAGCGAGGCAGTACCTGAGGCACGCGTCATCCCGTCGGGCTCCAACCTCGGGTTCGCCGGGGGCTGCAACTTCGGCGTCGACCAGGCCACGGGTGAGTTCGTCGGCTTCATCAACAACGATGCGCGTCCGGACCGGGAGTGGGTCTCGGCAGCCGTCGCGGCCATGCGTGCCGACCCGGGCATCGGCGCCGTCGCCTCGAAGGTCCTCGACTGGGACGGCAAGTTCGTCGACTACGTCGACGGTTCCCTCACGTGGTTCGGCATGGGCTACAAGAGGGAGGCCGAATGGATCGACGACGGCTCCTACGAGCAGGAGAAGGACGTCCTCTTCGGCACGGGTGCTGCCATGTTCATGCCCGCGGGTCTCTTCCGCGAGGTCGGCGGCTTCGACGAACGCTTCTTCATGTTCTACGAGGACGTGGACCTGGGGTGGAGGCTCAACCTCCTGGGATGGCGCGTGCGCTACGTCCCAGGCTCGATCGCCTACCACCGTCACCACGTGACGATGAAGAAGTTCGGGAACTACCGGGAGTCCTACCTCCTGGAGCGCAATGCCCTGCTCTCGATGTTCAAGAACTACGACGACGAGACCCTGGCCCGCGCGCTGCCAGCGGCGATCTCACTGGCCATCCGCCGGGGCACGGCCCGCGCGGACGTCGACACCTCCGCGGACGAGCTCGACGGTTCGGCATCGTCCTCCATCACGCTCCCGAAGATGGGGCTGACCGGTGTCCACGCAGTCGACTACCTCGTCGAGCAGCTGCCGAGCCTGGCACAGACACGCTCCCGGCTGCAGACCGCACGGAAACGGTCCGACAAGGAACTCTTCCCCCTCTTCAGGCACGCCATCGAACCCGCCTACCCCGTCGAGCACTACCTGGCGGGGCACCGCGACCTCGTGAAGGCCTGGGGCATCGAGGAGTGGTTCGTCTCCCAGACCCGCGTGCTCGTGGTCACCGGCGAGCCGATCTCCCCCAAGCTCGCGGGCCCCGCCATCCGTGCCTGGGAGATGGCTGCGGCACTGTCCGCCGACCACCCCGTCCGCCTCCTCTCCACCGAGGGAGTCTCCGGCGTCTCCGACGACAGGTTCGAGCTGGTCCACGCCCAGGGCGACGACCTGCGGGCGCACACCGACTGGGCGGACGTCATCGTCTTCCAGGGGTTCCTCCTGGAAGGGGCGCCCTGGCTGGTCGACTCGGACAAGATCCTCGTCGCCGACATCTACGACCCGATGCACCTCGAACAGCTCGAACAGGCGAAGGACCTCGGACCCGAGGGACGCCGGGAGGCGATCTCCTCGGTGACGGAGGTCCTCAACCGCCAGCTGGCGCGCGCGGACTTCTTCCTCTGCGCCTCGGAGAAGCAACGCGACTTCTGGCTGGGCCAGCTGGCAGGCCTGGGCCGCATCAACCCCCTGACGGTCGGTTCGGGCGAGGGACTGGACTCCTTGGTCGCCATCGTCCCCTTCGGGGTCCAGGACGACGAGCCGGTCCAGCACAGGCACGGCATCCGCGGGACCGTCCCCGGCATCGGGCCGGACGACAAGGTCGTCATCTGGGGTGGTGGCGTCTACAACTGGTTCGATCCCCTGACCCTGGTCCGCGCCATCGCGAAGCTCTCGCAGACACACCCGGACGTGCGCCTGTACTTCATGGGCATGAAGCACCCGAATCCCGGGGTGCCCGACATGCGCATTGCCTGGGAGACGAAGCAGCTGTCCCAGGAGCTCGGACTCACCGGGACCCATGTGTTCTTCAACTCCGGATGGGTGCCCTACGCCCAGAGGGCCGACGTCCTCATGGACGCCGACGTGGGTGTGTCGACGCACTTCGAGCACGTCGAGACGGAGTTCTCCTTCCGCACCCGGATCCTCGACTACCTCTGGACGGACCTGCCCATCGTGGCGACGACAGGGGACTCCTTCGGCAACGTGCTGGACGCGGAGGGGATCGGCCGGGGCGTGCCACCCCAGGACGTCGACGCACTCGCGGGAGCGCTGGAGGAGATGCTCTACGACGAGGAGGCCGCTGCCCGGGCACGCGCCAATGTCGCCCGCTACGCCGAGAGGTTCAGGTGGGCCAAGGTCCTCCAGCCGCTCCTGGAGTTCGCGGCCACTCCGCACCGGGCACGTGACCTGGTCCTGGCCGGTCCTCCGTCCACGGGGACCGGCATCCGTGCACACGCCTATCCGCCCACTCCCCCGAGCATCCGTGGGGACCTCAGACTCGTCAGGGAGTACATGCAGGCGGGCGGGCCCTCGGAGGTCTACCGCCGGGCCAGGGGCCGGATCAGGCGGAAGCTCGGTCGGCAGCGCTGAGTCGCGAGCCTGTCGTCGCCCTGGACTGCTGCGTCAGAGATCAGGCCCGGTGACCGCGACGACCACCACGTCGCAGGCGCCGCTCCCGGCAGGCCCCGGGCAGACGCCCCACGGCCTCGACGAGTCCGCGGGACACCCAATCCCTGTCGGGTCCGTGGACCGTCCGGACCGCCGTGCGGAGGATCGCCCGGACCACCATCGGGAAGGGCCCGTGGAGTGCCGCGACGACGATCCTGTTGCGCGCGTTCATCGTGATGAACATCGGCGACGTGGTGCCCGACGAGGCCGCATGGTCGTGCCGGGTCCGGGCCCCCGCCACGTAGCGGATGTCCCACCCCGCCTCCCGCAGCCGCCAGGAGAGGTCCGTGTCCTCGTAGTACATGAAGAGGTCCTCACGGAAGGGACCGACCTGCTCCCAGGCCGTGCGCCGGATCGCGCAGGCACCACCGCAGAGGCCGAACACCTCCGACGGGGCATCCGCCGAGTCGGCGGGCGCGAGCCAGTCCCGGTCGTACCCGTTCCCGCTGCGGTCGACCACGTTCCCGGTGGAGTTGACGAGGGTGGTGCCGCCCTCGTCCACACGCCTCCACCTGCTGCCGTCACGACCCACCAGCGCGTCCCCGTCGGCGGGCACGGCCCTGACCCAGCCACCGGAGAGCAGGATGCGCGCGGTCGTCGCGCCGACACGCGTCCCGTCGGGCGCCCCGAGGGGTGCGAGCAGCGACTCGAGGAAGGCGTCCTCGGCCACGGCGTCATTGTTCAGCAGGACGAGGGCGTCCTCGGTCATGCCGGCCGCCCCGGCGTTCACCCCCGCGCCGAAGCCCCGGTTGTCCGGCAAGGCGACCACCTCGAAGCCGGCATCACGCAGCGTCGCGGCAGACCCGTCCCCCGAACCGTTGTCCACCAGCACGATCCTGTCCCCCTCGCGCAGTTGCGGGGAGACCGAACGCGCTGCCCTCAGGGTGAGGTCGGGTCGCCTCCAGTTGACGATGACGACGCGGGCCCTCACGGGACCAGCTCCCCGTAGGCCCGGGCGTGCGCCCTCGCGCACCTCGCCCACGTGAACTCCTGTGCGCGTACCGGACCCGCCGCGGCCAGCTCGTCGTGCCGGGCACCGCCCGCCTCCAGGATCCCGGCGGCCACCTCCGTCACCGACGCCGGATCGATGAGGACGGCACCGGGACCGGTGACCTCCTCCATGGAGGTCCCCCTGGAGGTCACCACGGGGACGCCGCGGGCCATCGCCTCCAGCACCGGCAGACCGAAACCCTCCCAGGAGGAGGGGAAGCAGAAGACGCGTGCCCCTGCGTATGCCGCATCGAGATCTTGGTCCTCCAGCCGCCCCAGCACGTGGACCCGTCCGGCCGGGAGCGTGGCGAGCAGTGCCCGCTCTGCGGTGTCGTCCCCCCAACCCTCGGGTCCGACGAGGACCAGGTCGAGGTCGGAGTGCCGGCTGACCTCCCGGTACGCCTCCAGGAGCGTGGGGAGGTTCTTCCGGGGCTCCCGGGTGCCGACCCACAGGATGTACGGTCGCGGCAGGCCACGCGCCTCCCGGAAGGTCTCCACGGCCCCGGCAGTGACGGGAGCGGTTCTCACCCCGTGGGGGATGACGCGGATCCGTTCGGAGTCGATCCCCGCCGACTCGCAGTCCTGCGCCGTGGCCCGCGAGGGAACGATGACCAGGTCCGCCCGTCGGCGGGTGGTCTCCAGTGCGCGCGTGAAGTAGTCGACCCCGTGCGGGGTGAAGTGTCCGGGGTCCCGCAGGAACGCCGTGTCGTGCACGGTGACCACGAGGGGACGGTTGGTCGGGGGGATGGCCCAGGTCGTCGCGTGGACCACCTGCGCCCGCGGTGCCAGTGGGTCGACGCTCGGCCAGTGCAGACGGTCCCAGGTGGCGTAGAGCGCACGCCGGGGGAGGCGGGAGTGCACGACCGGCATGTCCAGACCGACCGCCCGGTCGTCCGGGGACCCGCCGCCCCTGCGTGCTGCGATGCCGACGGGGTGCACGCCCACGCGCGGCAGCTCCCGCGCGAGTTCCACGATGTAGCGTCCGGACCCCCCGGGGACCGGTTGCCACAGCTGTTCGACGACGAGTGCCGCCCGGATGTCCATGGCACCACCATAGGGCGGTGGCACGACCTCACCCGTGTGCACGTGGTCCTCCCGGCTGCTGTCGGCCCGTGGGGGCGGGTCGCGGTGCAGTGGTGAGCGCACCGCTCACGAGGCGCCGCGCCGGTGTGCCAGCGCGTACTCGTAGGCCTCGACGTGGGAGAGCGCCGACCGACGCCACGTGAACAGTCCGGCCCGCGCGACGGCGGCTCTGCCCAGCGCCGCCCTCCTGGCGGGGTCCGCGAGCAGCGTGACCAGTGCCTTTGCGATTGAGTGGGCGTCCGTCCCGCAGTACTCGACGGCGTCACCACCCACCTCCGGCAGCGCGGTCAGCCGCGTCGTGAGGACCGCGGCCCCACAGCTCATGGCCTCCAGCACGGGCAGACCGAAGCCCTCCCCGATCGAGGGGTAGGCGAGGACCTCACTTCCCGAGAGGAATCCCGGGAGGTCCGCAAGGGGCAGGTACCCGGGGCGGACCAGGGTGAGTCCGTCGGGCACGGCCGCGATAGCCGGGTCTATGTTCTCGTCCCACCCCTTCCCGCCGGCGAGCACGAGGGCGGGGGGGTCCTCCAGCCCGGCGCAGGCCTCGATCCAGCCGCGCACCAGGTTGGGGACGTTCTTGCGGGGCTCCAGGGTCCCCAGGAAACCGATGTAGCGCTTCCCCCCCAGACCGAGGGAGGCGGCCACACGGGCCCGCTCCTCGTCGTCCACCGGGTGGAAGACCTCGCGGTCCACCCCGTGGTAGGCCACGTGGAACCGTCCGACCTCTCCCCCGACGTAGTGGATCGTCTCGTCGCGCGTCGCGAGCGAGGGCACGACCAGCGCATCGGCCTTCCGCACGGCCCGGGAGATCGCACGGGTGAAGAACTGCCGCTTCACCAGCGAGTGTGCCTCCGGGTTGGAGAAGAATGTCGCGTCGTGGAGCGTGACCGCCCTCGCCGCGTGGCAGCGTTCGGGGAACGTGTAGTGGGGCGAGTGCAGCACGTCGGGCCGCACACGGTCCACCAGTCCTGGCAGTCCCACCTGCTCCCATGCCATCCGCACGGCGCGGTTGCGCAGCGCCCGGTCCACCGTCACGACCTCGGCAGCCGGAACCGTCGAGGCGAAGTGGGCGGCGTCGCGGGGCTGGACGGCCATCACCAGGTCCACCCCGACGTCGACCAGCTCGGGGACGAGGTCGTCGACGTAGCGGCCCACCCCGCCGAGGTCGGCGGGGATCATCGTCGCGTCGAGGAGGACCTTCACGACCCGGTCCTCACTCCTCGCCCAACAGCTCGAGCAGGTAGGTCCCGTACCCGGACTTCACGAGCGGCTCGGCACGCTCGCGCAGGCCGTCGTCGTCGATGAACCCCATCCGCCACGCGACCTCCTCCGGGCAGCCGACCTTGGTGCCCTGTCGCGACTCGACGGTGCGCACGAAGCTCGTGGCGTCGGCCAGGGAGTCGAAGGTGCCTGTGTCCAGCCACGCCGTGCCACGCGGGAGCACCTCGACCACGAGACGCCCGGCCTCCAGGTAGGTCCTGTTGACGTCCGTGATCTCGTACTCGCCCCGGGCGGAGGGCTTGAGGTCCCTGGCGATCCGGACCACGTCGTTGTCGTAGAAGTAGAGTCCGGGGACCGCGTAGTTGGACTTCGGCTGCAGGGGCTTCTCCTCGATGGAGAGTGCGCGGAAGTCGTCGTCGAACTCGACGACACCGTACTCGCGGGGGTTGGCCACGTGGTAGGCGAAGACGGCGCCACCCTCCGGGTCGACGTGGCGACGCAGGCGCGTGCCCATGCCGGGCCCGTAGAAGATGTTGTCCCCGAGCACCAGGGCCGCGGCATCGTCGCCGATGAAGTCGGCCCCCAGGACGAAGGCCTGTGCCAGGCCGTTCGGTTCGTGCTGGACGGTGTAGGAGATGTTGACGCCCAGCTGGGACCCGTCCCCGAGCAGGCGGTGGAAGGCGGCGGCGTCGTGGGGGGTGGTGATGATGAGGACGTCCTGGATCCCGGCGAGCATCAGGGTGCTCAGCGGGTAGTAGATCATCGGCTTGTCGTAGACCGGGACCAGCTGCTTCGATGTCCCCAGGGTGATGGGGTTGAGCCGGGTGCCCGAACCACCGGCAAGGATGATGCCCTTCATGAGTCCTCCGCGTTCTCGGTGAGCGTCGACCAGCGGCCGACAGTCCCCCATTATGCCAATGCGCCGCGCCCGGTGGCCCGGGACCGCGGACGGTCCCCCGACCAAGGGCGTGCACGTCGGTGGTGGGGACTCACTCCCCCGCCCCGATCACCATCCTCGGCGTGCCGGTCCACAGCGCCGGGTCGGTGACGCGCCGCCCGTCGAACAGCAGCCGCACTCCCGGCAGGTCGGCGGGCGTGAGCGTCCTGTACTGCGCGTGGTCCGCCTGCACGACGGCGGCCTCCACGGGCTCGCCCAGGTGGTAGGGCTCCCACGCGAATCCCTGCAGCTCGGCGTCCGTGTACATCGGGTCGTGCACGAGCACGTGGGCTCCCCGCTCCCGCAGTGCACCGACGGTGGCGAAGACCCCGGAGAAGGCCGTCTCCTTGACCCCACCGCGGTAGGCCGCCCCCAGCACCACGACCCGGAGTCCCGACAGGTCACCGAGGACCTCCGCCATCCGGGAGACGACGTAGTCGGGCATGCCCGCGTTGAAGGCACGCGCCGTGCGGACGATGGATGCATCGGGGTCAGTGGAGAGGTACAGGCGCGGGTAGACCGGGATGCAGTGCCCACCCACCGCGATCCCGGGCTGGTGGATGTGGCTGTACGGCTGGGAGTTGCAGGCCCGGATGACCCGCTCCACGTCGATGCCTGCCCGGTCGGCATAGACCGCGAACTGGTTCGCCAGTCCGATGTTCACGTCGCGGTAGGTGGTCTCGGCCAGCTTCGCCATCTCCGCGGCCTCAGCCGAGCCCATGTCCCACACGCCGTTGGGCCGGTCCAGGTCGGGGCGCTCGTCGAACTGGAGCACGCTTCGGTAGAAGTCGATGCCGGCCCGGGTCCCCTCCTCATCCAGTCCCCCGACGAGCTTCGGGTAGCGCCGCAGGTCGGAGAACACGCGGCCGGTGAGCACCCTCTCCGGGGAGAACACCAGGTGGAAGTCATGGCCCTCGCGCAGACCCGAGATCTCCTCGATCATCGGCTTCCACCGACCACGCGTGGTGCCCACCGGCAGCGTCGTCTCGTAGGACACGAGCGTCCCGGGGGTGAGGGTGCGTGCGAGCGAGGTCGTCGCGGCATCCATCCACCCGAAGTCGGGGCGGGACTCCGCGTCGACGAACAGCGGCACCACGATGACCACGGCATCGGCGCCGGGCACGGCCTCGGCGTAGTCGGTGGTCGCGTGCAGCCGACCGGCGGGCACCAGCTCGGCGAGGTGCTCCCCCAGGTGGGCCTCCCCGGGGAACGGCTCGCGCCCCTCGTTGACGAGGGCGACCGTGGTGGCGTTCGTGTCGACACCGACCACCTCGTGCCCCGATCGGGCGTACTGGACCGCCAGCGGCAGTCCGATCTTCCCCAGCGCCACGACGGCGATGCGCATGCTGCTCCCCAGGTTCAGGTCCCGGTGTGTCCCGGGCACCCACCAGTATGCCCCGTGGCGGGTGTACACCCGCGGGCGCCCGCCGCCGGGCTCTCACCCACAGGCGGTGATGCGTACCAGGCTCACGGAACCTGCCGTGGCGAGGACCTCGAAACCGCGCGTGAGGTCCACCCCGTACAGCCCCGGTGAGACCAACGCCTGGTCGGCCCCCGCATGCCAGGGATCCGCGTCGATCCAGGCGTGGTCGATGCCGTGCCGCTGCAGGATCGTGCACACCTGTGGATCGGTGGCGATCTGGGAGAAGTGGAGACGCAGGTACTCCTCGTCCGCGTTGGACTCGCGGAAGTACAACTGGGGGAACACGACCTCCCGGTCGCCCAGGACCTGCAGGTAGGCCGATCCGTTGAACGGGTCCCCCAGGACCACGGCGTCAGCGGGGAGGACCTCGGAGGCCCGCTCCGCGAGCGCTTCCGTCGCGGGGTCGAGCATGACGGAGACGAAGGGCGAGTCGAGGGAGTAGACCCTCCAGGTCAGGTCGTCGCGCAGTGGGGCCATCGCCGCACCACCGACCAGTGCGACCACCACCGAGACCGGGATGAGCAGGTCCCGGGGCTTCCTGTGCCGCGCAGTGGCCGAGGCTCCCGGACGCCTGGGAGGGAGGACGAGGTCCTTGATCGCCCGGGCCCCCTGCGCCATCACGGGGAGTTGGACGACGGCCTGCACGGCCATAGCACGGGGCGAGCTCATGTACCACAGACCCGCCAGGGGCAGCAGGGGTCCGGACCGCATCAGCGTGGTCAGTGTCAGCAGCCAGGCGCCGAACCAGGAGGCGACGAGGTACTGCCCCGCCCGCAAACGCAGGCAGCGCACCAGGCCTGCGACGGTCAGGACCGCCATGAACGCCGCCACCACCATCTGCAGGTCGGTGAGCGCGGCGGAGGCATCGCCGTCGACGATGGACCACAGCACGAACGCCTTCAAGGGGTTGTACCAGTCGGTGTTGGGCACGGTCTGGTAGGCGCCGGTCATCGTCGAGAGCTTGTCCGCCAGTCCCGGCACCGTCTGGAGGCCCAGCCACACGGCGACCACGACGGCCGCCCCCCCCGACGCCTCGCGCACGACAAGCCCTCCCCCGTGCAGGCGCACCAGACGTGTCCACCGGCGCGCGAGGACGACGACCACGGCCGGCAGACCGAGCAGCACCAAGGAGAGACCTGCGAGTGGGTGCACGAGACAGATGCCCACCAGGAGGAACACGGACAGCACCACCTGTCCGCCCGAGCGGGACAGGATCTCGCGGGCCGGCACCCCACGCCACCCGGACAGGACCGAGACACCCAGTGCGATGAGTGAGGGCAGGAGGGCCATGGCCAGGGCATTGGGCCACGCCGGGTACTTGGTGAGCAGGTAGGTCGGGAAGGCCACCACCGTCGGTGCCAGTGCCACCACGAGGGCGGGGGCACCCCGGCGCCCCGGCAGCAGCGCACCCGTCAGTGCCGCCATCCCCACGAGCCAGACCAGTGGGACCACCAGGGAGAAGACGTTCACCGTCGGGAGGATCGAGGTCGCGGAGGCGAAGGGAGCAACCAGGGCATGCCATCCCGCCGGCACCGTCGCGGGCGTCGTGTCCATGCCGAACATGCGGGTCAGCCCCCCGAAGGAGGAGGCGTCCCCGTCCCGTAGCACCAGCCACAGGGCGTTCATGTGGAAGACCGGGTCGTACTGCTGGATCGGCGAGGTCGGGGTGGAGACGGCCAGCACGGGCAGGACGGTGGCGAGCCAGGCCAGGGGGAGCACCAGGGTGAGGACACGCCCACCGCGGTCACCCCACGACGCAAGCACGCCGCCCGACGCGTGCGAGTCCTCCTCGGACGCTGTGCCACGCCGGCCGGAGGCCGTCCCATCGGCCCGACGTACCGTCGGTGACCTGCGAGGGCTCCCCCGCCAGGTCGTCCGGTCCGCGTCCCGACCGTGTCGGAGCAGGCCGGACAGGGCGCAGGCCGCGACGAAGACGCCCAGTGAGACGGCGAGTGCCCCTGCGTCCCAGCGGATCCCCGCCATCGCGCAGACCACCGCGCCGGTGCCGGCAACGGACGCGGCGACCAGTGGGCCCAACGACCATCCGCGAATCCCACGCACTCCCAGGAGGTGCACCCCTGCGGCACCCGGCACGAACAGGACCGCGACCATCACGAGGAGGCGCGGGAGAGCACCCCACCACGCCGTCATGTCCATCGCGCCTCCCTCCCCGACATTCTGCCCGATGGGGGCACGATCGACCGCACCCACACCGTCGCCGTGGGTGTCCTCGACCTGCGTGCGCGTGGGAGGTGCCCCGACCCCCCTACGATGGTTCCCATGGCGCGTCCCCCCCGGATCCTCGACATCTCCCTCTCCCCACTCCAGCGGGACGCGCGGGTCCTGCGCCAGCTCAGCGTGGTGGCCGAGTTCGGTGAGGTCACCACCGTGGGGTACGGACCGGCCACCCCCTTCTCGGCCCATCACCTCGAGGTTCCCGCGGACGCCAAGTCACTCCCCCAGACCCCCCTCGGTGTCGCCGAACTCGCGCTGCACCTGCACCGGGCCGTGGACCTCGGGGCTCCGGCCACCCGCGCCGCCCTCGCCCAGCTGGGCGGGCAGCGCTTCGACGCCGTGGTCACCAATGACGCCCGCTCCCTGCCCCTCGCGCTCGAGGCCGCCCACGGCGCACCCGTGTGGATCGACCTCCACGAGTGGGCACCGGAGGAACGCACCCACGTCACCTCCTGGCGTCTCCTGGTCGCGCCCTGGATCGACCACATCTGCCGGGAGTACCTCCCGCGCGCGGCCGCTGCGACGACCGTGGGGAACCGCATCGCGGACCTCTACGCCCAGCACTACGGCATCCGTCCCCGTCTCATGCGCAATGCCGCCCCCCTGGCGGACCTCTCCCCCACCCCGGTCGCGGAGGACGGACCGATCCGCCTGGTCCACTCCGGGGGGGCTGTCCCGGGCCGCGCGCTGGAGACGACGATCGATGCGACGATCGCTGCGGGCGACGGCTTCACGCTCGACCTCTACCTCGTTCCTGCAGCCGACGGGGGGCGCTACCTCCGCCAGCTGGGGGAACGCGCTGGGGACTCCCCGCGCATCCGGTTCCACGACCCCGTCGCCCCCGCCGACCTCCCCGCGACCCTGAACGCCCACGACGTCGGGGTGTTCTGGATCCCCCCCTTCAACACGAACGCGCGACTGACGCTGCCCAACAAGCTCTTCGACTACGTCCAGGCCCGTCTGGCCGTCGCCGTCGGCCCGACGGTGGAGATGACCGACGTGGTGGAGGGGTACGGGCTCGGGGTCGTCTCGCGGGGCTACGGGGTCGAGGAGGTCGTGGAGTCCCTCCGCTCGCTCACCCCGCAGCGGATCCGGGAGTTCAAGGCGGCCTCCGACGCCGCTGCCCCCGCCCTCAGCTTCGCGAACGAGGCCCGCGTCGCCCGGGAGATCCTCTCCGGACCGCTCGGTCTGGGTGCGGGCGCGTCCGACGAGGCCGGGACCCCGGGCGACGAGGGCGGTACCCCCGCCGCTGGGACGGCGGAGGGACGATGAGGGTCGTCTCGGTGGTCGGGGCCAGACCCCAGTTCGTCAAACTCGCGCCCATCGCCCACGCCTTCTCCCGCGCGGGCATCGACCACGTCATCGTCCACACGGGACAGCACTACGACCCGATGCTCTCCGACGTGTTCTTCGAGGAACTGGACATCCCCTCCCCCGACGTCCACCTGGGCATCGGGTCGGGGTCCCACGGTCACCAGACGGGCGCGATGATGGCCGCCCTGGACGACGTCCTACCCGGCCTGGACCCCGACTGGGTGCTCGTGTACGGGGACACGAACTCGACGCTGGCCGCCGCGGTCTGCGCGGTGAAGTCCCACCTGCGGGTGGCCCACCTGGAGGCGGGCCTGCGCTCGTTCGACCGGCGCATGCCCGAGGAGCACAACCGCGTCCTCACCGACCACGCGGCAGACCTGCTCCTCGCCCCCACCGGGGTCGCCGCGGCACACCTGGCCGAGGAGGGCCTGTCCGCCCGCACCCGGGTCGTCGGCGACGTCATGACCGACGTGCTCCTGCGGGTCCGCCGCGAGGTCGGGGGCACGCCCTCCCCTGTCGCCCGGGAACTCGGGCTGGCCGAGGGCTCCTACTCCGTGGCGACCGTCCACCGGGCGGAGAACACCGATGACCGCGAGCGCCTGGCCGCGGTGCTGGACTCACTCGCCCGGGTCGACCACCCCGTCGTCCTCATGGCACACCCGAGACTCCTCGCCAAGTGCCGCGAGCACGGCCTGGAGCCGGCCCACGGCAACCTGCTCATGCACCCGCCCTTGGGCTACCGCGAGCTCATCGCCTCGGTGCTCGGCGCACGGGGGGTCATCACCGATTCCGGGGGACTCCAGAAGGAGGCCTTCCTTCTGCGCGTCCCGGCGACCACCGTCCGCCCGTCCACCGAGTGGGTGGAGACTGTCCAACTCGGGTGGAACGTCCTGGTGGAACCGGGTCCCGCCCTCGTCGATGCGGCCTCACGCCCCCGACCCGCCGACACCGACGCCGCCCCCTACGGGGACGGGCACACCGCCGACCGGGTCGCGCAGCTGCTCCTGTCGCAGGCCTGAGCAGCCCGGTCCGGGAGCCCGCTCTCAGTCGCCGCCGGGCACGAGGGCGAGCACGGCGCGCGCCGCAGCCCGCCCGGTCGCCTCCAACGAGCGGTGCTCCTGCACCCAGGCCCTGAGCCTGCCCGGATCGCGGGGACGCGAGAGCACGTCCCGGATCGCCGCGGCCACCGAATGCGCGGAGTGCCCGGCGACGGCCCCGAGGTCGGCCGAGCGCACGTCCTCGACCACCGGTCCCACCCCTGCGAAGACCACGGGCGTCCCGCAGGCCAGCGCGGCCAGCACCTTCGTCGGGTACGCGAAGTCGTAGCCACGACCCGGCACGATGGACACGAGTGCCGCCTCGGCACGGGCCTGCCAGGTGGCGGCCTCGGCGGGCGGGACCTGACCGACGAAGTGGATGCGCGGGTCCCCCGCCGCCCGGGCCCGGATGGCGGGGATGTCGGAACCCTGGCCGACGTAGACCAGGTGCAGTTCCGGGTGCTCCGCCTCCAGCAGCCGGAAGGCGTCCACGAAGACCCCCGCGCCCTGCCACTCGGAGGCGGTGCCCGCGTAGACGAGGACGTGGCCGGGCATGGCGGCGGGTGGCGTGCCGGGTGCCGCAGCCCCGTGGGGTGTCCCTTGCCCGTCGACTGCCGCTGACGTCCCTGCGTCGTCGCTGCGCGTTGAGGGGTCAGCGTCGCACGTCGGGGAGACGGTCCCGGGCGCCGGTGGGGTGAAGACCTCCGTGTCGATGCCGTTCAGGACCACGTCGACGTGGCGTGCCCCCAGCGCCCGGACACGTTCCGCGACGCCCTCGTTCACGGCGATCACCGTGCCCGCCCCGCGCAGCGCGAAGGACTCCACCACCCGCAGGCACGCGACGACGGGGCCGGGTATGCCCGCCGAACGCGCGGCATCCGACCAGACGTCCGCCGCGTAGTAGGCGTAGGGGACACCCAGCGCACCAGCAACCAGTCGCACCACGGCTCCGGTGGTCGGTGGTGGCTCCGCCACGAGGACCGACGGCCGGCGCCTGGCGAGCAGGCGGAAGAGGAGCGGGACGTCGAAGGAGAGGTACTGGAGGTACCCGCGGATGTACCCGTCACGGCCCCGAAGGCTCGGGAAGCGCGAGACCTCCACCCCCTCCGGATCGCGGGAGGTGTCCACCCGCGGCGGCTCCGAGGTCACCACCCGGACCCGGGCACCGGCATCGCGGAGGGCCCGGGACAGCGCGTCGAGGCGGAAGGAGGCGGCCGCCGCCTCCGGCGTGAAGATGCGGGTCGCCAGGACGACACTCGGGCGTGGACGCTGGGGCACGGAGAACCTCCGGGAGGCGGTGCGGACGCCCCCAGTGTGCCCCACCTGGCCACCGGGTCGGCACACGGCACACTGCCGGGCGCGGTCCCGCGGTGCGCGGGACGGGTGCCACAATGGGCGGATGGACCTCGGCCGCAGGATGCGCTCCGTCATCGCGCGCTCACCGGTCGTCCTGGATGCGGGGACGTTGCTCTCGGGGACCGTGATCGCACAGGTCATCGTGCTGGTCCTCACCTGGTTCTCCGCGCGTCTCTTCACCCCCGATGAGAGGGGCCTCTTCGCAGCGTTCATGACACTCCCGCAGACCATCGCGGTGGTCGCGGGCCTGCGCTACGACATGGCGGTCGTCCTGCCCGAGCGTGACGCGGACGCCCGTCGACTGGTCCGCGCGGTCATCGCCCTGGCCGCCGTGGTCTCCGCGCTGACGTCCGCGGTCACCTGGGCGGCAGCACCCACGATCGCCAGGTGGATGGGGCACCCTGAACTCGAGGGATGGCTCGTCTGGTCCGGCGCGGTGGTGATGGCCACGGTCCTGGTCAATGTCATGGGCTACTGGTTCACCCGCACCCGCAGCTACCGCGTCATCTCCGTCAACCGGGTCCAGCAGGCCACCTCGGTCGAGGGCATCAAGGTGCTCTCCGGATGGGCCGGGTACGCCGGCGTGGGCGGCCAGATGCTCGGCCAGGTCCTGGGGCAGGCACTGGCTGCCGTCACCCTCCTGTTCAGGGGACGCGACGCGTGGGCTGGGTCCACCGACGGCGCCTCGGGTGCACGGCAGCTCCTGTACCGCTACCGACGCATGCCCCTGCTCAATGCGCCGAACGCGCTGGTGGACGCCTTCAGGACCAACGGGATCGTCCTGCTCATCGGCATCTCCTACTCCTCCGGCCTCCTCGGACAGTTCAGCCAGGCCTGGCTGCTCATGCAGGCACCGGTGGCCCTGGTCAACGGGGCACTCAGCCAGGTGTTCTTCCAGAAGTTCGCCACGGTCCCCCGCGGGGGCATGCGCGACCTGGTGGACAGGTCCGTGCGGGCCTCCCTGCTCGCGGGTGTGGTGCCCTTCGCCCTGCTCGCGCTCCTGGCCCCCTTCGTCTTCCCGTGGTTCCTGGGACCGAACTGGTCCGAGACCGGACTCATCGGCCAGGCGTTGGTGCCGTGGCTGTACCTGAACGTGGCGACCTCGCCGATCTCGACGGTGTTCGTCGTGGCGGAGCGTCAGGGCCTCATGCTCCTCTTCGCCGTGGTCTACGCCGCGACACCGCTGGGGCTGATCGCGTGGCTCGGAGGTGCGGGCGTCGGCATCGTGGGGACCATGTGGGCCGTCTCGGGAGCCATGGCACTGCTGCTGGCCGGACTGGTCCTCCTCACACGCTCCGTGTCCTCCGCGTGGGACGGGGGCGCCGGTGGAACCGCTGGAGTCCCGGTGGTCGAGGGAGCCGGGGAATGAGGGTCGCACTCACCAAGGGGACCCTGTGGGTGCCGCCCACATACTTCGCCGTCCAACACGCACTGGCCATGCCGGACATCGACTGGCACGTCTTCGACCTCGTCTCCGACATCCGTGATCCCGCGGTGACCCTGCCCGTCACGGATGCGGTGCCCCTCGTCCCCGGCCTGTCGCGCCGGGGACGGGAGCACCTCAAGTGGCTCGCCCTGGCCCGGATGTCCCGCGAGGTCAGCCGGTGGGACCCCGACCTCGTCCACCAGCACGCCGCGACCTGGTCCCTGCCCGCCGTGCACGCCTCGCGCCGGACGGGCATCCCCCTGGTGACCACGCTGCACGGGGGCGATGCCTACGTGCCGGTGCGGGGAAGGGCAGCGCCGCCGTCGACCGCTTCCCCGTCCACGTCGACCGCTCCTCGCGGTGGGATCGTCATCCGGGCGGGCCGCGCCTGGACCGCCCGCAACCTCCGGGCCGCCGACGAGCAGTCCCGGGTGGTCCTGGCCGTCTCACACCACCTGGCCGACATCGCCATGGCCTCGGGGGTCCCCGCCGGCAAGCTCGAGGTCCACTACCAGGGCGTCGACACGGACTTCTTCACGCCCGGGCCCTCGTCCACGGACGTCGCCCCGCACCCGGGTGGCGGGGGCGACCTGCGCACCGTCCTCTTCGTCGGCGCGCTCTCCCCCCTCAAGGGCATCCGCGAGCTGCTGGCGGCCTCCGAGGCCCTTGCCGGTACGCTCCCCCACCGTCTGCGCGTCGTCGGGGCCGGGCCCCTGGCACCGGAGGTCGAATCAGCGGCCCGGCGCCTGGACCACGTCACCCGCGTCGGCCCCCTGGGCCGGGACGCCGTCCGCGACGAGATGCGCGCCGCGGACGTCCTCGTCCTGCCCACCCGCCACGTCGCGGGCCGCGCCGAGGCCGCCGGACTCGTCCTCCTGGAGTCCCAGGCCTGCGGGACCCCGGTCATCGCCAATGCCGTGGGCGGGACCCCGGAGATGATGGTCGCCGGCGCCACCGGCCTCGCCACCGACGAGGACGACCCCACCAGCTTGCGTTCGGCCCTGCGGACGGTCCTCTCGATGCCAACGGACGAGCTGGCCGCAATGGGCGTCGCGGCCCGGTCCTGGGTGGTCTCCGAGCGCTCGCTCGCGAGGTCCGTCAGCCAACTGCGCAGTGTCTATGCGAGCGTGCGCGCGGCTCGTGGGTGATTCCTGGGGGGTGGCGCCCGGGCGGAACCCTGGTCAGAGCCTGACGACCTCGCCCGTGCGGGCGGACTCGAGGACGGCTTCGACCACGCGGAGGGTGGCCACGCCCTCGGTCATGGTGACCTGGTCGGAGCCCACCCCGAGGATCGCGTCGCGGAAGTGCTCGAGTTCGACGGCGATCGGTTCACGCTTGACCAACGCGTAGCGGGTCACGGTCCCCTCGGAGACCCCGCGGAATGCGGCGATCTGGTCCCACTGGACGGGCATCTGGCCGTTCTCGAAGAAGGTCAGGTCCCCCATCGCGGTGTCCGCCACCAGGGCACCGTGCTCACCGGTGACGATGGTCGTGCGGTCCTTGTAGGGGGTCAGCCAGTTGACCAGGTGGTTGACCAGGACACCG
The DNA here is from genome assembly GCF_000820725.1 of Actinomyces polynesiensis. GTDB lineage: Bacteria > Actinomycetota > Actinomycetes > Actinomycetales > Actinomycetaceae > Pauljensenia > Pauljensenia polynesiensis. The sequence goes on along the minus strand of NZ_CCXH01000231.1, from coordinate 1,751 downwards.
TTCCGCAGGCGCCCGGAGGCGACGAGCATGTCCTCGTGCGCGCGTCCGGAGCGGTAGGCGGTCTGGCCGTAGACCTGTTCGTAGGTGGAGCCCGACACCCAGGCCGTCAGGTCGATGTCGTGCGTGGCCAGGTCCTTGACCACGCCCACGTCCGATACCCGCGCCGGGAAGGGTGACTGCCTCCGGGTGACGATCTGGTGGATCGCGCCGAGCTGCCCCTCCGCGATGCGCGCCCGCATGCCGAGGAGCGCCGGGTTGCAACGTTCCACGTAGCCGACGGCCCCCACGACTCCGGCACGTTCGAAGGCGTCGGCGACACGTTGGCCGGCGGCCACGTGGACCGCCAGGGGCTTCTCGACCAGTGTGTGGATCCCCGCCTCCGCGAGGGCGAGGGCCGCCTCCTCGTGGAAGACGGTCGGCACCGCGACGATGGCCGCGTCGATGCCCGCGGCAATGAGCGACTCCACGTCGGCCAGGACCTCCAGGTCCCCGGCCACACCGAAACGGTCACCTCCCGGGTCCGCCACAGCTGCGAGCTCCAGGCCCTCGGTGGCCCGGACGTTGCGTACGTGGTGCCGGCCCATCGAGCCGATGCCCAGGACGCCCACCCTGATGTCCGCCATCTCAGGCACCTGCCTTCGCGCAGGCGTTGACGGCCTCGACGATCCGGTCCAGGTCGGACTGGCTGAGCGCCGGGTGGACCGGCAGGGAGAGGACCTCGCCGGCCGCGCGCTCTGTGGCCGGCAGGTCGAGTCCCGGCGCGTAGGGGGCCAGCGAGGGCAGACGGTGGTTGGGGATCGGGTAGTACACGCCCGACCCGACCTGCCACTCCTCCCGCAGGGCCTGCTGGAACCGGTCCCGCTCGCCCCCGCGCACCCGGATCGTGTACTGGTGGTAGACGTGCTCGGCGCCCGGGGCCACCGGGGGGACCACGACGCCCTCGAGGTGGGCGTCCAGGAACGCCGCGTTGCGACGTCGCTGCTCGGTCCATCCCCACACCTTGCCCAGCTGCACGCGCCCGATGGCGGCGTGGATGTCGGTCATGCGGTTGTTCAGTCCCACGAGTTCGTTCGCGTAGCGTCGTTCCATGCCCTGGTTGCGCAGCAGACGCACGCGGCGGGCGAGCTCGGGGTCGGAGGTGGTGACCATGCCTCCCTCACCCGAGGTCATGTTCTTCGTCGGGTACAGGCTGAAGGCGCCGAACGCCCCGAAGCCGCCCACCCGGTGCCCGTCACGCGCCGCACCGTGGGCCTGGGCGGCGTCCTCGAACAGGGCGAGGCCGTGGCGTTCCGCCACCTGGGCGATCGATGCCATGTCGGCGGGGTGCCCGTAGAGGTGGACCGGCATGACGGCCGTGGTACGCGGGGTGACGGCAGCCTCCACCGCCGCCGGGGACAGGCAGAAGGAGTCGTCCTCGATGTCGGCGAAGACGGGGGTCGCCCCGGTGACCGCCACCGAGTTGGCGGTGGCCGCGAAGGTGAAGGAGGGGACGATCACCTCGTCACCCGCCCCGATCCCGGCGGCCAGGAGCCCCAGGTGGAGGGCGGAGGTCCCGGAGTTCACGGCCACGGCCTGTGTCCCCGGCACGAGTGACCGGGCGAACTCCTCCTCGAAGGCGGCCACCTGGGCACCCTGGGCGATCATGCCCGATCGCAGGACGGCGGAGACCGCGGCGACCTCCTCCTCCCCGATGATCGGATGGGCGGCGGGGATCAGGTCACGGGTCATGCGGATTCGACTTCCTCGAGGTG
>NZ_CCXH01000230.1 GCF_000820725.1 Actinomyces polynesiensis | reverse complement strand
TCGACTTCCTCGAGGTGGTCGGGTGCTGTGGAACGGTACAGGGCGCCGGTGCGGGGGCAGCGCAGGAGGTCGTCGTGGCCCTCCACGGGTTCCAGGGGAACGCCGGCGCGTCCGACCCAGCCGATCCGGCGGGCGGGTACACCGGCGACGAGGGCGAACGCGGGCACGTCGTGGGTCACGACGGCACCGGCGGCCACGGTGGCCCAGGCGCCGATGCGGACGGGGGCCACGCACACGGCGCGGGCACCGACGGAGGCGCCCTCGTCGATGTCGACGCCCACGGGGTCCCAGTCCTGGGCGGACTTCAGGGAGCCGTCGGGGTTCACCGCCCGCGGCGTGTGGTCATTGGTGAGGACCACACCGGGGCCGATGAAGACTCCGTCGGCCAGATGCGCGGGCTCGTAGACGAGGGCGTAGTTCTGCACCTTGCAGTGCGCGCCCATGTGGACACCCGTGCCGATGTAGGCGCCGCGCCCGATGACGCAGCCCTCACCGAGGACCGCGTCCTCACGGACCTGGGCGAGGTGCCACACCTGGGAGCCCTCGCCGATGGTCGCGCCCGGGGCGACGTCGGCCGAGTCCGAAATCCGTGGCATGTGCCCTCCGATCCGCACGACTCCCGCAATCCTACGATCCCACGGCCCCCGCCGGACCACGCGGTCGGTCGCGCGGCGCACTCGATGCCACAATGGTGCCCATGGCGAGCAATGACGACGTGTGGGTGGTGGTGCCCCTGCACAACGAGGTGACCGTCATCGACGAGGTCGTCACCGACCTGCTCGACCACTTCCCCCACGTCCTGTGCGTGGATGACGGATCCACTGACGGGTCCGGGGACATGGCCCTGGCCGCGGGTGCTGCCGTGGCCACGCATCCGATCAACCTCGGTCAGGGCGCCGCGCTCCAGACAGGCTTCGACTACGTGCTCCACTCCACCGACGCCACCTATGTCGTGACGTTCGACGCCGACGGTCAGCACCGGGTCGAGGACGCCGAGGCGATGGTCTCCACCGCACGGGCAGAGGACCTGGCCATCGTCTTCGGCTCCCGGTTCCTCGACGGCACCAGCGAGGTGGGTCGACTGCGCCGGATCATCCTGCGGACGGCCGCCCTGGTCACGCGCCTGCGGACGGGTCTGCACCTCACCGACGCCCACAACGGGTTGCGCCTGATCCGTCGTGACGCCCTCTGCGCCGTCAACCTGGACCAGAACCGTATGGCCCACGCCACCCAGGTCGTCAACCAGCTGGCAGCCACGGGACTCCCGTGGCGGGAGGTCCCCGTCCACATCCGCTACACCGACTACTCGCGCTCGAAGGGGCAGTCACTGTTGAACTCCGTGAACATCCTCGTCGAATTGGTCCTTGGCTGACATGGACAGCTACTGGTTGATCAAGATCGTCCTGCTGGCAGGACTGGTGGTCGTCGCCTGGTTCCTGCTGCGCCCGGTGCGCTCCCAGGGCCACCTCGCACTGCGACGCCTCGGGATGATCCTCACCATCGTCTTCGCCATGTTCGCCGTCCTCTTCCCAGGCCTCCTCAACCGGGTGGCGTGGCGCCTGGGCGTGGACCGCGGTATCAACCTGCTCGTCTACGTCCTGGTCCTGGCCTTCTTCGCCCAGGTCGCCACCGCCTACCGCCGCGACTCGTCCAACGAGAAGCGCCTGACCGGGTTGGCCCGGGCCATCGCCCTGCAGACCGTGCGACTGCCCGCACGTTCCCGTCCCCCGGAGGAGTGACTCGGGCCCCCGGTCCCGGGGCGCGTGGGCGACCGAACAGGATACACGCAGGGACGGGCGCTAGGATCATCCCCAATGAGTGAACACAACGGGGGCGGAATCGCCCCGGTCCTCCACGCAGCGACCAACCCGTACCGCTTCGGCGCGGGGCGTGGTGTGCTCGCCGTGCTGCTGTCGGTCTTGTTGTTCGCGGGTTCGACGGGGTGGTTCGTGTACCGCGACCTCGCGGGGTCGGTGGCGAGCAACACCTTAG
>NZ_CCXH01000229.1 GCF_000820725.1 Actinomyces polynesiensis | reverse complement strand
ACGGGTCCTCGCACTCCTCCTGGTCCTGGTCCTCGCCTGGCCCGCCTTCCTGCTGTGGGACGGCAACCGACACCTGGGGCGCACCGATGCACTCGACTCCGGGACCGGGACGCCCGGCACCACCTACCTGCTCGCGGGATCGGACTCACGCGCCGACGGTGCCGTCCAGGACGGCACCGAGGGACAGCGCGCGGACTCCATCATGTTGGTCAACGTCGCACCCAACGGCCAGGCCTCGGCGACCTCACTCCCCCGTGACACCTATGTCGACATCCCCGGCTACGGCTGGGGCAAGCTCAATGCCTCCTATTCCTACGGGGGCGCACAGCTGCTCGTCAGCACCGTGGAGTCCCTGACCGGACTGCACATCGACCACTTCGTGGAGATCGGCATGGGGGGCGTCGGGGAGATCGTCGACGCAGTCGGCGGCGTCGAGTTGTGCCTCGACATGGACGTCAACGACTCCTACTCCGGCCTCGTGTGGCAGTCAGGCTGTCACGAGGCCGATGGCACCACCGCACTCGCCTTCTCCCGGATGCGCTACTCCGACCCCCTCGGCGACATCGGACGCGCCCAGCGCCAGCGCCAGGTCGTCGAGAAGACCGTCTCCGCCGCCATGTCCCCCTCCGTCCTGCTCAACCCTCTCAAGGCCTTCCGCCTGGAGCGGGCGGGCGCCGGGGCCCTGACCGTGGACGAGGACTCGAACATCGTCGACGTGGCACGACTGGTCATGGCGTTCCGCAAGGCCGGGAACGCCTCCCTCACCGGGGCACCACCCATCGAGTCCCTGGGCTACCAGACCTCTGCGGGGTCGACGGTCCTGCTGCAGGACCAGACGGCCCCCGACTTCTTCCGGAAGGTCCTCGAGGGGACGCTGACACCTGCGGACATGGAGCAGAGCTTCTGAGCACGGTCGACACCGGGCGCGCCGGGACCGTCGCCGACCGCGCTCCCCGGAACGGGGTTCCCGGGCGGGTGGGACCTCAGGACCTCGGGACCTCGATGCGCCGCGGACCCGCCTGCCAGGCCTCCCATGCGGACTCGAGGATCTCCTCCACGCCGAGGTTCGCCTTCCAGTCGAGGTCGACGGCGATCCTGTGCGGGTCACCGATGAGCTCCGGTGGGTCACCTGCACGCCGGGGCAGTTCCTCGACGGGGAAGTCCCACCCCGACACGCGCCGCAGTCCGTCGATGATCTGGCGGACCGAGGTGCCGATGCCCGTACCCACGTTGAAGACGTGGTGTCCGGGCACACCGCCCGTGAGCTTGTCCAGGGCGTGCACGTGGGCCTCGGCGAGGTCCAGGACGTGGATGTAGTCGCGGATGCAGGTCCCGTCAGGTGTCGGGTAGTCCGTTCCGAAGATCTTCACGGAGTCCCCCCGCGCCAGGCGGTCCAGCAGCATCGGGACCAGGTTGAGGACCGCCGGGTCGGCCAGGTCGGTCCATCCCGCACCCGCGACGTTGAAGTAGCGCAGGCCGATCCACTTCAGGCCCCAGGCCCGCTCGCAGTCGGCCATCATCCACTCGCCGATCAGCTTCGTCTCCCCGTAGGGGTTGATGGGGTGCTTGTCCACGTCCTCGGCCACGACGTCCACCGGAGGCATCCCGTAGACGGCGGCCGATGAGGAGAAGATCATCTGGTCGACGCCCGCGTCCTCCATGGCGAGCAGCATGTTGGCCAGCCCACCGACGTTCTGCTGGTAGTACCAGGCGGGGCGTTCCACCGACTCACCGACCTGCTTGCGTGCCGCGAAGTGGATGACGGCGGTGACGTCCTCGTCGACCATCGTGTCCGAGAGGACCTGACGGGCCGCGTCGGAGGCGACGTCGACCTGGACCAGCTTCGCGTCGCCGATGCGTGACGCCTTCCCATAGGAGAGGTCGTCGGCGACGACGACCTTCTCACCACGTTCCTGGAGGACCCGGACGACATGCGCGCCGATGTAGCCGGCGCCACCGCTGACGAGAATGCTCATGGCCCCAGTCTATGGCCCGCCGGGTGGGCGTCGGGGCACGTCGCGGTGGGGACGGGGAGAAGTCCGGACCGACGGTCGCGGTCGCCGGACGGTCCCGGTACCTGCGGACACGGAGCCGGTTGGCGGCGTACGGAGTCGCCGGACCGTCTCCGCTGCTCCCGGGCCCCGACCCGGGTCGCAACGTGCAACGTCAGGCGCCGGGCTCCCCTCCCGCGCGCGAGGCATCCTCCACCCGACGGGCCAGTGCCGCGCCCTTGTCCATCGCCATTCCCCTGAGGTCGGCCTGGAACCCCCGCATCCGCGAGCGCAGGGTGGCGGCGCCCTCGTCCGCACCCGCGGCGAGGATCCGCACGGCGAGCAGGCCCGCGTTGCGTGCGCCGCCGACGGAGACCGTCGCCACCGGCACGCCGGCCGGCATCTGGACGATGGAGAGCAGCGAGTCGACGCCGTCGAAGTGCTTGAGTGGCACGGGAACCCCCACCACGGGCAGCTCGGTGAGTGCGGCGAGCATGCCGGGCAGGTGGGCCGCGCCGCCGGCACCTGCGATGAGGACCCGCAGCCCGCGCGCGGATGCGGTGCGCCCGTAGGTGACCATGTCCTCGGGCATGCGGTGGGCGGAGATGACACCGACCTCCGCGTCGATCCCGAACTCGGCGAGCGCCTCCACCGCGGGGCGCATCGTCGGCCAGTCGGAGTCGGAGCCCATGACCACGCCGACCAAGGGGTGCTCACCGGTCGGGGTGAGGCGGGGTGGATCCCCCGCCGTCGGGGGTGTCGCTGCGTGCTCCATCGATGTGTCCTCCACGGGTGCCTCCCTGGGCCTGAGCCGGTCACCAACCGGGCGGGTCGGTCAGGATTCCCGGCCCTTCGCCATTGTCCCCCAGATGCCTGTCGAATGACGCACCCTCTGGCACCAGTCCCGACCAGCGCTGACATCGCCACCCGTTCCGCTCCTGACGAGGGACTGCGGAACTCCCCGGCGTTCTCGGGGGCAAACGTGCCCGCCGTCCACGGAGTCCCCGATAGCCTGGGTTGACACAGCGACAGGCATGGCAACCGGCATGACGACGGTGCAGTCGACCCCCGCCCCCGGAGGCACCCGAGTCGACGGACGGCAGGCGGAGGCCCGCCAGCAATGGAGGGGGGCGGGTCACGATGTCCACGAGGACCTCACGTGCCACAGACAGACGCAGCGGACCACCGAGGCCGACGTCCTGGCCTCTCGCCGTCGTGGTCGGCGTCCCACTGGGCCTGTTCCTCCACACATGCGCCAGCCTGGGGTCCTACGACTGGTCCTACAGCACCAGTCGGTCCGAGCTGTACGTGGGCATGCTCGCCAGTTCACTGTCGGCGGCAATGGGCGCCTTCCTGGGCGCTTCGCGGCCCCGGATCGGACTCGTCGCGGGGACCACTGCGGCCCTCGCCCTCGTGGGAGCACTGGTCGCGGATGTGGTCGTGGGACCCGCCATTGCCTCAGGAGCGTCCTCCGAGCTCAGGCCCGCTCTCGCGTACGGCGGGACGAGCGCGGTGACGGGCGCCGTGGTCTGCGCGACCCTGGTGTGCGCAACCGTGTGCGCACGAGACCGCCACCGGTGAGGCCCGCTCACTCCCCGCGGAGTGCCGCCACCGCCGCCTCCGCCTGGGCACGCGCGGCGGCAAGGTCGTCCCCGCACACGGTGACGTGGCCGAGCTTGCGTCCGGGCCGCACCGACTTGCCGTAGAGGTGCACGCGCGCATCGGGTGATGAGGCGAATGCCCCACCCAGGCCCAGGGCCGGGTCGGGCAGCTCGCTGCCCAGCAGGTTGACCATCACGGACCACGCGGCCCGGGGGCTCGGGTCCCCCAGGGGCAGGTCGAGGACCGCGCGCAGGTGCTGCTCGAACTGGCTGGTCACCGCTCCGTCAATGGTCCAGTGTCCGGAGTTGTGGGGCCGCATGGCCAACTCGTTGACGAGGACGCGTTGGCCGCCCTCGTCCGCATCCTCGACGAGGAACATCTCGACGGCCAGCACACCGGTGACCCCCAGTTCGCGGGCGATCCTCTCCCCGATCCCGCGGGCCTCCTCGGCGACACCCGGATCGAGCCCGGGGGCCGGGGCCTCGACCTCGGCGCAGACGCCGTGGCGCTGGATCGTGCGCGCGACGGGCCAGGAGCGGACCTCGCCGGAGGGGCGGCGGGCGAGCAGGGCGGCGAGCTCGCCGGTGAAGGGGACCTTCTCCTCCGCCAGCAGCGGGGCGCCGTGGTCGAACCAGTCGTCGACGTCCGAGGCGGTGCGGACCACCCGCACGCCGTGACCGTCGTAGCCCCCCACGGGGGTCTTGACGATGACGGGCCAGCCGACCTCGTCGCCGAACAATTGCAGGTCCGCAGGGGTGTCGAGCCGCGCCCAGCGCGGGCACGGGATCCCGAGGCCGGACAGGCGCTCGCGCATGGCGAGCTTGTCCTGGGCGTGGAGCAGCGCGGAGGCCGGGGGGTTCACGGGCAGGTCCGGTGGCAGGGCCGCCAGGACCGACTGGGGGACGTGCTCGTGCTCGAAGGTGAGGACGTCGGCACCCCGGCACAGGTCCGCCACGGCCCGCGCGTCGGAGGCTTCCCCGACGGTCGAGTCCACGACCACCTGTCCGGTCGAGCCGTCCGGGGCCTCCACCAGTGCCCTGAGGTGCACGCCCAGGGCAATGGCGCTCTCCTGCATCATCCTCGCCAGCTGGCCGCCACCCACCACGGCGACCACGGGCGCTTGCGTCAGTCCGGTATCCACCACGCGCCCAACCTACCGCCTGGACGGGACGCGCTCCTCCCGGAGCCAGTCCGCGGAAACCCGGTGGGGGACCGGCCGGTGGGGGAGCGGTCGCCGGGGAACCGGTCACAGGGCGGAGTCCCGGAGCGGGATACCATGCGCAGGTGGATCCACGCCTCCGCCTGCTCGAGCGGCTGCCCGCCATCCGGTCCCTGCCACCCCTCAAGCGTGACCGAGTCACCGAGGTCCTCCGGTTCCTCGGCGTGGGTGGGATGAACTGGGTGGTCGACCTCGCGGTGTTCAACATCGTGCGTGCGGCCACCGAGGGTCGCCACGTCATGCTCGCCAAGGTCGTCTCCGTCGCAGTGGCGACCCTGTTCTCCTGGGTGGTGAACCGTCACTGGACCTTCTCCGCCCGTGCGACCGACTCCCCCGGCCGCGAGCTCGGTGGGTTCGTCGTGGTGAACGTCGCCGGGATGGTCCCGCCCCTGGCGTGCCTGTGGGTGTCCCACCACCTGCTCGGACTGACCTCGGTGCTCGCGGACAACGTCTCGGCCAATGTCGTCGGGCTGGTCCTGGGGACGATCCTGCGCTACGTGGGCTACCGGGCATTCGTGTTCACCGGGCAGCGAGGACCGGGGGACGGACCTCGAGGGTCGAACTGAGCGGACCTCGAGGGTCGAACTGAGCGGACCTCGGCCACAGAACAGAGCGGACCTCGCGGTCAGAAGCGGCGGGAGCGGCGTCCCATGGAGACCAGCGGCCCCTCCGGCATGACCCGGTCCGGGTCCAGTGACGTCGGGATCGCGGACAGTGACGCGGTGAAGACCGGGGGCCGCTGCTGGGTGAGCTCGAGGCGGCCACCCATCCCCTGCATGAGGTCGCGGGCCAGGGCCAGGCCGATGCCGGTCGACCCGTGGCCGGAGACGCCGTACTCGAAGATGTCGGGGGCCAGGTCCTCCTCGACACCGGGACCCTCGTCGGAGACGTCGATCATCACGCCGCGCTTGTTGGTGGAACGCCGGGCGACGACACGCGTCGTCCCCGCCCCGTAACGCAGCGAGTTCTCGATGAGGGTGGCCAGGACCTGGGCGAGCTTGGCCCCGTCAGCCAGCACCGGCTGCTCCGCCTCGTCCGTGAAGACCAACTCGCGCCCGGCCTTCTCGAACTGTTCCTCCCACTCCTCGCGTTCGGTGATGAACACCTCGACGACGTGGATCGCCTCCGTGAGACCTCCCGAGCGCGCGGAGGGGTCCAGGAACTCCGAGACCACCCCGGTGAGTCGCTCGACCTGCTCGAGGCTCCGCTGGGCCTCCTGGCGGACCTCCTCCTGGGTGGAGATCATCTCGATCTCCTCCAGGCGCATCGACAGTGCCGTCAGCGGCGTGCGCAACTGGTGGGAGGCATCCGCCGCGAACTGCCGTTCGGCCGCCAGGCGACCCGCCATCCGCTCCCCGGTCCGGGCGAGCTCGTCCTGGACCAGGTCGATCTCCTCGATCCCCGATGCCTTGACGCGGGCGCGGACCTGCCCCGACCCGATCTGCTCGGCCTGGGCAGCCAGGTAGATGAGCGGCGCGGACAGTCTCCGGGACAGCCTGTTGGCCAGTGCCCACCCCACGACCATGGACGCGACCGTGCCCCCGAGGAAGGCTGCGACGACCAGGCCCACCTTGCGCAGCGCCTGGGTGGCGGGGATCTCCATGCGCACGGTGGTCCCCAGCGCGGAGACGACCACTGAGGTCAGCGCCGGACCCTCCACCTCGGCGCCCACGACGATCGGCTCACCGTCTGCCGTCGACACGCGTGTCCAGGCATCCTCCTGGTCGGAGGAGAGGGGGCTCGCCCACGCCTCCACGAGGCTGGCCGGCACCTCGTGCCCCTCGGCCACGCGGCGGTCCACGGCCCTCACCAGGGACTGGGCACGCGCCTCGAGGGTGCGCTGCTCGGAGTTCCACACCATGATGGACCCCATCGCGGCACCGGGAATGCCCATGAGCAGGGCCACCACGGTGACGGCCGTGAGGATCATCTGCACAGCTCGCCTGCGCACCGTGGACCTCCTCCCTGCCGCCTTCCCTCGTCACGTCCCCCGGTGCCCCACCGGGCCCGGCCACCGTTCCCCCGTCACCACCGCGGCGACCGGGCGGTCCAGGAGGTGGGTGGGTGTCAGTCCTTGCCGGTCTCGAACCTGAAGCCCATGCCGCGCACCGTGGTGATGTAGCGCGGGTCGGCGGCGTCGTCGCCGAGCTTGCGCCGCAGCCAGGACACGTGCATGTCCAGGGTCTTGGTGGACCCCGACGGGTCGGACCCCCACACCTCGCGCATGAGGGCGTCACGTTCGACGACGTTTCCGGCCTCGCGCACCAGCACGCGCAGGAGGTCGAACTCCTTGGCGGTGAGCTGGAGTTCTCGCTCACCGACGAAGGCACGGTGGGCAGCCACGTCCACGCGGACGTCCTGGGCCACCAGGTCGCCCTCACCGGCCTCCGTGCCGGTGCGTCGCAGCAGTGCGCGCACGCGGGCGAGGAGTTCGGCCAGACGGAACGGCTTCGTGACGTAGTCGTCGGCGCCGGCGTCCAGACCGACGACCATGTCGACCTCGTCGGTGCGTGCCGTGAGGATGAGGATCGGGATCGTCTTGCCCTGGCTGCGGATCTCACGGGCGACGTCGAGCCCGTCGATGTCGGGCAGGCCGAGGTCGAGGACGACCAGGTCGGCGCCCTCGAGTTCGCTGAGTGCGCCGCGGCCGGTGCCGGAGGCCCTCACCTCGTATCCCTCACGGCCCAGCGCGCGGGCCAACGGTTCGGAGATCGCGGGATCGTCTTCGACGAGCAGAACAGTAGTCACGTGCTCATCGTAAGCCCGGAAGGGGTTTCCTTTCACATTCCTTGACCAAGTAAAAGGTCGTCCAGGTCGTGAAACACCCTGTGAGGGCCGCCGTGCCTCCCGTTCCGGGCCTGTCGGACGGGTCTGTGGTCAGTCCATGTCCCGGGCCAGGAGATACGGCGAGACCGTCCCGAACCCGCGCAATTCGGCGCTGGGGAAGTCCTCGAGGTGGTACCCCGACCCTCCCTTCCCGCCGGCGATGGCCGCAGCCGTCGTGGCGTCGGTGAGGATCCTGCCCTCCGGCGCGATGTCCACAAGGCGAGACGCGAGGTTCACCGGCGGCCCGAAGACGTCCCCCGAACGGGAGAAGACGTCGCCGCGGACGAAGGAGGCGCGCACCGGCAGGATCTGGTCGTCGGCGCCGAGTGCCTCGATGAGCGAGGTGACCACCCGCAGTCCCGTGGTGAGGTCGTCCGCGATGAAGAGGACCGCGTCCCCGATCATCTTGACGGCGCGCCCCCCGGCGGCGGTCACCGCGGTGCGCGAGGCGTCCTCGAAGCGCTCGATGAGCCCCACGAGCTTGCTGCCGAGGATGGTGGAGGACGAGGTGTAGGAGACCATGTCGACGAAGCCGAGGGAGCGGGTCAGGGGGAACCGCCGCTTCCCCGAGTCCGGTCCGCGCTGGGTCACCTCGTGGTCGACCCTGGTGATCAGCGACTCGAGTTGGCGCCGCCACGAGTAGACGAGGGCGTGTTCGAGGAAGTCGACCCGGTCCCCCATGTTCTCCAGCACGTGCCGCCGCGCCTGGGTGTCGTCCAGGTCCTGTCTGCGCGCGACGTCCTCGACGAGGGCCTCCACCTGCCACAGGGCCAGGCGGTCGGAGATGTGGGACTGGGCGCGCAACAGGGAGCGTCCCGTCGCCAAGTCGATGGCGCCGGAGTCGATGAGGGTGCTCCACGCACCGTAGGCCTGCAGGTCCCGGACGGTGAAGGCGACCTCCTCGGGATCCACGGTGCGGAAGCCCATGGCCAGCCAGAACTCGTCGACACGTCCCAACGGCGTGCCGGTGCGCTCGGCCAGGTCCCGGGCCGTCAGAGAAGGGCGTCCCCCCAGCAGGAGGTCCTGGTAGCCGGCGATCCTCTCGTCGATGTCGGGGGAGGTGTGGCTGAGGTCGGTGGGCCGGACGGGTTCGACGGGCCCGGCGGGATCGGCCGGGCCAGCGGGACAGATCGGCCCTGCGGGATGGGTACCCGGGTGCGGCTGCCCGGCATCCGGTGCCCCGTGCGACCCGGCCTCCGTCGGCCCTGCACTGTCCGCGGACCCCACCCCGACCGAGGCCCTGCCGGTGCCCGCCACCTGTCCGTCCTCCACCGGCGGGACCAGGCCCCGGGGCCGGGCCCGGCCGCTGGACGGCGGGACGTCCGGAGCAGCGCCCTCCGTCGCACCCCGGCCCGCCGGTCGGTGGGACGTCCCGGTGCCGGTGCCGACCACTGTGCCACCGGCGGCAGGTCCCTGTGACCCGGGGACTGCACCCGGCTCCGATCCCCGGCTCCGTCCCCCGGGAGCCGATGGCCGCGCGTTCCCCGGCTCGTCCCCCTGGGCCGTCCGATGTCGGACCCGGCCCCGGTCCTGGACGCCTGTCGACCCCCTCTGTTCCCTCATGGCATCCCGTGCCCAGACCCAGCGTCCGGGCGTCGGCGGTGCGACCTGTGAGGGTGGGGGGGACTCCTCAGCGGGTGTGGTGGGCACTCCCGCACCCCCGCGGACCGGGCCCGAGGGGTCGGTCGGAGTCACTGGGCACACACCTCCTGGGGCGTCGATGATGTGGTCACTCACGTGATCTTCCACATGGACTGTGTCGGTCGTCACCTGTCAACAGTAGTGCCCTGCGCAACCGGAAGAGGACACCACCGGTGTCGTTCATGGCAGGGGCACAGGAATCATGACCGGATGTCAACCGCACCTCACCGTGACGCCAGCCAGAGACCGGCACTGGCAGCACCGACCGTGAGAGGTGCCGCCACGACGCCCAGGAGGATGAACGCCCGCCAGGAGATCGACACGCCCATCGCCTGGAGGCGCTGGTGCCACAGCAGGGTCGCGAGCGACCCCCACGGTGTGACCAGGGGACCGGCGTTGACGCCGATGAGCAGTGCACCCACACGCAGGGGTGAGTCCGCGAGGGGTTCGAGGGCGAGGTAGGCAGGGAGGTTGTTCACGCCGTTCGCCCCCAGCATTCCCACCGCCGAGAGGCGCAGGAGCGCCACTGGGCCCTCGCCCTCGCCGGCGAGCACTCCCAACGGCGCGGTGGCTCCCAGCGAGTGCGCCGTCCCGACGACCAGGAACAGGCCCGAGGCGAACAGCACCAGGGGCACCGGCAGCACACTCCAGCGCAGCGCGCTCGGACGCCTCCAGGCGAAGGCCGCGACGATCACCACGGCAGCCGCACATGCGGGGATCCACGGTTCCCCACCCATGAGGACCAGCATCGGCAGGAGCAGCCCGACCGTTGCCGCGCAGATCCGCAACAGCAGGGGGTCGGGTGCCGCAGGAGGCGGTGTCGGGGAGAAGTCCCCGGACAGCTGCCCGCGGAAGACGAGGAAGAGGAGCGCCACCGGCACCACCGTGGCGACGAGGGCGGGCAGCCACATGAGTTCCACGAATGCACGCACACCCCCTTCCCCGAGTCGGTGCGCGGCCAGGAGGTTCGTCAGGTTGGAGACCGGCAACCACAGCGACGCCGTGTTCGCCAGCCACACGGTGGTCAGTGCGAACGCGCGGGCACGCAGGTGGGCCTGGACGGCGAGGAGGACGACCACAGGAGTGAGGAGGACCGCTGTCGTGTCGAGGGAGAGGAATACCGTCGACAGGATCGCCAGCCCCACCACCAACAGCCACAGGATGGTGGTGCGCCCGCGCGCCAGGAGAGCCACGCGGGAGGCGACCTGCACGAAGACACCGGCAGAGGCGGCCAGCTCGGCCACCACCGTGACGGCGAGGGCGAAGAGCAGGACCGGCCAGACCCGTTGCCCGAGCGCGACGGCATCCGCGGCGGGCAGGAGACCGGTGGCCCACGCGGCACCGCCCAGCAGGATGAGCACGAGACCCAGCAGACCGAGGCGCACCGCACCAGACTAGGCCCACGGGCGCAGGGTGCCGTCAGGGCAGGGCCCTCGGGGCATGGCCGGGGAGCAAGGGGACGGCGCAGCGTCCCTCCTGCCGACGCATCGGCTCCCACACGCATCTAGGCTGGGGCACGTGAGTGAACACGCCCCCCATACCCCTTCCGACCTCGACGCGCGAGCCGACTCCTACGTCCGCGACGTCGCCCGCCTCAACCCCCTGGCCGCGACGGACTGGGGGTTGCCGGGCGATCCCGGGGCCCTCCCCGACTACTCGCCCGCCGGGCAGGAGCAGATGCTCGACCTGGCACGCGCACTGGTGACGGATGCGCAGAGGATCACTCCCGTCGACGAGGTCGACCGCACGACGGCCTCCGCCATCGTCGAGAGCCTCGGCGCCGAGATCGACCTCGAGGAGGCCGACGAGTGGCTGGGCAGTGTGAACAACATCGCCTCCCCCATCCAGGACATCCGCATGAGCTTCGACCTCATGGACAAGGACACTGCCGGGGACTGGGGCAACATCGCCCGACGCCTCCACGCCGTGCCCGAGGCGCTGGCCGGCTACCAGGACTCGCTGCGACTGGCCGCCTCCCGGGGCCGCATCGCCGCGCGCCGCCAGATCGGGATCGGCATCGAGCAGGCCCGCGGCCTGGCAGCCGCGGGGAACTTCTTCTCCGAGCTGGCGGACGAGGGCGCCGCCCTCGTCCATGGGGATGCCGACCTGGAGCGGGACCTGCGCGAGGGCGCTGTCGAGGCGGCGTCCGCGTACGGTGGCCTGGCGCAGATGCTCGGTGAGGAGCTCCTGGACCACGCGCCGACCGCGGACGGCATCGGCCGCGAGCGCTACGCCCGCTTCTCCAGGGCCTCCATCGGCGCGGTGGTCGACCTGGACGAGACCTACGAGTGGGGACTCGCCCAGCTCGCCGAGATCGACGCCCAGCAGCGGGCGATCGCGGAGGAACTCTACGGCGCGGGCACCGGCGTGCGTGAGGCCCTGGACCGCCTCAACGACGAGCCCTCCCTCCAGCTCCACGGCACCGATGCCCTGCGGGAATGGATGCAGGGAATCGCCGACGGCGCCATCGCTGACCTCGACGGCACCCAGTTCGACATCCCCGCCCCCGCCCGGCGCATCGAGTGCATGATCGCGCCGTCCCAGGACGGAGGCATCTACTACACGGGGCCGTCGCAGGACTTCTCCCGCCCGGGCCGCATGTGGTGGGCGGTGCCCGAGGGGGAGACCACCTTCCACACCTGGCAGGAGCGCACCACCGTCTTCCACGAGGGCGTCCCCGGTCACCACCTGCAGATCTCCCAGGCCATCGCGAGTCGGGGACCCTCAACCTCTACCGACGCCTGGCCTCCTGGAACTCCGGGCACGGTGAGGGCTGGGCGCTCTACGCCGAGGGCCTCATGGCCGAACTCGGCTACCAGGACGAGCCCGCCAACCGCATGGGCCTGCTGGACTCCATGCGTCTGCGCGCGGCGCGGGTCGCGCTGGACATCGGCGTCCACCTGGGCAAGGAGCGTCCCGGAGGCGGCGGGGTGTGGGACCGCGACTTCGCACGGTCCTTCCTCAAGGAGAACGTCGCCATGGCCGACGGCTTCCTGGACTTCGAGCTCAACCGCTACCTGGGCTGGCCCGGGCAGGCGCCCTCGTACAAGGTCGGTCAGCGCCTGTGGGAACAACTGCGCGCAGAGTACCTGGAGTGGGCACCCCGGCACGGCGAGGACGCGACGCCCAAGGCCTTCCACTCCAAGGCGCTGAAGCTCGGCAGTCTGCCCATGGCCACGCTGCGCGAGGCCGTGCTGTCGTGAGGCGGGGCATCCCCACCCACCTGGTGCTGGCCTCGAAGTCCCCGGCACGCCGGGCCACCCTGGTCGCCGCCGGGATCACACCGGAGGTCATCGTCTCCCACGTCGATGAGCCCGCCGTGCTCGCCGCGCTGCCCGGCGGCCGGGCGTTCAGCGGGGGCACCACCACCCCTGCCGACGAGGTGCTCGCCCTGGCCACCGCCAAGTGCCGGGCCGTGGCCGAGGGACTGGAGCAGGGCCGGCCCGCCCTGACCGCGAGTGCCGGTGCCGATCGTCTGGTGGTCGTGGGCTGCGACTCGATGCTGGAACTCGACGGGCGGATGCTCGGCAAGCCCCACCGCCCCGAGGTGGCGCGCGAACGCATCCGGGAGATGCGCAACCGCGCGGCCGTCCTGTGGACCGGCCACTTCGCGGTCGTCCTGGAGCCCGCGGGACCGGGCGCGGTGCGGCCCGAGGGGGCGAGACCGGGCGGGTCGGCGCTGGGCGGGTCGACGCTGGGCGGGTCGACGCTGGGCGGGTCGGCTCCGGACCGGGCGGGCACCGATGCCGGCCCGTGGACACAGGTCCGCGAGATCGGTGCCTCGGCCTCCACGACCGTCCGCTTCGGCGACATGTCGGATGCGGAGATCGATGCCTACGTGGACTCGGGTGAGCCGCTCAAGGTCGCGGGGTCCTTCACCGTGGACGGTCTGGGTGGCCCCTTCGTCACCGGCATCGAGGGCGATTACCACTCCGTGGTCGGCCTCTCCCTGCCCCTGCTGCGCACCATGCTCACCGAGGTCGGGGTGTTCTGGCCGGACCTGTGGGACCACCGACGGGCCTCTTCGGCGAGGTGAACCGGGGGCGTCGCCGCTGGGCGCCACGGGCACCAGAGGACCCCACTGTGTGGGACCCGCCGGGCCGGGGCGCGACCCCCGTCCTAGAGTGTTCCCATGGAAACGACAAAGGCTTGGGGCATCGGCCTCGCGACCGTGACGACCAGCGGCCAGACCCTGGACGTCTGGTACCCGGACCCCCACCTCGGGGAGCACTCCCAGGGCGGAGACGGCGAACTCCTGGAGAAGCTCACCCAACTGGAGCGACAGGACCACGCCCGCGGGATCCGCACCTCCGTGGTGACCTGCCAGGCGGACCTGGAGGACCAGCCCCAGTCCACGGCGGACGCCTACCTCCGCCTCCACCTCCTCTCCCACCGGCTGGTGCTCCCCAACACCGTCAACCTGGACGGGATCTTCTCGCGCCTGCCCAATGTCGTGTGGACCTCGGCGGGCCCCTGCGCGGTGGAGGACTTCGAGGAGACGCGCATGCGGCTGCGCCTCCATCTCGGTCACCCCGTCACCGTCATCGGCGTCGACAAGTTCCCGCCGATGGTCAACTACGTGATCCCCTCCGGCGTGCGCATCGCCGACGGTGCGAAGGTCCGTCTGGGCGCCCACCTCGCCGAGGGCACCACTGTGATGCACGCAGCCTTCGTCAACTTCAACGCGGGGACCCTGGGTCGCTCCATGGTGGAGGGACGCATCTCCCAGGGAGTCGTGGTGGGCGACGGCTCGGACGTCGGCGGCGGCGCCTCGACCATGGGCGTCCTCTCAGGAGGCGGTCGCCAGCGCGTCCGCCTGGGTGAGCGGTGCCTCCTCGGGGCGAACTCCGGTCTGGGGATCCCGCTGGGCAACGACTGCGTGGTGGAGGCCGGTCTCTACCTGACGGCGGGCACCAAGGTCGCGGTCCTGCCCGGTGGCGGCGTCGTCCCCGGTGAGAACGGGCTCTTCGCCGAACCCCGCACCGTCTCCGCGCGCGAGCTGGCCGGTGCCTCCAACGTGCTCTTCCGACGCAACTCGGTCTCCGGGCGTGTGGAGGCCCTGGCCCGCGGCGGACACGGAATCGAACTCAACGACGCCCTCCACGCCAGCAACTGAGGCTCCCCGGTCCCCTGCCTGAGCAGGGGACCGGGCACGTCTCCGCCTGCAGGGCCTGTGGACGGAAGGCCTCCGAGACACAGGTGCATCAGCGCAGGTGGGCGGCCTCCGGGCACATGTCCTTCAAGTCTTTGTACAGACTTCTCCACACCGCCTTGTGGACAGGGCCGCGTCAGGCCCCGGCGAACCGCGGGTTGCGCTGGCGCAGCGGCACGTAGTTGCGCTCGACCTCGCCGATGTAGACCTGACGGGGGCGCCCGATCTTGGTGGCCGGGTCCTGTGTCATCTCGCGGTACTGCGCGATCCAGCCCGGGAGGCGACCCAGCGCGAACAGCGGGGTGAACATCTTGGGCGGGAAGCCCATCGCCGAGTAGATGAGCCCCGTGTAGAAGTCGACGTTCGGGTAGAGCTTGCGCTCCTTGAAGTAGTCGTCGTTGAGGGCGATCTCCTCCAGCTGCATGGCGATGTCGAGGAGGTTGTCACGCCTGCCCAGACGCTCCAGGACGTCGTGGGCGGTCGCCCTGACGATCGCGGCGCGCGGGTCGTAGTTCTTGTAGACCCGGTGGCCGAAGCCCATGAGACGGGCACCGGACTCCTTGTTCTTCACCCGGTCCACGAAGGACTGCACGGAGTCGCCCGAGTCGTTGATCTGGTGCAGCATCCGCAGCACGGCCTCGTTGGCGCCGCCGTGGAGCGGGCCGGCCAGCGCCCCGACACCTGCGGCGACCGAGGCGTAGAGGTTCGCCTGGGAGGAGCCGACCAGGCGGACCGTGGAGGTCGAGCAGTTCTGCTCGTGGTCGGCGTGCAGGATCAGCAGCATGTCCAGGGCACGCACCAGTGCGGGGTCGATGTCGTAGGCCTGGTAGGGCATGCCGAAGGTCATCCGGATGAAGTCCTCGGTGTACCCGCGCTGGGAGTCCGGGTAGAGGAGGGGAAGACCGGCGGCGCGCTTCGCGATGTAGCTGATCATGGTCGGCAGCTTGGCGATGAGCAGGACGAGTGCCTCGTTGAGCTGGTCCGGGTCGCGGGGGTCGAGTGTGTCCTCGTAGTAGGTGGCCAACCCCGCCACACCCGCCTGGAGGATCGCCATGGGGTGGCCGTCGTGGGGGAAGGCCGTGAAGAAGGCCTTGAAGTCCTCGTGGAGCAGGCGGTGGCGCTGGATGTTGCGGATGAAGCTCTCCAGGGTCGCCGCGTCGGGCAGTTCCCCGTAGATCAGCAGGTAGGCGACCTCCAGGAAGCTGGAGTTCTTCGCGAGCTGGTCGATGGGGTAGCCACGGTAGCGGAGGATGCCCGCGTCCCCGTCGATGTAGGTGATGGCGGACTCACACGACCCGGTGTTCGTGTAGCCGGGATCGAGGGTCACGACGTCTGCCTCGGCCATCACCTTGCCGATGCGCACACCGTCGGTACCGACGGTCGCACGGGCGCGCGGGAGCTGGACCTTCGCGTCCCCGACGACCAGCAGGCCGTCGGGGGCCTCGGTGGGCTCCGTGGTGGCCGCGGAGGCGGCTGTGTCCGGACCGTCCGGGGTGGGGGAAGTCGTCACGTCGGCGCTGGTGGTGGACTTGCTGCTCATCGGGTGTCGACCTCCTGGTGGGTGGTTCACCCTCAGCTGCGAGGGTGGGACTCTCGTCCCAACTGTAGTACCGGGAACTGTCTCGTGCTCAAGATTCTTGGGCGGCGGCGGACAGACGTGCGGCGGCCGCTGCGATGCGTTCGTCGGTGGCGGTCAGCGCGATGCGGACCCTGCCCCGCCCGGCCTCCCCGTAGAAGTCCCCGGGGGCGACGAGGATCCCCAGCCGTGCCAGGCGGTCCACCAGGGCCCACGAGTCGGGGCTGGTGGCGGAGGGGTCACGCACCCACAGGTACAGGCCCGCCACCGAGTCCGGGTCGTTCTCCAGGCCGGCCGCGTCCACGGCCGCCAGGAGGAGTTCGCGCCGTCGGGCATAGGTGCGTCGTTGGGCGTCCGCGTGCTCCGGGTCGAGGAGTGCGACCGCCATCGCGTGCTGCACCGGCGCGGGCACCATCATCCCGGAGTGCTTGCGCACCTCGACGACCGGCCGGACCAGGTCCGGGTCCCCCACCAGCACGGCCGCCCGGTAGCCGGCCATGTTCGACTGCTTCGAGAGGGAGTAGAGGACGAGGACCCCGCGGGGATCCCCCTCGCAGACCTCCCGGTCCAGCAGGCTGGGGACGCCCTCGTCGACGAAGGGTGCCCCCCAGGGCAGCGCCGCGTAGCACTCGTCGGAGGCGAGCACCGCGCCGTGCGAGCGCGCCCACCGCAGGGCCGAGCGCAGCTGGTCCCGGGTGAGGACGTGGCCGTCCGGGTTGCCCGGGGAGTTCAGCCAGACGAGGGCGGCGTCGGGCCAGCTGTCGGGACGGGTCGGGTCCACGGGGACGGGGGTCGCACCGGCCAGACGGGCTCCGACGTCATAGGTGGGGTAGGCGACCTCGGGGACCAGGACCGTGTCCCCCGGGCGCACGCCGAGCAGTGTGGGCAGCCAGGCGACGGCCTCCTTGGACCCGATCGTGGGGATCGCCCCGTCCGTGCCGACGTCCACCATCCCCCGCCGTGCGGCCCACTCGAGGATCGCGTGACGGACCTCCTCGGTGCCGATCACCGTGGGGTAGCCGGGGGCGTCGGAGGCCTCGTCGAGGGCCGCGCGCACGAATGCGGGGGTCGGGTCCACGGGGGTGCCCACCGACAGGTCGCAGATGCCACCGGGATGGGACGCCGCAAGCTCCTTGGCCGGGACGAGCAGGTCCCACGGGAAGTCGGGAAGTCCGAGCGTGCGCGGCAGGTCGGCCACGGTCCCTCCTGGGTGTCGGGAATGTCCGCCCGGGTGGGGGCGGGTCGGATCCCCCACAGCCTACGACGTCGGGACCGCCCTGCAGCGGGAGCCGCCAGATCTTGCCCCCGGGTGGACGGCCCGGATCTCCAGTGTGTTCCCGGAGGTGAGGACACGCTCCTCCGGGAACCCTGCACCAGGTCGAGACAGCCTCCCGGGAGCGACACGCAGGCATTCGAGCTCGGGGGTGGTGGGGGTGGGGGTGTCATCACCCCCACCCAC
>NZ_CCXH01000228.1 GCF_000820725.1 Actinomyces polynesiensis | reverse complement strand
CGTCTTCGAAATGACGCGGGTGTTGGAGGGAAGGACTGATGTCCGTCCCAGGACATTGGACCACTTCGCGAAGTTCTTCGTCGCAGAGGCGTCGATCTGGTTGCCCTGCTCCTTCAGGCCCGAGACGACAGCACCGTAGGCAGGTGCCGCCAGTTCGTCGTACGAGGCGTCGACTGCCCGGACGAACTGCGGGTTCCTGAGCAACTGGGCATACCAATCGGTGCCCTTCCCACGCAACCACCGGACATTCTTGACGTAGTTCGTGTACGGGTCAGATCCGCGGTCCACCATGGAGAAGTTGCCCATGGAGACGTCGTAGTCCCACGCCGGTCCGATGTGGAGCTTGTCGCCGACGCCATCCTTGTAGAAGTACACCGACGACATGGCGATCTCGCCGTTCTCGGTGAGCTCCGCAACGTAGTAGTACCTGACGAACGAGTCCACATCAATGATCTTCGAGATCTCAGACCAGTTCGGACTCGACGCATACAACAAACCATCCAGCTTGTTGATGTCCGACCTGATGTCGTCCCAGCCCACCTTCACCGCAGGCGACAACGTGTCATCGTCATTGAGATCGGACTTGTAGTCCTTGAGGACGAAGTGGGTTCCGCTGTTCGGAGTCTGGAAGCGGAAGGGCTCCTCCATGTAGTTGTTGTTGTCCAACTCCACCAGGACCCCATTGGGGTCCTTGAGCTCAAGCCGGTTCTCCCCCACCTCGACCTTCTCGGTCAACTGGTAGGTGCCGATGTAGGTGTTGTCGACCCTCAGGTCGACGTACCTCGACTTCGAGGTGTCACGCAGGCCGACGGCATCAGCAACGTCGAAGGCGACCTTGTTCCGGAGCATCGACGGATCGGCGTGGTTGGCCAGCAGGACCCACGCCTTCGCCTTGCCCATGCCGAGCACATCGGTCTTCTTGTCGAACTTGATCTGGTAGGCACGCTTCTCCAAGGTCCATGTGAAGTTCCCGCGGCCCTTGAACTCAGCCGAGAGTCCAGTCAGCGCATTGGAAGCAGCAGAAGGATCTGCGAGGCTCACCGCCGCCTTGTACTTCGCGTCCTTGGACCCCGAGTTGACCTTCCCGAGCGTGGTGTCGGCGAGCGTGATGTCGATGACCGGGAGGTTCGACACGAAGGCAACGGGCGCTGTCGCGGTGGCCGAGTCCGACGTCGTCAACGGGGTCGCCTCCTGTGGCTGGACCGCGCCATCCGACTCCGCCGTCTCCTGGTCTCCGGACACTGCCAAGTCGGAGCCAGAGGTGGTCGGCTCCGGGACGGAAACCACACTCCCTGTTCCTGACTGCGCATCGGAACCGGCGGTGCCGTCATCGGCAATGGCCCCACCGGCACCAACCACGACACCCGTCGAGGCAATCACGGCGGCCAGGCCGAGGGCAGCAGCGCGCCGAAGGGTGCGACGGCCGCTCATGTGAATGCTCGTCCGTTCGGCAGGGAGCTTGTCAGTTCTGCGTCGCATGGGTCACCATCCCGTGATCAGGGAACCGCTACCCGCCCCGCACTGTGCGAGATCGGGAGTGTTTCAGATTTGTGCTTGTCAGTGCATCGTGTTCATGTGTGTGACCATTCCCCGCCACACCGTGGGGATTGCTCAGTGCCTGCGGTCTCGGGTTGCCCTTCTCCCACCGACACCCCGGGGGTGGTGTGGGTGGGGGTGTTGACGCCCCCCACCCCC
>NZ_CCXH01000227.1 GCF_000820725.1 Actinomyces polynesiensis | reverse complement strand
GGTCGACTTCCACGTGCGGTCGTGGTTGAAGAGAAGGGACGGCTTTCCCAGGATGTTCCACTGCTTGAAGTTGGCCGCAGCCGACTTGCTGAGCGTGGCGGACATGGTCGTGATGCTCTGTTCGGCTGCGGCATAGGCCGGAGATGCCTCTGAGTCGTATGTCGCATAGAGCGCTCGCACGAACTGGGGGTTCCTCGACAGCTGGGCGTACCAGTCAGTACCGGTCCCGCGCAGCCACTTCACGTTGTTCGTGTAGTTGGCGTAGGGATCCGCGCCGAGAGACTTGGAACTGAAGGCTCCCAACGCTGAGTCGAAGTCCCATGCGGGACCCATGTGGAGCTTGTCGCCGACACCATCCTTGTAGAAGTACACCGACGAGGACCCGATCTCAGGGTTCGCGGTGAGCTCTGTCAGGTAGTAGTACCTGACGAACGAGTCCACATCAATGATCTTCGAGATCTCAGACCAGTTCGGACTCGACGCATACAACAAACCATCCAGCTTGTTGATGTCCGACCTGATGTCGTCCCAACCCACCTTCACCGCAGCGGGCATCGAATCGTCACCGTTGAGATCAGTCTTGCTCTCCTTGTAGGCGAAGACCGTTCCTGACTGCGAGGAAGCAAAATGGTGCGTCTCTGCGCGTCCGTAGCTGTTGTCCAACTCCACCATGATGCCCGAATCGTCCTTGAGATTGAGACGACTCTTCTTAACCTCGATCTTCTCGGTCACCTGATAGGTGCCGACGTACGTCCCGTTGATGCTCAGGTCGACGAATCTCGACTCCTGCGGCGTTGCAGCGAGTCCCAGCTTGTTCGCGATCTCGAAGGCAGTGTTGTTGCGGAGCAGCGAGGGGTCGGCGTGGTTGGCCAGCAGGATCCACGTGCGTTCCTTGGTCATACCTGCGAGGGGCACATCCCCGGGCCCATCCGCATCCTTCTTCGCGAACTTGATCTGGTACGGCTTCTTCGCCAGCTTCCACGTGTAGTTCCCGCGTCCCTTGATCTCGCCGACGTAGTCCACAAAGTTGTGGGACGGATCAGTCGGGTCCGTCAGGCTGATCTTCGCCGCGTACTTCTTGTCCTTCGAGCCACCATCGAGGTCTGTGAGCTTCGTCGTGCCGTCCAGTTGGACGTTGAGGGCCGGGATGCCATTCTTCGCCACCAACTCTGCACTCGCAGCCGCTGACAGCGGTGCCACGGACTGCGTCTGGACGGGGGCGGTACCTGACTGCTCCGAATCCTGGTCGCCCGACTGCGTCGTCGAGCCGGACTCGGCCTCCCCAGTCTGCGTCTCGGACCCGCTGTCCTCGGATGGCACCGGGTCCACCACCGTCGTGTTCCCCGACTCGTCAGTGTCGTCCGCCAAGGCTGGGCTGACTCCGCCGACGGCAAGTCCGCTCGTCAGGAGCGCAGTCGCTAGGGCGAGGGAGATCGTCCGGCGTCTTCTTCCACGCCAGCGGTTGTCGTTCCTGACCGCGGGCACAAGTCGCAATTGTCCTGTGTTCACAATGGCACCGTCCGTGATGATGATGGGATCGCGCGCCCCAGCCACGGAACGGAGGTCCCATGTGACGCACTGTCCCACAGTCTTGACGAGTGCCGACCTGACGTCAACCCAGTTGACCTGACCTGCACCGATACGTCGCCAAATCTGGGACCATGGGCCCGTCCACCTCCATCACATCATGCCGGGACCCGTCCGCGGCGGCGCGCCCTCACGACGAGGACGGAGATGACGACCAGGAACAGCAACAGCACCGAGCCACCCAGTACCAGGAGATGTCGACCGGCCCACGCCTCAGCGTGTGCCTGCGGTCCGTCTCCCGACCCCGCCGTGGCCGCGGGTGACGATGTGTCCTCCTGCGGAAGGGTGACAGTCCCGTCGTCCGCGACCACAGGCTCCGCTGCCAGTGCAGCGGCGACATTCAGTCGTTGCCACCCGGCAGTCTCGGCGTCCTCCCCACTTCCCGACAGGTCGAGCGGGTACCCGGAGTCGAGAGCGGTCAGCTCGAGGAGTTCGCGACGCTGTTCAGCGCTCAGGTTCGGGAATGCCGTGAGGAGGAGGTCCTCGGCCCCGGGAGGGATCTCCGGCGCCAGTCCCGCAGTGCCCACACGTGGGAGGCCGTAGGTGAGCCGCTCCGTGTAGACCCTGAGTGCCTCATCGGTCGGCAGGTAAGGGGTGTCGTCCGAGATGCAGGACGGCAGGTCGTCACCGCACCTCTCCTCGAGAACAGCCCTCAATTCGGTACGCGCTTGCTCGAGGAGCGGACGGAACGTCGAGTCGTGCCAGCGCGCGACGACCATCCTCGTACCGACCATGCGCCCTCCGATGACGTCGAGCGGATAGTGCACGCCCAGGACAATGCGGTTGTTGCCCGCCTCCGACGCGCGAGCCAGGATCTGCGGGGCAAGCTCGGGCAGGAGGGTGGCCAGCACCAGGCCCTGGACGAATGCCTCCTCCGTGTGCCCGCTGGGGAAGGAGTACTTCGCGACCTCGTAGATCTTCCCCGTCAGGTCCTGGTGCTTGACGATCCTGTCGGGCATGGCGATGAAAGGCCTGATGTAGCCGAAATGAACTTTCGCCTTGTCGATGGATGTCCAGGGAGGCGCGACCAGGTCCGTCGAACGCGAGATCAGTTCCGTCGTCCTGGGTAGATCGCCGTCGTCGCGCGCTGCGAGGTACAGGGAACCGAGGCGCTGGCCGAGTCCATCTGCCATGGTCACCGACATGTCGTTGACGGCATCATCCATCGCACGTAGTTGCTCCGTGCGTGTGGCGGAGGTGTTGATCCTCACGGCAATGTCCGAGTTGGCGGTGAGTGCCTCGGGATGCTCCGTCTCTAGAGCGGAGAAGCCTTCGAGCATCGGCAGGAGACCCGGGTCCTCGTCGGAGGGATGGTCCTCGGTCAGCTCCGCCTCCGTGTAGGGCGACGGCTCCGGCGCGGCGGAAGCAGACATCGGCGGGATCGCCACGGACGCAACGAGCACGGCGACAGTGGCACCCAGCACAGCGAAGCCCGATCTGGGCATCGACGAACCTCCTCGACCGTTCAATCCACCCCGCCGACCGCGAGGACTTCACTCCAGCGATCCGGGTGACGTCGGGTCAGGATAGTACATGTCAACCATCGGCCTCCTGCGGCACTGACCCATCGGCCCGCTGCTGGGCCCGGCACCGGAGAGGCTCCGCCCCTGGGAGTGCCCGGGTGGCCGGGCGCCAAGCACGCGCCGCCCGTGGTGTCAGCCGCCGATGGAGTCCAGGTACTCCTGGTTCTGGGGCGGCAGCGCGGCGATCATCGGGTCGTCGAAGTCCTGGACGCCGGCGCGCTGGGCACCACCGGGAGAGCCCAGGTCCTTGAAGAACTCCACATTGGCGCGGTAGTAGTCGGACCACTCCGAGGGGACGTCGTCCTCGTAGAAGATGGCCTCGGTGGGGCACACCGGCTCGCACGCCCCGCAGTCCACGCACTCCTCGGGGTGGATGTACAGCGATCGCTTGCCCTCGTAGATGCAGTCCACGGGGCACTCGTCGACGCATGCGCGGTCCTTGACGTCCACGCAGGGCTGCGCGATGACGTAGGTCATGGGTCTCCTCCTGTCAGTCGGTGCATGCGCACCGGTGGCTGCCGGTGCTGGCGCCGGTCCGCCCTGCCGGGCGGTGGCATCCCGCGTCGGAGCATGCACGGCGCGGGATCAACTGCACCTATTATCGCCCACATGGCGACGCCCACGA
>NZ_CCXH01000226.1 GCF_000820725.1 Actinomyces polynesiensis | reverse complement strand
CGGACGCTGCGGGGTCCGGTGGGGTTGGGGGTGCGGAGGCGACCGGGACCTCGGTGGACCCGGGTGACTCCGGGAACCTCGGCGCGCCAGCGGACGGGGACGCCCATCTCCCCCGGACACTGCCACCACTCCCCTGGCTCTCCTGGGAGCCGGGCACCCGCGTGGTCGTGCGCTACCGGCTGGCCGACGGGCTCCACGACGCCCTGGGCGATCTGCTGGAGGTCGCCGCCGATCACGTCACGGTGCGCACCCGGCGCGGCGACATCCGTGTCGAGGCCTCGACCATGGTCACCGGAAAGAGGGTCCCACCGCCCGTCCACTGACCCCTCTCCCGCGAAGTCCGCTCTGTTCCACCCTCGAAGTCCGCTCTGTTCGGACCTCGAGGTCCGCTCCGTTGTGCACTCGAAGTCCGCTCTGTCCTGCAGACGAAGTCCGCCCTCGTCCACGGCTCACATGAACTGAACCGGGACGGGAGCGGACTTCGATGACGGAACTGAGCGGACCTCACGCCGAGAACTGAGCGGACCTCGGCGGGAGGCGGGCCTGAAGGGCGGTGTCAGCGCTGCATGCGGCGCTCGCGCGCGGCGATCTTGAAGCGTTCCTGGGAGTCCAGGGTCACCTTGCGCACGCGCACGGACTCGGGCGTCACCTCGACGCACTCGTCATTGGCGGCGAACTCGAGGGACTCCTCGAGGGTCAGCCTGCGTGAGGGCGTGAGCGACTCGTACACGTCGGCCGTGGCCGAGCGGGTGTTCGTCTGCTTCTTCTCGCGCGTGATGTTGACGTCCATGTCCTCGCCGCGCGGGTTCTCGCCGACGACCTGGCCCTCGTAGACCTCCGAGCCGGGCTCGACGATGAACGTGCCACGCTCCTGCAGGTTGATCATCGCGTAGGGGGTGGCCTGACCGGCGCGGTCGGAGACCAGCGAGCCGGTGAGGCGCTGCTCGATCGTGCCCAACCACGGCTCGTAGCCCTCGGCGATGGAGGAGGCGATACCCGTGCCGCGCGTCTCGGTGAGGAATCGGGTGCGGAACCCGATGAGTCCGCGGGCGGGCACGATGAACTCCAGGCGGATCCAACCCGATCCGTGGTTCGCCATGGACTCCATGCGGCCCTTGCGCTGGGCCATGAGCTGCGTGATCGCGCCGAGGTGCTCCTCGGGGATGTCGATGGTCATGCGCTCCATCGGCTCGTAGGTCTTGCCATCGATCTCCCTGGTGACCACCTGCGGCTTGCCGACGGTCAGCTCGAAGCCCTCGCGGCGCATCTGCTCGACGAGGATGGCCAGTGCCAGCTCGCCGCGGCCCTGGACCTCCCAGGCGTCGGGACGCTCGGTGGCCAGCACACGGATGGAGACGTTGCCGATCAGTTCGCGGTCGAGGCGGTCCTTGACCTGGCGGGCCGTGACCTTCGCGCCCTTGACGCGACCCGCCATGGGCGAGGTGTTGATGCCGATGGTCAGGGAGATCGCCGGGTCGTCCACGGTGATGAGGGGCAGGGGACGCGGGTCGTCGAGGTCCACCAGGGACTCACCGATGGTGATGTCCTCGATGCCGGCCGCTGCGACGATGTCGCCCGGGTCAGCCGAGTCGGTGGGGACACGCTCCAGGCCCTCGGTGCGCAGCAGCTCGGTGACGCGCACGGGCTTGATCGTGCCGTCATGGCGGGCCAGGCCCACGTTCTCACCCTTGCGGAGCGTCCCGTTGTGGATCCGCAGCAGCGCGAGGCGTCCGAGGAACGGGGAGGCGTCGAGGTTCGTGACGTGCGCCTGCAGCGGCGCGCCCTCCTCGTAGGAGGGTCCGGGGATCCGCTTGAGGATCGTCTCGAAGAGCGGCTCCAGGTCCTCGGTGGGGAGGTTCCCGTTGCCGGGGTTCGTCAGGGAGGACTTCCCGGCCTTCGCGGAGGCGTAGATGATCGGGACGTCGAGGAGCGAGTCGACGTCGGTCTCGACGCCCTCGTTCATGAGGTCCTCGCCCAAGGAGAGCAGCAGGTCGGTGGTCTCGGAGACGACCTCCTCGATGCGGGAGTCGGGGCGGTCGACCTTGTTGACGACGACCACGACGGGCAGCTTGGCCTGCAGCGCCTTGCGGAGCACGAAACGGGTCTGGGGCAGGGGCCCCTCGGAGGCGTCGACCATCAGGACCACGCCGTCGACCATGGACAGGCCGCGCTCCACCTCGCCACCGAAGTCAGCGTGCCCGGGGGTGTCGACGACGTTGATGACGACGCCACCCTCCAGGCCCAGCTTCTGGGCGGAGGGGCCGCGGTAGTGGACCGCGGTGTTCTTGGCGAGGATCGTGATGCCCTTCTCGCGCTCCAGGTCACCGGAGTCCATGATGCGCTCGCCGGTCTTCTCCACCGTGTCACGGTCGGAGAAGACACCGGACTGCCACAGCATCGCGTCCACCAGCGTCGTCTTGCCGTGGTCGACATGGGCGACGATGGCAACATTGCGCAGATCTGGGCGCACCGACATGAAGGACTCCTCGGGATCGGGTGGGGCCCGGCCCCCGGCTGGTGGCCACTGGGGCAGCCACCGGGAGGCGGCGGGCGGCGGCGTCGGGCCGTGGGCGGGACGCGCACACATTCAGGGGACAAGCGTATCCGCTCAGCGCCGGGGCAGACAGTGGGGGCCGTGCGACATCAGACACGTCACGGTCGGGCACCTAGAATGACCCGATGCGACGCACCATCACGTTCCGCTCCCGCCTGGGCCGCATCGGCACCCTCGTCGTGGCCGCCCTCGCAGGGCTGCTCGAGATCGTCGTCCTCGTCCAGGAGGGGTGGCGTCCCGCCCTCGTCGGCCTCCCCCTCCCCCTGGCCGTCGTGCTGCTGTGCGCATGGCTGTGGTGGTGGCCCCGCCTGACCACCGGTCCGGGTGGGGTGCTGGTCCGCAACCACTTCCGCGAGGTCTGGATCCCCTGGACGCACCTGCAGGACGCGCACACCCGGCTCGGTCTGCGTCTGGTGGCCGACGGGCACACCTACGTCAGTGCCACACCACCCGAACGCGGTGGCTTCGCCGCCGGCAGGAAGCGCCGTGCGGGACTCTCCCTGCCCGACCTCGACGACACCCGCACCGTCCACCACGAGGTCGACACCGTGCCGGAGGGTGCCGCGCGCATGCTCCTGGAGGAACGCGAGCTCGCCCTGCATCCCGAGCGGCGCCCTCGTCTGTCCACCGCGCAACAGGAGAAGGTCACTCAGCGGCTGGAGGAGTCCCCGATCCCTGATCGCCTGGACGCCGGGTTTCCCCAGGACGTCCAGGTGAAGTGGACTCCACTGCCGGCGCTCGTCGTGGCCGCTTTGTTCGCGCTCACGGTGTTGTCCTTCTCCTGAGCACCGCGGGGATGGTGCGGAGGACAGGTGCAGCGCCGACCGAGAACCCTCCGGCTGCTCCGCCGCAGACACTCTGGCATCCGCTGACCTGCGCTCCGGGGGATGTGGGGGCACGCGACCGGGGACGGGCATGCGGACACGGACGAGGCGTGCCTCGCGGGCCAACCGAGGCGTGCCTCGCAGGTCAACCGAGGCGTGCCTCGCGGGTCGGACGAGGCGTGCCTCGCGGGATCAAGGCGGGCAGGCGGAGGCGACAAGTGGGGCCCCGGGGAGCGAACTTCCCGGGGCCCCTCCTGATGCGAGATCGCATCAGAGGACGTGGCTCACTTGGTGAAGCCGATGTCCTCCGCGCGGACCGTCTGCATGCCGAAGGCGCCGTAGTTGGCGAGGTTCGACGGGACAGCGGTCATTTCGAGGCGACGGTAGATCGGGATCGTCATGACGGCGTCCCAGATGGCCTTGTCGGCCTGGTTGACCAGCTCGACGCGCTTGTCGTGGTCGGGCTCGGTGTCGATCTGGGGGATGAGCTCCTTGACGGTCTCGTCGCAGTAGCGGGAGTAGTTCATGCCACCGTTCTGGGCCAGGGAGTTGTCGCAGCCGTAGATCTGGCCGACGTTCGCCATCGGGTAGGGCGTGCCCTGCCAGGTGAACGTGGTCACGCCGAACTTGCCGCCCGGGACGGTGTCGGAGAAGAAGGCATCGGAGTCGACATTGTTGATGTTGACCTTGACGCCGATCTCCTTCATCTGCGCCTGGAGCAGCTCACCCTCGTTCTTGGAGGTGGGGACGTCAGGCATCATGGCGTAGTCGAACTCCAGCGTCTTGCCGTCCTTCTCGCGGTACCCGGAGGTCTCGTTGAGCGTCCAGCCCAGGGCGTCCAGGTCGGAACCGGCCGTCTCGGGGTTGTAGGCGTAGTCGCCGGAGTTGTCCTGGTAGCCGTCCTGGCCGGGCATGAAGAAGTGGTTGCCCATCATCAGCTCGGAGGGGACCAGGTCGGGGATCCCGGCCAGGTCGGAGTTGGCGATGGACTCGCGGTCGATGCCCTTGTTGATGGCCTGACGGACCTTGACGTCCTGGAGAACACCGGACTCGGAGTTCACCGTGAAGTGACGCCACTGCAGACCGCCGGCGCGACGGATCTCGGCGTCGGAACGGGTGCTGGCCTGCTGGTACTGGTCGCCGTTGATGATGCCGTTGAGCTCATCGACCTCGGAGTTCGCGAAGGCGGAAGCCGCAGCAGCCGCATCCATGGCGCGGAAGCTCACGGTGTCCAGCATCGCCTTGTCGCCCCACCAGTCGGGGTTCGGGACCAGCTTCACGACCTGCTGGGCCGTGTCGACGGAGTCGATGACGTAGGGGCCTGCACCCCAGTCGTTGTTGTAGTCCTTCCAGCCCTCGTTGAAGGTCTTGGCATCCGCCATGGCCTCCTTGGGGAAGACGCCGGAGACGACACTCGACCAGTCGGGGTAGGAGGACTTGAAGGTGATGACCACCTGGTTGTCCTCGTCACCCTTCTCGATCGAGGAGATCTGGTTCCAGCCGTCGGTGGAACCGCAGTAGAAGTCTGCGTCCTCGCCGTTGCAGGCCTTCCAGTTCGACTGGTAGTCCTCCCAGTCGATCGCGCGCCCGGAGTTCCACTTGGAGTCGGGGTTGAGAGTCAGCGTGATGACCTGGCCCTTGCCATCAGCGGGATCCTGCGCATCGATCTTCTCGATGTACTCGGGGTTCGGCTCGTAGGTGCCGTCCGCGTTGTAGATCAGGTTCGCAGGCTCGATGAAGCCGTTGATGCGGTTCAGGTCGACCGAGGTGCCCTCCTGCTGGAGGTAGTTCCAGTTGGTCGGCATCGACGTGATCGTCAGCCGCAGGTCGCCTCCCTGCTGCAGGGCATCGCGCGGCTGGATGTTGAGATCGGACAGTGCCAGTTCCGATGCGGAACCCGACTGACCGGACTGCCCGGACTGGCTGGATCCGCCGGCACAGCCGGTGAGCGCCAGCGCCGCAACGGCGCCGACGGCTGCAAGGGCACGAGAAGTGTGCCGCATTGTGATACCTCCATGGGATTGGTTCGGTGGATCCGTGCCTCGGCCGATGGCCTCAGGCGGACCCGTTGTTCAAGGATAGGTCAAGCGGTCGCCCGGATCGCCACCCGATCCGGTACCGCCGACTCTTCGCGACCGAATCGCAACAAGCCGCCACCGAACCGTGACGTGGGTCACCGGGGAGCGCTCCTCCCGTCCGAGAAGCTCAGAAGACGTGCAGTGACTCGGCATAGTGACAGGCCACCAGGTTGGCGGCCCGGTCGGAGCGCACCTTCAGCTCCGGGTCCTCGTCGATGCACTTCTGCTGCTCCGCCGGACTCAGGGTGAGGAACTTCGGGCAGCGCGTGCGGAAGCGGCACCCCGAGGGCGGGTTCGCCGGGGACGGGAGGTCACCCTGCAGCAGGATGCGCCTGCGCGCACGCTCCTTGG
Source organism: Actinomyces polynesiensis (assembly GCF_000820725.1). Taxonomy (GTDB): domain Bacteria; phylum Actinomycetota; class Actinomycetes; order Actinomycetales; family Actinomycetaceae; genus Pauljensenia; species Pauljensenia polynesiensis. The sequence continues at coordinate 19,681 of NZ_CCXH01000226.1, read as the reverse complement.
CCGGATCCGGGATGGGGATCGCGGAGAGCAGTGCCTGGGTGTAGGGGTGGCTGGGGTGGTCGAAGACCTCCTCCACGTCACCGATCTCGACCAACTTGCCCAAGTACATGACCGCCACCCGGTCCGCGATGTGGCGGATGACGGACAGGTCGTGGGCCACGAACAGGTAGGACAGTCCCAGCTTCGTCTTGAGTTCATCGAGCAGGTTGATGACGCCTGCCTGGATCGAGACGTCCAGCGCGGAGACCGGTTCGTCGAGCACCAGCAGCTTGGGCTCCAGGGCCAGGGCGCGGGCGATGCCGACGCGCTGGCGCTGGCCACCGGAGAAGTGGCGGGGGTAGCGGTTGAGGTGGGCCGCCTCCAGACCGACCAGCTCGATGAGCTCACGCACGCGCTCGTCGACCTGCTTCCTCGAGTAGCCGTTGTACTTGAGGGGCTCGGCGATGATGTCGAAGATCGGCATGCGCGGGTCCAGGGAGGCCATCGGGTCCTGGAAGACGACCTGCAGGTCACGACGGGTCTCCACCCGGTCGCGTCGGCTCATGGAACCGGTGTCCCTGCCCAGGACGACAACGCGACCGTTCTCGGGGGCCTTGAGCTCGAGGATCTCCAGCAGGGTGGTGGTCTTGCCCGATCCGGACTCGCCCACGAGCCCCATGGTCTCCCCGGCCCGGATCTCGAAGGAGATGCCGTCGACGGCGTGGACGGTGCCCACGCGGCGCTTGAACACCGCGCCCTTGGTCAGGGGGAACGTCTTCACGAGGTCCTCGACGGAGAGGACGACCTCGCGGTCCTCGCGGTTCCTGCGCCCCACCATCCGGTCGATGTGGGCGGGGATCGGGTACATGTCCGCGAAACTCAGGTGTTCGCGCGCGATGTCCCCGGATCGCACACATGCGGCGAAGTGGGGTTCCTCCACGTCGGTGACCTCGGTGGGGTTCTCACTCGTGTCGTGGTAGGAGTCGGTGGGCACCAGGGCGGGCTCGGCAGCCCGGCAGGCGTCCACCGCCATCGGACAGCGCGGGGCGAAGGGGCAGCCGGTGGGGAGGGCCAGCATGGAGGGCGGGTTGCCCTCCAGGGTGGCGAGGGCGTCCTCGGAGGTCTGGTCGGGTCGGGGGAGCGCACCGAGCAGACCGATGGTGTAGGGCATGCGGGAGCCGTAGAAGATGTCCTCCACGCTGCCGCGCTCCACCACGCGCCCTGCGTACATGACCGCGACCTTGTCGGCCAGCCCGGCCACGACACCGAGGTCGTGGGTGATCATGATGACGGCAGCGCCCGTCTCCTCCTGGGCGGTCTTGAGCAGCTCCAGGATCTGGGCCTGGATGGTGACGTCCAGGGCGGTCGTCGGCTCGTCACAGATGATGAGGTCCGGGTCGTTGGCGATGGCCATCGCGATCATTGCGCGTTGGCGCATGCCACCGGAGAACTCGTGCGGGAAGGACTTGAAACGGACCTCCGGATTGGGGATGCCGACCTTGCGCAGCAGCTCGATCGCGCGCGAACTCGCCTCCTGGTCGGAGTACCTGGTGTGGACGCGCAGGGCCTCCACCAGCTGGTCACCGATCGTGTAGACGGGCGTCAGGGCGGACAGTGGGTCCTGGAACACCATGGCCACCTTGCGGCCACGGATCCGGGACATGTAGCCGTCGGAGCGCCCCAGCAGTTCGACCCCGTGGAGCTTGACGGATCCCTCCACCTTCGCGGAGTCGTCCAGCAGTCCCATCACCGACATGGAGGTCACGGACTTGCCCGACCCCGACTCGCCGACGATTCCGAGCACCTCACCTGCACCGAGTGTGAAGGAGACGCCTCGCACCGCATGCACGTCGCCGTCCTCGGACGGGAAGGTGACGTGGAGGTCCTCGACCTCCAGGACCGGCACACCGGGTGTGCGGGTGGGCAGGTCCGAGTCGTCACGCTGGTGGCGCCCCCGTGACGGGGCGGGAGTGGTGGATGCAGTGGTCGTGGGATCGGTGCTCACCGGTCGCCTCCTGTGGTCGACGCGGGCCTGGCGGCCGTGTGGCGCACGAGGGCGGGGCCGCCGGGGTTGGTCATGGGGAGGTGGTTCATGCCCGGCCTCCTGAGTTCGATGAGGGATCCAGCGCGTCGCGCAGTCCGTCACCCATGAAGTTGATGAAGACCAGCATGAGGGTCAGGACCGTGGCGGGAGCCAGGAAGGCCCAGGGGAATGACGTCGCCATCGTCTGGCCGGCGGCCAGCAGGGTGCCCAATGAGGTCTCCGGGGACTGCACACCGAAACCGAAGTAGGACAACACGGTCTCCGACATGACCGCGGCGACCACGCCGAGCGTCGCGTCGATGATCAGGTAGGAGGAGACGTTGGGGATGATGTGCCGCACGATGATCGTCCACGAGGGCACCGACATGTACTTCGCGGCCCGCACGTAGTCGAGGCTGATCACCGACAGCGTCATGGAGCGGATCACGCGCGCCGTCAGCATCCATCCGAAGGCCGACAGCAGGAAGATGAACATCGCTGTGGATCCCCTGGACCCGCTGAAACGCTGGGTGATGATGGCGATGAGCAGGAAGGAGGGGATCACCAGCATGAGGTCGATGACCCACAGGATCGCCTTGTCGACGACCTTGCCGAAGTAGGCGGCCGCCGAGCCGACCAGTGCGGCGACCACCGTCTGGATGGCCGCGACCGCCAGCCCGATGACCAGGGACTTGCGCAGGCCCTCCACCGTCATGGCGTAGATGTCGCGCCCGTTCTGGGAGGTCCCGAACCAGTGTTCGGCCGAGGGTGCCTGCAGGAAGGCGTGGGAGTCGACCTGCGTGTAGTCCCACTTGCCGATCACGTTGCCGAAGAGCGCGAAGAGGACGACCAGGACGAAACCGACAAGGCCGACCACGGCGGAGCGGTTGCGCAGGAACCTGCGTGAGACGAGTTGGCGCCGGTTGAGTCGCTGGGGCGCGACGGCCGGGTCGTGGGGTGCCATTGGGTCAGTTGCGGCGACATTGACGCCGGTACTGGGTGTGTGGGTGTCCGCCATGATGTGGTCCTCCCTCTCAGCTCACACGCACGCGCGGGTCGACCGCGACGGTGAATACGTCGGAGAGCATCAACCCGAAGAAGGTGCAGGCCGCGGAGAATGCGACCACAGCGACCGTGCCGTTGATGTCCTGCCCGGTGATGGACGTGACGGAGTAGATGCCCATGCCGTGCCAGCTGTAGACCTGCTCGGTGATGGCGGCACCCGTGAAGAGCCCGGCGATGACGAAGGCGAAGTAGGTGGCCATCGGCACCAGTGCCGTGCGCAGTGCGTGACGCCGCATGGCCTTCCCCTTGGTCAGACCCTTGGCGCGCGCCGTGCGCACGTAGTCCGCGCCGAGGGTGTCGAGCATGAGGTTGCGCTGGTAGCGCGAGTAGGTGGCGATACCGCCCAGGGACATGGAGATGGTGGGCAACAGCAGGTGCTGGAGCCTGTCCACCAGCTCTGCACCGGGGTAGGTCCCCATGCGTCCGGTCTCCCCGATGAACTCGAACCAGTTCAGGCCGGTGCCCTGGTTGAACCGCGTGGCCAGGATCTGCAGGACCGTCGCGATCACGATGGTCGGGGTCGAGATGATGATCAGGGAGACGATCGAGACGACACGGTCCGACGCCTTGTACTGACGGGTCGCCGTCCAGGCACCCAGTGCCACGCCGCCGAGGATGCCGACGAAGGAGGCGATCGAGATCAGCCGGACCGACACCCAGATGCGTGTCGCCAGGATCGTGTTGACGGCCTCACCCTTGGGCGTCATCCCCCAGTCCCAGCTGGTGAAGACACCCGTGAACCAGATCTTGTAGCGCTCCAGGAGCGGCACATCGGTGTTGAGGTTGTAGTCGGTGAGCTGGGCGATGACGGCGGCCTTGTTGAGGTTCGGGTTCGTCCAGTCGAAGGTGGCCTTCGGCTCCATGGACGAACCGGCCAGGAAGTATGCGATCGTCACCGCGATGAAGAGCAGGACGACGTAGTTCAACAGGCGCCGGAGCAGGTATCGGTACATCGGGATCTTACTTTCGGAGGGAACCCCCGGTCACGCGCGGCCCACAGGGGCCGTCCGGTTCTGCGGGCGTTCGGTTTCACCGCCTGGAACCGGCGTTCCGGAGGGGGGCGTCAGGCCCGGCTCCGGCTCACCGGATTCCCGACGACGCGGTCAGAATACCGTTCATCGACGATACGGCACCCGAGTGCCTCCAGGGAAATCGTGGGCCATGCCGTGGTCAACGAGACACCCGGCGCCTGCCACGCGCGCGCCTGCCCGCATTGGGTCACAGGGAATCCACACCCTGATGGGAGCCCGTGCGTCTAGCCTTGACGCATGACGATCCTCGAAGACCAGGTGCTGCTCGACGGCCCGGGTGGGACCGCGACGGTGATCCCGTTCGGTGCGCAGGTCCTGGAGTGGGCACCGACCGGGGAGTCGCCGGTCCTGTGGAGGTCGTCCTCCGCGGTCCTCGACGGTTCCGCACCCGTGCGCGGCGGGATCCCCGTGTGCCTGCCCTGGTTCGGTCGGGGCCGCACCGGTGACCTGGCCCCCTCGCACGGGTTCGCACGAACCACCGAGTGGACTCCCCTGGGGGTCGGCTCCGGACACGAACCACAGGCCACCTTCCTCCTGGAGCACGACCCCGCCGGGGATCCCGGTACCTTCCCCCACTGCCTGCGCGCGCTGTTGAGGGTGGCCATCACCGAGGACCTCGTGGTCAGCCTCACCGTCACCAACACCGGGGACCACACCTATGACTTCGAGGAGGCGCTGCACACCTACTTCGCCGTCGGCGACGTCAAGGACGTGACCCTCGACGGCCTCGAGGGGGCCGACTACCAGGACAAGGTCCGCGGTGGGGACCTCTGGCGCAGCCAGGTCGGGGAGGTGGCCTTCGTCCGGGAGACCGACCGGGTCTACCGGTCCGACTCCACCGTCGTGCTCCACGACCCGCGCCGTCGTCGCGACATCACGATCGACAAGGACGGGTCGGCGGACACCGTCGTGTGGAACCCGTGGGTCGACAGGGCCGCGGCCCTCCCCGACCTCGGGGACCCGGAGTGGCAGGACTTCGTGTGCGTCGAGGCAGCCAACATCGGCGACGACGCGATCACCCTCGAACCCGGTGAGGAGCACTCGATGGTGCTCGTCATCCACGTGGACCCGATGGCCTGACCCGGTCGCCGGACCCGCGGACGTGAGGTCCGAGCGGGCTCACGCACCCGCCGGGCCACCGGCACCCGCCGCAGCCGCCTCGCGGAACTCCGCGTCGAAGTCCCGCTTCTGCGCGCGCCACTCCTCGTCGGTGCAGCCGTGTCGCCAGTAGCCGGACGCGGACAGCATCGCGCGGTCCAGACCTCGCTCCCCCACGAGGTGACGGCGCAGGTCACGCACCATCTCGGCATTGCCGTGGAGGAACACGTCCGTGTCGCCCAGGTCGGGGTGGGCGTCGATGACGGTCCGCACCAGCCGGGATCCGGGGAGCGCATCACCGGTGTGCACCCATGTCACCTCCGCACCGGCGAGGTCGGGGAGGCCGACCCGGGAGCCCGGACCCGCGACCTCGACGAAGACCTCGGCACGGGATCCTGCGCCCAGGACCTCCATCGACGCCGCGATGGCGGGCAGGGCCGAGGCGTCCCCCACGAGGAGGTGGTGCGACAGCGCAGGACCGGGCCGCCACTTCCCGCCGGGACCGAGGAACCCGAAGACCTCGCCCGCCCGCAGTGACCGGATCCAGGGCTGGGCGGCGCCCCCACCCTCGTGCACCAACAGGTCCAGGGTCATGACCCCCCTGTCCGCGTCGTAGGTGCGCACCGTGTAGGTGCGCGTGAGGGGCCACTGCGCACGAGGGCGGGACCGGCGGACCTCCTCCGGGTCGAAGGGCCAGCGGTACCCGGCACCGGGCGGTGTCAGCAGCACCTTCACGTAGTGGTCGGTGAAGGTGAGGTCGGGGATCTGGGACGGGTCGTCGACCCGCGCCCGGAGGCGGACCATGTCCTCGGCGACCTCCTCGACGGCGACCACGGTGGCGCCCTTCGGGACACGCTTGGCGGCGCGCGCTCCGGTGGGTGACGGCTCGGGCGAAGTCGTGGTGGTCATGGGGTCTCCTGGGTCGGTACTGCCGTCCACCAAAGGTAAGGCACACCTTCCCTTTCGGCGCGGGATGACCACGCTCGTGGGAGCGGGAACGGGAGCCGAAGTGCGAGCGAGGGCCGGGTGCCAGGACACGGGCGATCGCCCTACGATCGGTGTCATGCGGATCGAAGTGGTGAGTGGAGACATCACGACCCTCCACGTGGATGCCATCGTCAACGCGGCGAACTCCTCGCTGTTGGGCGGGGGTGGCGTGGACGGGGCGATCCATCGCGCAGCCGGCCCCGACCTCTTGGCCGCCTGCCGACACCTCAGGTCCACGACCCTGCCCGACGGACTCCCCCCGGGCGGGGCAGTGGCGACGCCGGGGTTCGATCTCCCGGCGCAATGGGTGATCCACACCGTGGGTCCCAACCGTCACGCCGGTCAGGACGACCCGGAGGTGCTCCTGAGTTGCTACCGCACCTCCCTGGAGGTGGCGGTGCGGATCGGCGCCCGGTCGGTCGCCTTCCCGGCCATCGGAGCCGGTGTCTACGGTTGGACGCCGGAGGAGTCCGCAAGTGCGGCCAGGCGCGCCCTGGTGGCAGGGCCCTCGGGCCCCACGCGCGGATCAGGCGGGGAGACGGACCCCCACGCAGCGGTGGGCCAGACGCACGGATGGCCCGACATCGAACTGGTGGAGTTCGTGGCGTTCAACGATCCGGTCCGACTGGCGTTCACGCGGGAGTTCGAAAGGTCCGGGGTCATCGACTGACCGGCGCCGCCATGTGGGCGGGCACCGCCATGCAGGATCCAGGAATGCCCGGCCCGGTGGACACCGGGTGCGGGGGCCGCACCGGGTTGGACGGTTGCTGTGGCTGCACCGAACCGCAGCGCCCCCGAGGCATCCGGGCGCCGCTCACCGCACCGGTGTCCCCGGTCCGCGCCTGCGAGGCACGCACGAGGACTGGGGCCCTACGGTGGTGGCATGGACGTTCCCGCAGGCACGCATCCGGCTTTGCCCTCATCGATGGCATTCCCGCCATCAGCATCGAACCGGACGGACCCGCGAGGGGCATCGCACTCTGGTTGGCGCCCTTCGGGTCCAGCGCGGAGGACATGCGTCCCTTCCTCCTGCGCCTCGCCACTGCGGGCTGGGCGGCGCTGAGCATCGACCCACTGCGTCACGGTCGGCGCGCCCCGGAGAGCGGCAGCAGAGGCGCAGGTCCTGGGGAGGAGACCGTCAACGGGAATACCGACGACCTGTTCACCCGGACCTTCGCCGCGTTCCGCGCAGAGATGTGGCAGATCCTCGGCCGGACCACCCTCGACGCCATGCGCACCGTCGACTGGGTGCTCGAGGGACGCGAAGACCTCCCGGTGGCCGCGGGGGGACTCTCCATGGGTGGCGACATGGCAGTTGCCCTCGCTGGCATCGACACGAGGATCGGCCGCGTTGCGGCGGTCGCCTCGACCCCGGACTGGACACGGCCGGGCATGCACGCACTGGACGGGGACCGCGGAGTCATCGACCAGGGCGAGCCGACGGCCTCCTCCGCCTGGCTGGAACAGCACCTCGACCCGATGAGGCACGTCAGCGCCTTCGACAGGGACCTGGACATCCTCTTCATCCAGGGCGCCGCAGACACCCACGTCCCGCCCGAGGCGTCACAGCGGTTCCGGGACCTGCTCGCCACCTCGCGTGCGCACGTCGAGGTCGAGCTCACGCCCGGCCTCGGCCACGAGGTCTGCCTGGACCCGCGCGCCCAGCACCACGCACTGCTCCACCTCGTGGACGGGGCAGGGGACCGGGTGCGCCGGGACCGGTGACACACGGGATCGGTCGCCCGCCGGCCGTCCATCGCCCGCCGACCACCGACCGACCACCTCCGACAGGCGTCCGCTCCGTCCTGCGTCACCGGGGTCAGTGATCCGCACCGCCGTCCCGTCGCCACGTCCACGGCGTCGTGCCGGTGACGCGCACCATGCCCGACCGTTCCAGGATGGGCCGTGACATCGATGTGGAGTCGGAGTGGATCCACCGCCTGTCCCGCGCCAGTGCCGAGCGCGCCCGCCGGGCCGTCAGTGCCCGGTAGATGCCACGCCCCCGCCACTGCGGGAGCATCCCACCTCCCCAGATGCCCATGAACTGTGTGTCCGGGACGCATTCGAGGCGCCCGGCGCCGATGATGTCGCCTCCGACCTCGGCCACCCACAGCTCCACGTCGGGGTCCCCGCCCGTGATCCGTTCGGTCAACTGGGGCACCATCTCCCCCCAGCCCTCGTCGCCGAACACGACCTCGAGGACATCCGCAGCGGCACGGATGTCAGCTCCGGTGGTCACCCGCCTCAGGGAGACGCCCTCCGGCAGGTCGACGTCCACCACCAAGTCGACTGCCTCTCCGATCATGACGGACTCGGGGTCGCCCTCGTCGAAGCCCTCCTCGCGCAGCGCCAGAGCGAGCCCGACGGCGACGTCGTGGGAACGGGTCTTCCACTCGACCTCGGTGATGGCGGGGTCCTCGCGGAAGTGGTCGAGAGCACCGGCGACGAGGTCGCGGATCCCGCACGGGTCGGCGCCGCCGAGGTCCCCGTAGGAGATGAAACCCCGTCCCCCGGGGAAGGTGCCCATCCACAGCGGTCCCAGCCTGGCGACCCCGGTCGCCCCGATCATCTCGGAGACGGTGCGCAACTGCGCGTCGTATGCAGCGAGCAGCTCGGTCCTGTCACCCATTCCACGTTCCTCCGCTCCACGGTGTGCCACTCCCCCGCTCACTGCGGGAGTGCCCGGAGCCCACCCATTGGAGACCTCCACGAGCGCTGGGGCCTGTGCCCACCACCTGCCCGTGGCGGACCCCGTTGCCAGTGGGTCAGGTGGTGCGACTGGAGGGCAGAGCTGTCCGACTCGCAGTCTGGGGCGTGGAGTGCCGCGGCGCGCCCCGCCACACCGGTTTGGCGGCAGGTGGCAGGAGCCGGGACCGTGCACCGGGCTCCGTGCCCCATGCCCCGTGCTCCGTGCTCCGTGCTCCGGGACCGTGCCGGAGGAGATGTAGGGTTCTCGCAGGTGTGCCGGGAAGTCTGGTCGGCGATCCCGTCGGCGCGCGGTCGACAGGACGAACCAGGAGGACCATGACGAAGGCACCCACCGTGACCGTGACCAGCTGGCCGATGGGTATGCGCCTGCGCGCATGGCTCGCCCGCGAGACGACCGGCGGCGCACTGCTGCTGATCTCTGCGGTCCTCGCCCTGCTCTGGGCGAACTCGCCCTGGCGGGCCAGCTACTCGACGATCTCCGAGACCGTCCTCGGGCCCACCTCCCTCGGCCTCGACCTCCCCCTGGCGACCTGAGCCTCCGACGGCCTGCTGGCCATCTTCTTCTTCGTGGTGGGCCTGGAGCTCAAGCAGGAGTTCGTCGTCGGCTCCCTGCGCGACATCCGCCGTGCGGCGGTGCCGGTCCTCGCCGCCGTGGGTGGCATGCTCACCCCCGCCCTGTTCTACTCCCTGCTGGTGACCCTCCTGGGCGCACGCGAGGCCCTCGACGGGTGGGCGATCCCCACGGCCACGGACATCGCCTTCGCCCTGGCCGTGCTGGCGCTGTTCGGACGGGGCCTTCCCCGGGGGCTGCGCACGTTCCTGCTGACCCTGGCCGTGTTCGATGACCTCCTGGCGATCACCGTCATCGCGGTGTTCTACACCGCCGGTCTGGACTGGGCGGCCCTGGCGGCCGCACTGGGATGCGTCGGGCTGTTCGCGGTGCTGGTGCGGATGCGCCGCATGCGGATCTGGGCCCTGCTCCCCGTCGCGGTGGCGGCCTGGGGGTTCATGCACGCCTCGGGCGTCCACGCGACCATTGCCGGGGTCCTCATGGGCATCTTCGTCCCGGCGGTGGCCATCCAGGGGGAGGTGCGGTCACGGGCCGGACGCGTCCGCGTGGCACTCGAGCCGGTCTCGACCGGGATCGTCCTGCCGGTGTTCGCCTTCTTCGCGGCCGGGGTCTCACTGTCGGACGGGGGCGATCTGACGTCCGTCCTGCGCGAGCCGGTGTTCGTGGCGGTGGTCGGCGCCCTGGTGCTCGGGAAGCTCATCGGCGTGATGGGCACCACCGCGCTGGTCACAGGTCTCACTCCGCTCAGGCTCCCGGGCGACGTCGGGTTGCGCGACCTGGTCCCAGTCGGGTTGCTGACCGGCATCGGGTTCACGGTGTCGTTGCTCATCGCCGGCCTGTCCTTCACAGATGGCGTCCACACGACGGACGCGAAGGCAGCGGTGCTCCTGGGCTCGACACTCTCGGCGACGCTGGGCGCGTTCGCCCTGCGGCGCTCTGCGAGGCACCGGGCCACGCCGGAGGTCCCGGACGGGGAGTAGGGCCATCGGGCCCACGCGTGGCGTGCCCGGTCTGCGAGACTGACCGCGTGCACAACGTGATCTGGGACATGGGCGGCACCCTCGTGGACACCTATCCGGAGGTCGACCGCGCCCTGGCCGGTGTCGTGTGGCCCGGGGGCAGCGATTCCGCGCACCTCGCCGAGGTCCGCGAGCTGCGGACCCGCTCCATCGCGCACGCCATCGACATCCTCTCCACCCGCTACGGGGTCGACCCCGTGCTGTTCCACCGGGCGTACTCGGACCTCAAGCGGCGCTGGCGCACCACGCCCGCGCCCCTGATGGACGGCGCACGGGAGCTGATGGGCGCCGTGCACGACGTCGGAGGGTTGAACCTCGTCGCCACCCACCGCGACCGGACCAGCGCCGAGGCGCTGCTGGCGGCCCTGCACGTGGAGGTGGACGACCTCGTGTGCACCTCCGACGGGTGGGCACGCAAACCGGATCCGCAGATGTACCTGGTCCTGATGGAGCGCCACGGGTTGTCCGCCCAGGACGTGCTGGCCGTGGGGGACCGTGTCATCGACGTGCATGCGGCACAGGCGAGCGGGCTGGCGTCCGCGCTGCTCGTGGAACAGGGAGTACCAGTTCCGGAGCTTCACGGCCTGCACCCGCTGGTCATCACCTCGCTGCGTGAGCTACTGCCATTGGTCGGACGAGCTACCTGACCGGACCCATCGTGCGCGGCCCTTGCGCGAGACCCGGGCTTGAGGCCCGGAGGAGGCGACTCTGGGGACCGCCCTGCCGGGGTGCGCTCTGCCGGGGCGCAGCGGGATGGACAGCACCCGCTGCGATGACCGGCATCCGCGTGGGGTGGGGGCGGCGAACGAATGGGTCACATCGTGCGCCGACTGTACCTCCATGCACTGGTGCTGTGCCCCGGCTGAGCCTCCATGCACTGCCATGCCCCGCCTGTGCCGCAACACCAGCGTGCGACTGCACGCAGTGGCGAGCAACGACTCACTGATGCACCCCTCCTGCACTGGGTGACGATCTCAGAACCCATCTCGACCCGGAACCACTGTCCCCCACCACTGACATCGTCGCTCAACACACCAGCCCACATCCACGGTCGACACCACGGCCCACCCCGGCCCAGATCGGGCCAGGATCCGCCACCTCAACCCCAGAACCCGACAGAACCCGCCGTCCCGACCCCAGGACCCGACAGAACCCGCCACCTCAACCGCGACACCACTCTCAACCTGCGGCAGGTGGCGCGAACCCCTGGGTGTCCGGGCGCGGGCGCGGTGAGCTTGCTGCGCCCCACTCTCCAGTTGTTGTCCGGGGGGTCCAGGAGGACCCGGCCCGAGAGTTCGGGCAGGTGGACCATGAGGAAGGAGCGACGGGTGCTGCTCATCACGATCGCACGACGGCCACCGCTCGCACCGGTGAGGTCGGACCGGTCGACGGTGGAGGAGGTCGACCCGCCGAGCGAGAAGGCCGGGCCCGGTCCTCCGTTCCCCGGCCCCTGCACGCACCAGTACAGGGTGGTGCCGGGCACCAGCTGGGCGGCACTCGGACGTGGCGGCGTCCGGGAGACCTCGAAGACCCACCCGTTGGCCGTGGCGAACCCTGACACCTCGTCGACGAGGGCGAACCCGGCCAGCTCGCCCGCCCTCGCACCCTGGTTGTGCGTGCGGACCTGGAGGGGACCGAACACGAGCATCCCGATGAAGGTGAGCCCGATCAGCAGGAACACCACTCCCAGCAGCCAGGCCACGGGGCTGGGTCCGCCGCTCACGATCCCCACCCAGATGAACCCGGCACCCACCACCGTGCAGACGATGCCCGTCGTGGTCGGGTTCCTGTTCCGGGGGAGGTCGTCGAGGACGACCGCGCTGCTCACCCTCCTCGGGGCATCCAACGTCAGGGCAGCGTGCACGGCAGGATGGGAGACCCGCAGGTCCTCGGCCAGAGCGCGCAGTCGCTGCGGGGACGGGACTGCGTTGAGCGGCGCGAAGGCGGTACCGGCGGCACCGGGCGGGGTCGGCCAGGTCAACGGAGCATGCCTCGCTGGGCAACGGCGTCGATCCACTGCACCAGGAGCGGGACGACGGTACGGGCCTGGGCGGGATCCGCGGGCGCATCGACGGGGGCGGCCGCCTGGTTCCCGGCCACGTCGGTCCGCGCAGGCACGGGTAGTGAGCGCACGAGGGCGTCCGGGTGCGTGGACCGCGGGAGGAGGCTCCCCGGGGGCTGCGGTGACCAGCGCGTAGAGGTGCGGACCCTGCCCGGCGGCGCCTCCGGTGAGGGGATCGAGCTCGAAGGTGCTGGCGCCCCTCGCGCCGCTGGTCACTCACAATGTCCGGGAGCCCTGTTGCATGAGCAGAACCCCGCGTGACGGGGTTCCGCGATCAACTGCCAGGCCAGACCGTTGGCGACGGCCAGGCCCCGCAGCTGTTCGTACCGTGCCACCCGCACCAACGGGGACCCCTCCCCGCTGCCTTCCACTTCGCTGGCACGCGAGCGCTCCCGGCGTGCCCTCACGACCAGGAACACCGCCGCGAGCGTCAGCAACCCTCCGAGCACCGCGGCCCTGGGACTGCCTCCCATCGCCGCACTGCCCAGCGCCAGGACACAGAGCAGGAGGGCCACTCCCGCGCCGCCGAGGTCGTCGACGGTCACCACGGAGCGCAACGGTTTCGAGGGGGCTGGGGGAGGTCACGGTTCAGGAGGTCGTGGACGAGGGGTTCCTGGGCCTGGAGCCGCGCTTCGGCGGGGCGGATGGGACCGGCTCCGAGGTACGTGGGTGGTCAGCACCGTTGCCGCGGTCGGCGTCGGTCGCTGACATCCTCAGGCGGTGGTGCCCTCGCAGGCGCTCCACACCTCGCGCCACCGGGCTGCCAGTGAGTCGATGTTCTCGTGCGCGTTGAGCCCGCTGGGTTGGGGCACGACCCACAGGCCGACCGAGTCGGGCCAGCCCGCGATCGTCGCCGGTTCCTGCCGGCCGAGCTTCGCCTTCGGCAGGTGGAAGGCCGCCCGGAATGCGGTGATCCCGGCGATGGCCACCATCTTCGGTCTGAGCTCCGGGAGCCGGTCGACCAGCCGCCGGCCACCGGCCCGGAGTTCCTCGCGGCTCAGTTCGTCAGCACGCACGGTGGCCCGACCGACCAGGTTGGTCAGGCCGATCCCCCGCCTGAGGAGCTGTTGCTCGTCCTCGTCGCTGAGTCCCGCCGAGGCGTCGACGAGGTCGTCGGTCAGGCCTGCCCGGAACAGGGAGGGCCAGAAGCGGTTGCCCGGTCGGGCGAAGGGCGCGTTGACGGCGGCGGTCCACAGGCCGGGGTTGATGCCCACGATCAGCAGTCGAAGCGGGATCCCGGGAGCCGGCAGGACGTCGTCGATCGCATCCGGATCATCGGTGGCGAAACGGGCGAGGTCGGTGCGACTCGGGCGGGCCCCACCGCACAGGGAGGGCCCCCGGGGACGCGCGGGCACCCATGTGGGCTGGTCATCACTCATCGTGGCCGACACTAGTCGGTCGGCCAGACGGTCGCCGGCGCGGCTGTGCTGGTGGGGTGCCGGAGGGGCTGATCGCGACGACTGCACTCCCCCGACGCGCGACTCATGGTCCCCTCCCCTCCCGGACCAGACCTCTGCTCACACCGCACCAGCAGTGGAGCCGACCGCCCTCAGCGAGCGAGGAGCGGCTTCACCATGATCAGGCACGGCGAGTCCTCTCCCCAGAGACTTGTCTCCTCCAGGGGCAGGAATCCCCGCTTCTCGTAGAAGTGCCCGGTGCGCGCGTAACCGGGGTCCGGATGGGAGGCGCCGAGCGTCTTCACCTCCAGCAGACGGACTCCGCGGGCAATCGCGTCGGTCTCGATCGCTGCGAGCATGGCCGTACCCACACCCGTGCCATGGGCCGCGCGATCGACCGCGATGAGATGGATCTCCGCGACGTGGGGAAAGTGGCGATCGACCAGCGCGACGCCGACGACCTCACCACTCGCGTCACGCACGGTCCAGGTCTCCTTGGTCCGCGCGGCCTCGACGTACCCAGCATTCGAGTCCGGCAGACCGAACCACTCCGGGACGGTACCGAGAAGTCGCTCGACCTCACCGGGAACCTGACGATCCAGATGCGCCGTCCAGCGCGAGTGGCGCGCACAGTCCTCAGTGCCCGTGTCGTCGTGCACATCAGGCACATGTGACCCGGCTGGCTCGACACTCCTCGTCGCACCGTCTCGTCGGAGTTCGGACAGGTGGACCAGACGCGCCGGGTCCGGGACGAGATCCAGGATTTCCAGTCCAGCGTCGGTCAGCATGTGTTCGAGGTCGCGGATGAGCTCGTCGAAGGACCCACCGGACGGAGCAATGGAGCTCTCCGTCCAACCGAGCGATCCGTCGTCGCGGGGGTAGAGCTCACGGATCTCCCAGAGGAACTCTCCGCGAGAGTCACCTCCTGAGCGACTGACCACGTACCTTCACGTCCGCATGGGGTCACCGTGGTGCCTGTCCCACCCGGTCCCTCGGGACGGCACTCCCGATCTCCCGCAGCCAAGCACACGCCCGCGCGAGCGCGTCATCTCCTCACATCATCGTGCTGTCTGCCACCGGATCCACGACCGTCAGTCCCAGGTGTTCAGCAACCGTCGCCATCGTGGCGTCGTGAGTGGCGAGCGTGACCGGCATGCCGACCAGGATCGCCGTCGCCAGGTGGAGAGCGTCGAGGGTCTTGATGTGCCGCTCGATGGACTCGGCGACAGCATGCGTCTCCCGGGTGATCTCCAGCATGCCGACACGTTCGAGAAGTGGTGCACCCTCCTCGAGCGACCGCCCGTCACGGCGCAGCACCCGGATCACCTCGGTCCGCAGGAGGCGCGAGGAGACGAGTGTCGTCCCCGGAGTCTGCATCCACGACTGCAGGCGCTTCCTCTCGGGCACATCGAGGATCGTGCGGAGTGCCACTGAGGAGTCGAGATAGATGATGCTCTCGGCCACGGGTCAGTGATCCCCGCGCATCTCGTCGAGCAGCGCGTCGACCTCGTCGTCCGCATATGCCCGACCGCCCGGGTGGCTCGGCCACGGCGTGGGCGTCGACGAGGGCGGCGCATAGCGTCCCTCACGCTCGAGTCGGGCCAGGACGGTGTCCTGCTCCCGGACAGTGCTGACACGCCACCGCGGCTTCCCACGCTCGGTCACGACGACATCCTCGTCATCTCCCACCTGGTCGAGCACGGCCGCGGTGTGCTGGTTGAGCTCGCGCTTGGTGACTGTCTTCATGAACCAATTGTACTACCTATGTCTGACAAACAAGCTGCGCCCACGTGCAGCGCCGTCACGCAGCCCTCACGCCTCGCCACCAGGGGCAGTCGCCACGTCCTCGTCGGGTGCCCGTACTCGTTGCTCACATCCGGGTCGGGTCGAAAGCCTGCCGCCTTGTGCACCTTGACCGCAGCCACGCGTTCGTCCTCGAAATCGTTGACCACCTCGGTGGCCTCGGTCACCTCACGGATTCGCTCGAGCAGGAGCTCCAGGAACTCCGATCCCAACCCCTGTCCCCGAGGTGAGGTGAAGACGTTGAAGCCGATCGACGCGGTGCCGCCGTCGACCGTGTAGTGGACGTGCCCCAGAGTTGCTCCCGTGAGGAGGTCGATGACGAAGTGGTAGCCCTGCTCGTCCTGTGGGCGACGCAGACGCTCCTCGAATGCGTCCCACTGCGACTCGGGCCAGTCAACACAACCCGTCCCGACGTCATAGCCCGGGAAGTCAATGCTCCAGCCAGCGTTGTAGGACATGAAGTCGGGATCTGCCAGCCATGCCTGACGCGTGGCGAACTCGGCACGCTCCGGAATCCGGAGGGACAGCTGATACGGGACCGACACCCCTCACTCCTCCTGCAGCGTGATCGCCTCGACCTCCACGCACGATACTCGGCACGCCAGTCGTTGCGTCGGCAGGTGAGTGGTGCGCCGGTCGCGGGTCTCAACACACGCTTTCAACGAGGGTGGCTGCACGTCGTTGGAGGATCACCCACTGACCTGCGCTGATGTCCCATCATTGGGGTAGCTGCTGCCACTGGTCGAAGAGGTTGGAGCCGTTCGGAGCGATGGTGTCCAAGGAGAGATCAGACGGAGATGCCCCCGCTGGCCAGCGTCGTCCGGGGACCACGCCTGTCTTGCTCGACGAGTTACGGTATCAGTCTCGTCCACGCCTTTGGCGCCGTCGATCGATGTGACAGCCGTACCTCGGAGAAGGGCGTCCGGATCGCGGTCGAGGGTCCGCGTCTGGGACGTCGACCCCTGCAAGGTCTGACGGTCACTCGTCGGAGCCTCGTCATGTGACGGCCCAGGGCTCAGCGTCCGCATCCATCGCACCTGCGACCGTGCGCCACACGTCGAACCGGAATCCCACCATGTTCCGACACCGGCCAACCTCTCACGACAACAGTGCCCGCGCCATCACCGCCTGCTGCACCGGTTTCAGTCCTCGTTTGAACTCATATCGACGAAGGCCCCATGCGTGATCGCGTCCGCGCTGACTTCACGACCTCGGACAAAGGGTGGGCACGGAGCGAATCGAACACCGGATGGAGCAAGATCCAGCAGTTCAGCGATCACACGACAGGGGGCGAGGAGTTCGCCATGGTGCCCCGGACCATCAGTGAGCACGACATCAGCGGTCGCGATCGCGTGGCGTGGATCCTCCTCCCACGGCATTCCGGCGACCCGGAGCCCAGAGGGGCAGCTCTGCCGGATGTCGACGCCGAAGACCTGGGCCGCCTCCCACCACGCCCGGGCGATGTTGCCATCCGCTCCGATGAACAGGTAACGCAGCTGCGTGATGTCAGCATTGCGCGAGAGCGCGTAGAGGTCGGCCAGGACCTCGCAGGGATGATTCACGCTGGTCATCGCGTTGATGACCGGTAGGGCGCCCGTCGCCGCCAGTCGCTCCAACACGCCCATCTCCGGATGCCGGACGACGACGAGATCAGCCCACTGGGAGAGGTATCCGGCAACATCAGCAAGGTCTTCATCCTTGTCCAGGGTCTCCGGCGGGAGGGTGATCGGCTGGAGTCCGATCTCGGCAGCGCCCCGTTCGAACGAGACGCGAGTACGCAGGCTCGACGGTGGGAAGAACATGGCCGCCACACCGTCGAAACGCGGACCGACACCCGCCTCGTACGCATGTGCGAGCTCGAAGAGGGCGCTGAGTCCAGCCCTGTCCCATCCCCGCATGGAGAGCAGGTGCTTCGTCCTGTCGGCGCGGGCGCTCACGCGACGAGGGGTCCTGTGACCGGCGCGGCTCGGTTTCCGGGTCGCGGCTCGTGGTAGGCCATGTTCGGCGCCTCCCTCTCCATCGGCATCCTTGCGAACCGGGACGTCAGCTCGTCGGGGCGTCCAGGTCGAGGTCGACCTCCCGCGCCTTGGCCCTGATCAGTGCCCCCTCCAGTTCCGGGGCCAGCGAAGTGTCGGCCCTGAACCGGAGGGTCCCTTTCGAGGAGTGGTCGAGGCCATCGAGGAGGCGGGGTTCGACTCCGGCGAGCACCGTTCCCGAGTGGGGGAAGTAGCTGAGGTGGTCCTTGTAGGCGGCGAATCCTGCCAGGACCTTTCCTTCGACCCTGAAGGCGGGCAGGTTGTAGGCGAGGCGCTGCACGGCTCCAGGGATCACCTCGAGGATCGTGGAGCGCAAACGCTCGAGTGCCTCCCGGTCCGCCTCGCCGAGACCGGCGAGGTAGTCATCGATGAGGGGTCGTCACGGCGCAATCCTACGGAGGATCCAGTAGGAACGCGCAACACCGTGTGCCGCACACTGTGGTCGCCCGTCACGTACCCGGAGGCTGCCACCATCAGCCCGTGGGATCGCTGACAACGCTCATCGAGGCACCCTGTCCGGCTCGACGTCAACGCTCCGCGCGCCCGCAGTTCCGACCCGGCACGGTCGGCGGCACGGGGTCCATCGGAAGGGGGTCGAAGGTCGGCGGCGGGTCGGCACGCAGCCGACCGTGGGTGTCGACATCGATCCGGTGTCCGTCGACGAGGAACTCCTCGCGCTCGGTCCCCTCCTGGATGAACCCCGCACGCCTGGCGACGGCGCCGGATGCGGGGTTGTTGACGCGGTGTCCGAGCTCGAGGCGCTCCGACCCACGCCCAGTCAATGCCCGCTCGGCCAGGGTCGCCGCGGCACAGCTGGTCCGGCCACGTCCCCGCACGGTATCCGTCATCCAGTACCAGAACCAGCCGCTCCGGTTGGCCTCATCGACGGTCACACAGACGAGGCCGACCAACGTGCCACCGTCGGTGACGACCCACGCCTCATGTGCCGAGTCGGGATCCAGGGGCCCGAGACATACGCCTCCGCTACCGCGAGGGTCAGGACATCACCTTGCCGCGCCATGTCGGCGTCGGACTGGAACGCCGCGAGCACCTCACCCGCATCGGTCTCGCACCGCCGACGCACCCTGGCAGACGGTTCCCCGGTCATGCGGCCTCCGGAGGCGTGCCCGCAGCGATCCTGTCGCACGAGGGCGACGCCTGACCCTGCAGTTCGTGGTGTGACAACGGGTCCATCCCGAGCTCCGCCGACGCAACGACGTGCAGTGAGGGCCGGCCAACGACGTGAGCTGACATGAGCGACCCGATTCATGATGCCCGACATCACGACAGTCCCCGGGTCACGGGCCGAGCAGCGCAAGCGGGACGACACCGATGCCATCCGGACGCCGACAGGCGAATGGCCCGGTCGTGACGACAATCCCGTCGAGGAGACCTGCACCGAACTCCGCACCCAGCCGATGCAGATGCTTCACGTCCCGATCATCGATCGACGAAGCCAGCCTCACCTCCACAGCGAGCACACGGACGTCGCCACGTTCGACCACGAGATCCACCTCGTGGTCGCCATTGCGGGTACGCAAGTGGTGGACCCCGCACTCCGCAGCCTGGGTCGACACGCGCACGCACAGCGTCACCGGCGACCCGAACAGGGCGCCCAGCATGCTGCCGGAACGCGAGTCCAAGACCTCTCCCTCCCCGTCAGGCAGGGACGAGAGGCGCGAAGACCGAGCAGACGCGCCGCCAGCGCCGGGGTGGCCGCGTCGGGAATCCGTGAGTAGCTCGCTGTGCTCGACGTCGCCGCGGCGTACGCGCGGAGCCACGCCATCATCGCCTGAGGACGCCGCACGGCGAGTCATTCATACAAGAAGCAGGGATCTCATCAGTCAGTCGGCAGGATCTCCACCGATCAGACAGCAGCATGTGCAGGAACGCCCCGACTA
>NZ_CCXH01000225.1 GCF_000820725.1 Actinomyces polynesiensis | reverse complement strand
ACGTTGAAGCGGAACTCGACGATGTCCCCGTCCTGCATCACGTAGTCCTTGCCCTCCATGCGCACGCGGCCGTGGGCTCGGGCCTCGGCCATGGTCCCGTACTCGACCAGGTCGTCGTAGCTGACGATCTCGGCCTTGATGAAGCCCTTCTGGAAGTCGGTGTGGATGACGCCGGCGGCCTCGGGGGCGGTGTCGCCGCGGTGGATGGTCCAGGCGCGCGACTCCTTCGGCCCGGCCGTGAGGAAGGTCTGCAGGCCCAGGGTCTCGAATCCCACGCGCGCCAGCTTGTCCATGCCCGACTCGCTCTGACCGGAGTCCTCGAGCATCTCCTGGGCGTCCTCGGGATCCAGCTCCACCAGTTCCGCCTCGAACTCCGCGTCGAGGAAGATCGCCTCGGCCGGCGCCACGAGCTCACGCAGCTGTGCCTGCAGGGCCTCGTCCGCCATCCCCGCCTCGTCCATGTTGAAGACGTAGATGAAGGGCTTCGACGTCATGAGCTGGAAGGAACGCAGCGCGTCCTGGTCCAGCTTCGCGCCCTCCGGTCCGGAGAGGACCTTGCCCTGCTCCAGGAGGGCCAGCGCGGCACGCGCGGTCTCCAGGACGACGGCCTCGGTCTTCTTCCCGCGCACCTCCTTCTCCAGGCGCGGGATCTGCTTCTCCAGGGTCTGGATGTCGGCCAGCGCCAACTCGGTGGTGATGGTCTCGATGTCGCTGGCGGGATCCACCTTGCCGTCCACGTGGACCACGTCGGGGTCCTGGAAGGCACGGTCACCTGGCAGATGGCGTCGGCCTCCCGGATGTTGGCCAGGAACTGGTTGCCCAGACCCTCACCCTCGGAGGCTCCGCGCACGATCCCTGCGATGTCCACGAAGGAGACGGTGGCGGGCACGACCCTCTCGGAGTCGAACATCTTCGCCAGCACGTCGAGCCGGGGGTCCGGCAGGGGCACGATCCCCACATTGGGCTCGATCGTGGCGAAGGGGTAGTTCGCGGCGAGCACGGTGGCCCGCGTCAGCGCGTTGAACAGGGTCGACTTGCCGACATTGGGCAGCCCGGCGATTCCGATGGTGAGAGACACCCGGCCATTGTAGGCGGGCCAGGTGCCACCCCGTGGGCAGGGTCGCGGCAGCCGCCCTCGTCGACGGGGGCGGACCCACCCCCTCCCCCCGGTCTCAGAAGAACATGCTCCAGTTGTCGAGGAGGTCCCCCCACGACGAGAAGAACCCCTGGGAGCGGTTGACGACGATGATCACGCACAGGCACAGGGCGGCTGACACCACGCCCACCCCCACCAGGCGCACCAGGTGGCCCCACAGCCGTGCCCGACCCGTCCACGCCGTACGGGGCGCCAGCAGGACCACCGCCCCGAGGAGGCCGACGGACACCAGGACGGACGCCCACAGCGTCCCCCACCCGGCCAACCCCATGGTCCGGGTGAGCCAGGTCGACTCCTGGGACGAGGGCGGGGCGGTGAACGGCTGCGTGACAGCGGAGCGTGGACCCGAGGCGCCCTCGTCGGCGACCCCCTGCGTCCACCAGCGCAGCGCCAGGGGGAACTGACCCGCCCACGTCCTCCACGAGTGCCCACCGGTGAGGTCCACGTGGACGGTGATGTCGTCGCCGGGGCGTGCGGCGCGGGTGGCGCGTTCGAGCAGGTCCATGGCGTCGCCGTCATTGGGTGTCCCCGACAGCCACATGCGGGCGCTCGAGCGGTCCGTGGAGGCGAGCATGTGCGAGACGGTGAACGCCTCCCTCACAGACCGGTCCGCGTGGGAGAGCACGCCGAGTTCCGGGGTGTCGTACCCCGACATCGCCACCGCGCCCCAGAACTGGTCCTGGTGGCGCAGGTAGAGGACCGAGGCGCAGTAGGCGCCCGCGGAGATCCCTCCGATCAGCCAGCCGCTGCGCCGGCCGGAGACATTGGGGAAGTTGGTGCGGACCGACTGGACGAGGTCCTGGGTGAGGAAGGTCTCCACTGCCGCACGGCCCCGGACGTCCACGCAGTCCGGGGGGAGCCCGCCCATCGAGAGGTCCGCGACGACGAGGATCGTGGGCCGCAGCTCACCGTGGGCCATGAGACCGTCGATGGTGGCCCCGACGTCCAGGGACCTGGTCACCCCGACGTTGGACCCGGGGAATCCGTGCAGGAAGACGACCACGTCGTAGGTGGTCCGGGACGTCGGCGAGTACCCCGGTGGCGTCCACACCGTCACCTCGCGGTCGAGGCCGGAGGCCGGGCCACGGACCTTTGCCGTCCAGGCCCGCTGCCTGGAGTCCCATGCGAAGGAGGTCGTCCACGCGGGCGAGCCGGGGTGTCCGGACAGCGACTGCGGCAGGGAGGCGTCGGGGGCGTCCGAGGTCCCTGCGGTGTGGCCCTCACCCGGCGCCGGCAGTGGTTCGACGGGGAGCGAGTCGTCGAGCGGTGCGCCGTGCCCCGTCACCGCCCGCCACAGGTCACCGCCCGTCCTGAACCAGCCCATGTGGACATTGGCGGAGGCAGCCAGAGTCCCCGACAGCAGGGCGGCCGTCAGGACGACGAGCAGGGCCGAGGTGACCCGGCGCAACGCTCCCCCGCCACGGCCGAGGTGTCGTGCGGCCACCAGGCCGAGCACCACGGTGAGCACCGCAAGGCCCCACACCGGTGCCGACGAGATCAGTGCCACCCGTCCACCTCCGCATCACCTCTTGTCGGGTCCGGGGCGTCCGGACCCCCGTGGTCCGGTGTCCGTGCTCCTGCGGGGCTCCTGTGCTCCGCTCCCCTCGCTCGCGCGCCCGCCGGGCCCACCCACCGGTGCCGCCGGTGCCCCGGACGACGGTCGCGCCCCTTGCCCGGCAGCGGACTCCGCGTCCGCCGCGTGCAGCCGGGTGGGGGCGTGGGTCCTCAGCTCGTGTGGTCGGGGTTCACGCGGCGGGGGGCGTGGGGCCGGGGATCGGCCAGGCCGCCGGCGGTGAGCTCGGAGCGGAGGTTGCGCGGCAGCGCGAAGGTGATCGTCTCGGTCTCGGTGCGGACCTCCTCGACCGTGGGGAAGCCGTGCTCACCCAACCAGTCGATGACCTCACGCACGAGGATCTCCGGCACCGACGCCCCCGAGGTGAGTCCCACCGTGGAGGCGCCCGCGAACCAGGCGGGGTCGAGTTCGTCGGCCTTGTCGATGCGGTGGGCGGCCCCGGCCCCGGCCTCCAGGGCGACCTCCACGAGGCGCACGGAGTTCGAGGAGTTGGCCGAGCCGACCACGACCATCACGTCCACACGTGGCGCGATCGTCTTCACGGAGACCTGACGGTTCTGGGTGGCGTAGCAGATGTCGTCCGAGGGCGGGTCGATGAGCTGCGGGAAGCGCTCACGCAGGCGGTCCACCGTCTCACGCGTCTCGTCCACGGACAGGGTGGTCTGGGAGATCCACACGACGCGCGAGGGGTCGCGCACGACGACGTCGGCGACCTCGTCGGGGGACCCGACGACCTGGATGTGGGCGGGGGCCTCCCCGAACGTGCCCTCGACCTCCTCGTGGCCCTCGTGGCCGACGAGGATGATGTCGTAGTCGTCCTTCGCGAAGCGGACGGCCTCACGGTGGACCTTCGTGACCAGGGGGCAGGTCGCGTCGATGGTGGCGAGGTGGCGGGCGTCAGCCGCGGCGCGCACCTGGGGGGACACGCCGTGGGCGGAGAACACCACGCGCGCACCCTCGGGCACCTCGTCGGTGTCCTGCACGAAGACCGCGCCACGGCGGGTGAGGGTTTCCACGACGTACTTGTTGTGGACGATCTCCTTGCGCACGTACACAGGGGGCCCGTACAGGTCGAGGGTCTTCTCCACCACGTCGACCGCTCGGTCGACACCTGCGCAGTACCCGCGTGGGGCCGCCAGCAACACGGTGCCACCCGTCCGCGACGCGGTGGCCCCACTGGTCGTGTCCGTGGTCGCGGCCGCCGACGGGCCGTCGGCCGCAGCGGTGTCCTGCGGAGCGGTGTCCGGAGACACCCCGGGGACCGGCTGGATCTGGATCGTCATGCGACCAATCTATCCGGGTGGCGGCCTCCGGGCGCGTGGGGAAGGCCACGCCCCGGGGTGACGGCACCAGCCGGGGGTGGCATCCTGAGGGGGTGCCCGCACCCCTGACCCCCGACCAGCGCCCGGACCCGGCGCAGGGCCGGCCCGCCTCCCCGCCACCGGCCGCGAAGGCCGCGGACACCACCCGGGACAACCCGTGGCCCCTGCGTCGCCTGACGGAGAACATCAGGATCTACGTCGACCGCATGTCCGCCCTGTGGGTGGAGGGCCAGGTCGTGGAGTACAAACCCCGCCCCGGTACCCGCATGGCCTTCTTCGTGCTCCGCGACGTGGAGACCGACACCTCGATGACCATCACGGCCTTCCCCGACGTCCTCGACCACGCCGGCCCCGGCTTCGACGAGGGCGCCCGCGTGGTCACCCGGGTCAAACCCGTCTTCTGGGAGAGGCGCGGCACCCTGAACCTGCGCGCCGCCGAGGTCCACCTCCAGGGGCTCGGCGACCTGCTCGCGCGCATCGAGCAGCTGCGACGCACCCTGGACGCCGAGGGCCTCTTCTCCGCCGACCGCAAGGTTGCGCTCCCCTTCCTGCCCCGCGTGGTGGGCCTGGTGTGCGGACGCAACGCGAAGGCCAAGGACGACGTCATCGTCAACGCCTCCGCCCGGTGGCCCGGCATCCGCTTCGAGGTCCGCGAGGTCGCGGTCCAGGGCCAGTACGCGGTGCGGGAGGTCAGCGCCGCCCTCGTGGACCTGGACTCCCTGCCCGAGGTCGACGTCATCGTCGTCGCGCGCGGGGGCGGATCCGTGGAGGACCTCCTCCCCTTCTCCGAGGAGACGCTCGTGCGCGCCGCGGCCGCCGTGCGCACCCCGCTCGTCTCCGCCATCGGGCACGAGGGCGACGCCCCCCTGCTCGACCTCGTCGCCGACTACCGCGCCTCGACCCCCACCGATGCAGCCCGCCGCATCGTGCCCGACCGGGCGCGAGAGACGGAGGGCCTGGCGCACGCGGTGTCCCGCATGCGCGCGGCCGTGGGCAACCGGCTCATGACGGAACGGTCCCAGCTCGCCCTGCTGGAGGGCCGCCCCGTCCTCCAGCGACCGACGGCCGTCATCGACCAGCACCGCGCGGTCGTGGACTCCCTGGCCATGCGACTCGGGCAGGCCCTGACCCGCCGCCTGGGGGAGGAACGCACGGACCTGGCCCGCGCCCAGGCGACCCTCACCGCCATCTCCCCCCAGGCGACCCTCGAGCGCGGCTACGCCATGCTCCGCACACCGTCGGGGGCCCTCGTGCGCTCTTCGGCCGATGTCCGCAAGGGCGACCTGCTCGAGGGCATCCTCGCCCACGGCCGACTCGTCGCCCAGGTGTTCGGGACGACCCCCGCCCCGGACAACCCCCCTTCACCCCAGCCCGCCCCCGCACCAGGAGAGACCCGATGACCGACGCCGACCACCCCCAGACCCTGCCGGACCCCTCCTCGCTCGGCTACGAGCAGGCCCGTGACGAGTTGGTGGACATCGTCGCCCGGCTCGAGAGCGGGCGCGCGCCGCTGGAGGCCACGCTCTCGCTGTGGGAACGCGGTGAGGCCCTCGCGGCCCGTTGCCGCTCCGTCCTCGAGGACGCCCAGACCCGCCTGGACCGCACCACCCAGCAGGCCACGCCGGACCACGTGGTGTCGGGGGACGCTGAGGGCTGACCCGCGGACCGCTCCACGGACAGCCCGCAGACCGGCCGTCCGCCGTGGTGGACGGCACACGGTTCC
>NZ_CCXH01000224.1 GCF_000820725.1 Actinomyces polynesiensis | reverse complement strand
ACCGGCCGTCCGCCGTGGTGGACGGCACACGGTTCCCCGACAGCACCGGGGCCCTCCGGTGCACTCCCCGTCCACCGGCCGTCCCAGCGGGTCCAATGCCCCATTCCGGCCCGTCGGCGGCGACTAGGCTGGGTGGTCGGGTGACCGCACCGAGGTGGTCACCCACCACCAGCAACCGCAGCGTCGAACAGGAAGCCACCCATGGACCTCGCCACCGACCCCCATGTCCTCGCCATCGGCGAGGCCCTCATGGACATCGTCACCCCGGCATCGAACCCCGCCGCCGCCACCGAGATCCCCGGTGGGTCACCGGCCAATGTCGCCATGACGCTGGGACGGCTGGGGCGCAACGTGGCACTCCAGACCTGGATCGCCGACGATGCGCGCGGCCGGGCCCTCACGGAGCACTTCGGCGCCTCCCACGTCCTCATCACCCCGGAGTCCTACGGTGCGACGCACACGCCCACCGCCACCGCCACCCTGGACGACTCGGGCAAGGCGAGCTACACCTTCGACCTGGAGTGGGCGCCGACCCCGCCGATCCACGTCGCCAAGACCGCCCGCGTCGTCCACGCCGGCTCCATCGCCGCAGTCATCGAACCCGGTGGCCCCGTCGTGCTCGACGCCCTCGTCGCGGCCCGCCAGCACGCGATCATCACCTACGACCCCAACGCCCGGCCCGCCATCATGGGTGACCCCGTGAAGTCACTGGAGGTCGTCAACAAGTTCGTCGCCGTCTCCGACGTCGTCAAGGTCTCCGACGAGGACATCGACTGGCTGACCGGTGGTCGCGCGGTCGAGGACGTCATGCGTGACTGGTTGACGATGGGTCCCGCGATGGTGATCGTCACGCGCGGCAAGGAGGGCGGGCTCGTCCACACCAGCACCGGGATCCGTCGCTCCGCCGTCCCCGCCGACGTCAGGGTCATCGACTCCGTCGGTGCGGGTGACTCCTTCATGGGTGGCATCATCGACGCCCTGTGGTCCCTGGGCCTGGTCGGGGCGATGTCCCGCCCGGCGCTGCGCACGCTCGACGAGGCCAAGGTCGCCTCGATCCTGGACCGTGCCTCCCACATCTCCGACATCACGGTCTCCCGCGCGGGGGCCAACCCGCCGTGGCTCTCGGAGCTCGCCGGCATCATGTGAGGGGGCGGTCGCTGCGTCGGGCACCCGGTGCCCGGCAACGGCGGCCTGTACCGGAGGAGCCGCTGACCGGGTGGTCCGGGCGGCGGCTCCTCGTCGTCGCCAGCCCGTCTTCGTCCGTGGGTTCCCCGGTGCCGGCGGCTCCCGGCGCTCAGCGACCCATGCGCCGCTCGCGCTGGGCGTAGCTGCGCAGGGCACGCAGGAAGTCCACCCGGCGGAAGTCGGGCCAGTAGGCCTCACAGAAGTAGAACTCGGTGTGCACCGACTGCCAGATCATGAAGCCCGAGAGCCGCTGCTCCCCGGAGGTCCGGATGACCAGGTCCGGGTCGGGCTGGCCCTTCGTGTAGAGGTGGTCCGTGATGTCGGCGTCCGTCAGCGACCCCGCCACCTCCTCCAGGGTGCGTCCCCGGGCGGCGGCCTCCCGCAACAGCGAGCGCACGGCGTCGGCGATCTCGTGGCGGCCCCCGTACCCGACGGCGATGTTGACCACCATGCCCTCGACGCCGGAGGTGTCCTCCTGGGCCTGCAGCAGGTCGCGGGTCACGTCCTCGGGCAGGAGGCTGAGGTCACCCACGATCCTCAGCCGCCACCGTCCCTGGTCAGCCAGGGACCGCACCGCTGCCACGATGATCGCGAAGAGCTCCTCGAGCTCGTCGGTGTCCCGGTCCAGGTTGTCGGTGGAGAGCATCCACAGGGTGACGATCTCGACCCCGACCTCCTCCGCCCACTCCAGGAACTCCGCGATCTTCCCCGCGCCCGCGCGGTGCCCGTGGGAGGTGGTGGTCCCGATCGACCGTGCCCAGCGCCTGTTCCCGTCGAGGATCACGCCCACGTGACGCGGGATCGCACCGTCGGGGAGCTCGGCGCGCACGCGCCTCTCGTAGAGGTCGTAGAGGAGGTTCCAGTGAGCCATCCGAGTCCTCCCCTTCACGCCGTCGGCCCGTCCCGGACCTCAGCCGGGGGTGCGCCATCACTGGTGCCAAGGGTAGCCGTCCCGTTCACCTGTCGGAGCGGACCCACGGTCTTGACACGACAATACGGTGGAGTAACCTACGGTATCGTAAGGAAGTTGTCCGATGAGTCCGAACAGGAGGTCCGCGTGAAGATCGCATCCCTGAAGCCCGTCAACTGGGTCCCAGACCAGCCCGTGGCCGTCAAGCCCCACATGCGCGGATGGTTGCACACCGTCGCCGCGCCCCTGTCCTTGGCCGCCTCGATCGTGCTCCTCGTCCTCGCCCCGACCACCTCCACCAAGTGGGCGTCGGCCGTGTACCTCGCCGCCTCCCTGATCCTCTTCGGCGTCTCGGCGATCTACCACCGCTTCTACTGGGCACCGCGGTGGGAGCACATGTGGCGCAGGCTCGACCACTGCAACATCTTCCTGCTCATCGCCGGCACCTACACCCCCCTCGCCGTCGCGCTGCTGGGCGAGCCCTACCAGCGCAACCTGCTGGTGACGGTCTGGACCGGCGCGGTCGCGGGCATCCTGCTCAACCTCTTCTGGCCCACCGCGCCGAGATGGCTCTCGACACTGGTCTACGTCATCCTCGGATGGGTGGCCGTCTGGTACCTGCCCCAGTTGTGGACCGCGGGTGGGCCTGCCATCGTCTGGCTGATCGTCGCCGGTGGGGTGCTCTACACCGCGGGTGCCGTGGTCTACGCACGGCGCAGCCCCAACCCCTCCCCCACCTGGTTCGGCTTCCACGAGATCTTCCACCTGTGCACGGTCCTGGCCTGGGCCTGCCACTGCGTGGCGGTCTTCCTGGCAGTCCTCGGCTGAGGGGATCCCGGCGACCCCGTCGGGGGCCCGCTCCTGCGGCGGTCACCGGGCCCCCGACCGGCGCAACCGGGTGGGCCCGAACCCGCGACGAGGGCGCACCGCGTCGGTCCCACCCGTGGTGGCGCGGGCCCGCCGTCGCGCGAGGACGCGCCGACGAGCGCCCCGGGTGTCCCGGGCAGGCGGGGAACTCCCTGTCCACACCCGGCCATCCACACCCGGACCTTGGTAGACTGGTCCGACATCATCACGCCGGCACCGTCTCGGTGCCGGTCACTTTTTTGGAGGTACACATGGCGGATACCAAGTGGCTGACCCAGGCGCAGTACGACGCGCTCTCGGCCGAGCTGGAGGAACGCACCACGAAGCGCCGCCCCGAGATCGCGCACCTCATCGATGCGGCCCGTCAGGAGGGGGACCTCCGTGAGAACGGCGGCTACCACGCCGCGCGCAACGAGCAGTCGATGAACGAGACCCGCATCCTCGCCCTCGAGGAGCTGCTCAAGACGTCCGAGGTCGGTGAGACCCCCGCCAACGACGGCGTGGTCGAGCCGGGGATGGTCGTCACGGCCC
Organism: Actinomyces polynesiensis; assembly: GCF_000820725.1. Classification (GTDB taxonomy): domain Bacteria; phylum Actinomycetota; class Actinomycetes; order Actinomycetales; family Actinomycetaceae; genus Pauljensenia; species Pauljensenia polynesiensis. Next base: position 1,590 of record NZ_CCXH01000224.1, on the reverse strand, counting down.
TCGTGGCAGGCAGGGAGCAGAAGTTCCTCCTCGGGTCGCGCGACGCGGGCGGTGATCTGGGCGTGCAGGTCTTCTCCGTGGGCGCCCCCCTGGGCGCAGCGGTCAACGGCGCCAAGATCGGGGACACCCTCAGCTACGTCGCACCGAACGGACGCACCATCGAGGTCGAGATCCTCGACTGCGTGCCCTACGGAGCCTGAGCGTCAGGCAGGACCCGCTCGTCACGGGTGTGGAGGAGGGGTGGTGCCGAGATCGGCACCACCCCTCCTCCTCCACTCCCCCGATCGGCGACGACCCGGTGTCAGCCCTCCTCGGACCCGGAGTGGGAGCTGTCGTCGGGGGACGCCCCCTCGCCGGGGGTCAGGTCCGAGCCACTCACGGCCCCGCCCTCGTGCGCCGGTCCCGGAGGAACGGAACCCGGGACCGTGGGACTCCCCAGCGCCGGCGCGGGACGGCCGCGCGTCGCCGCCTGCGCTGAGGAGGACACCGCGTCCTGCGGTCCCTCCGACACGGTGGTCGCGGCGGAGGCGACCGTGGCGGGGCCGGCGGGACCCGAGCCCACGACGCCGGACCCTCCCTCGCCCTCGGGCGCCGCGGGGACGGTGTAGGAGGCGGCGACCATGGACTCGAGCATCCCGGGTGGTCCACCGGGTCGGTCCGCCTTGGTGGCCAGCTGTGGCAGACCGTCGTAGCCGTGGAGGTAGAGGAAGGTCGCATTGAGGAAAGCGGCGATCGGCACGCCGAACACGGCACCCGCGATCCCGGCGACCGAGCCGGCACCCGCCACCACGAGGAGCACCGCGACGGGGTGCAGGGAGACCGCGTTGGACATCAGCCAGGGCTGGAGCACGTTCCCCTCGAGCTGCTGGACGGCCAGGATGATGACCAGCATGATGATGCCCTTGGTCAGCCCCTGGTCCACCAGCGCCACCAGCACCGCCACCGTCCCCGACACGAAGGCGCCGACGATGGGGATGAAGGAACCGAAGAAGACGAGGATTGTGATCGGCAGGGCCATGGGGACACCCAGGATGAAGGCGCCCAGGCCGATCCCGGTCGCGTCGATGGCCGCCACCTTGATCTGCGTGCGCACGTAGCTGCCCAGCGTCACCCACCCGCGGATCGCGGACTCGTGGACGGGGGTGCGGGCGGGGGCTGGCATGAGGCGCACCACCCACAGCCAGATGCGCCTGCCCTCCTTGAGGAAGAAGAAGAGGCAGAAGAGCATGATCAGCGACCCCGTGAGGATCGAGATCAGGGACGAGGTCACGCTCAACGCACCCGAGGCGAGCACGGAGGAGTTCGTCTGGAGGAACTTCGTGATCTCGTCCTGGAGGCTGTCCAGGGCGCGGTCCACGGTCGACTCGTCCAGTGCGAGAGGTCCCGTCTTGAACCACGTGAAGGTCTGTTCCAGGCCGTCGGTGGCCTTCGCGAGCAGGCCCGGGAACTGACGGAACAGCTGGGTGGCGGCCTGGGAGACGAGGGTGACGACGAGGACGAGGGCGATCAGGAGACCGACCGCCGCCGCGGCCGTGCGCGACAGGTGCACGCGGCGCACCAGGAAGGCCACCAGCGGCTCCAGGAGCACCG
>NZ_CCXH01000223.1 GCF_000820725.1 Actinomyces polynesiensis | reverse complement strand
GAGTTCCATCGCGATCCAGACGCCGGCCGCAGTGGCGGCCGCCACCAGCAGGGCGCGCCACGACCAGGCCGAGGCCACGCGCAGGGGCCACGAGACCGCGGACGCGGCGTCAGCGTGCGCGCGCAGGGGGCTCTGGTCGTGGAACTTCACAGCCTCCTCGGCGGAGAAGTCGTCGTTGACCTCGCCGCGCTGGGCCGAGAGCCGGTCGAAGAGCGCGCCGAAGCGGCCCCTCCCCCCGGTGGGCACACGTGGACTCATCGGACATTCCTCCCTGTGGGCATCTGTGGGAAGGGTACAGGCACGCCCGGGGGACGTCCCCCGCGGTCTCCCGGTCCGGGCGCCCGCAGTGGACGGCCACGCCTCGGGTCGCCGGGGAGCGGATGCGGTCGCGTGACCCACGTGCTGCAATGGGGCCAGTCGACCTTTCGGAGGACCGCCATGTTCACCTTCCACGATGCCATCCACCCCGCGGAGCCCGAGCCCGGACGTCACGTGGTCCTGGGCACCCCGCTCGACCTGCCCGCCGGAGAGGGCCGGGAGGTCATCTTCCTCGCGGCCGGGTGCTTCTGGGGCGTCGAGAAGGTCTTCTGGGAGACCGAGGGCGTCCTCGCGACAGCGGTGGGGTACATGGGCGGCACCACCCCCCATCCCACCTACGAGCAGGTCTGCACCGGCGCCACGGGCCACGCCGAGACCGTGCGCGTCGTCTACGACACCTCACGCACGGACGCGGCCCACATCATCTCGGTCTTCTTCGAGATCCACGACCCGACCCAGGGCGACCGGCAGGGCAACGACGTGGGGAGCCAGTACCGCAGCGCCATCTGGACGACGACCCCGGGACAGTTGACGACCGCCCTGGCCACCCGGGACGCCTACGCCGCCGCGATCGCCGCGCGCGGCTTCGGTCCCGTCACCACCGAGATCGCACCCGCGGAGGAGGCCGGCCCGTTCTGGCAGGCGGAGGACTACCACCAGGGCTACCTGTGGAAGCACCCGGACGGGTACCAGTGCCACACCCGCACCGGGATCGCCTGCCCCGTCCTGCCCCACACCCCCGCCTGACCGGTGCCGAAGTCCGCTCTGTTCCCACACTGAGGTCCGCTCTGTTCTCCCACTGAGGTCCGCTCCGGACACGAGGAAGTCCGCCCCTCCGCACGTGCTGAGAGCGGAAGGACGGACCTCGACCCCGGAAAGGGACGGACTTCGCGGGGGGGGTGATGGGAGTCAGTGCGCCCCGAGGATGTCGGTGACGAACACCAGAGTGTCTCCCCCGCCGATGCCGGCCTGGGGGACGCCGCGGTCCCCGTAGCCGTACTCCGACGGGATCGACAGGAGCACACGGGAACCGACCTTCTGGCCCACCAGCCCGTCATCCCATCCGCGGATCACCATCCCGACGCCGATCTGGAAGGCGAGTGCCTGGCCCCGGTCGTAGGAGTTGTCGAAGACGTCACCTCCCCAGACCTGACCCAGGTAGTGGCACTGGATCTGGTCGCCGGGCTCGACCTCCGGGCCGTCGCCCTCGTGCAGGACCTCGACGAGGAGGTCCTCCGAGGGGCCGGAGCCCGTGAACTCGAGGGCGGGCTTGCGACCGAAGTCGCCGGTGACGGTGATGTTCTCCATGGGATCTCCTGGAAGGGAAGGCGGGTCGGGTCGGGGGACGGACGTCGGGAACGGGGTCCGCTCAGTTCCGCATGCGGGCCAGCAGCTGGAGGATCTCGACGTACATCCACACCAGGGTGACCATGAGCCCGAAGGCGCAGGACCACGCGAACTTCGCGGGAGCGCCCATCGCCACACCCACCTTGGCCTGGTCGAAGTCCTGGATCAGGCAGGCCGCGCCGATCAGGACGGCCAGCAGACCCACAGCCGTTCCGAGCGAGAGCCCGAACAGGGTGGCGTCGTTCATCCCGCCCGCGGTCGAGAAGGCGCCGGTGAGGGTGAGCACCCAGTTCAGGACGCTGTACAGCAGGATCCCGATGAGGGCGATCAGGGTGAAGCGGGCGAGCTTGGGGGAGTTGCGGACCCGGCCCGAGGCGAAGAGGACCAGGGTGACGAGGAAGACCGAGGCGGTCGCCACGACGGCCTGGGCGACGATGCCGTCGTACTGGGCCTCCATGACCGCGGACAGTCCACCCATCGCGAGGCCCTGGGCCACCGCGTAGGCGAGGATCAGGGCGGGGCGGATGGTCTTCGAGAAGATGTTGACCATGGCGAGCACGAAGCCCACCAGCACACCGGCGCTCATGAGGAGCGCACCGAGACCCGGGTTGGCGACGGTGACCATCCAGGTCCCGGCGGCGGCCACCACGAGCACGGCGAAGAGCAGGGCCGTCTTGACGACGACGTCGTCATAGGTCATCCGACCGCGGTCCACCGCATCTGCGGACGGACCGGCGTAGGCCTGCTCGGCCTCGTCGAGGGCTCGCTGGTCGAAGGTCGGGACCTGGCCACGCTGTGAGGCCTGGGCAGCGCCGGCGGCTGCGTAGGGGTTGGTGGTCGATGCGCCTCCACCCGCGGATCCGGCCTGGTACCCGGGCATCGTCGGATAGCCCGCCGGGGTGGTCTCCTTCCACTCCGATTGCAGACGGTCGAACACCGGGTTGGCCATGTCTCCTCCGTGGGGTTGCTGGTCATTCACGTCAAATCTGTCATGTCCGTGGCGCCGGCGCCAGCGGTACCCCCGGATTCCGCCCTCGGCGGAGGTGCTCCGCGCGCAGGGGCCGCCCTCGTCCGGAGCCCCGGGCCACCGACGCACCCGGACCCCATCCCGCTCCACCCACCGGCGTCCGCTGTCGGCATCCACTCCCTGGTCCGACCCGACGGCCGCGCCCGCTGTCCGCTGCCCGGGGCACGGGGCACGGGGCCCGGGGCCCGGGGCCCGGACACGGTCTCAGACGGTGAGGACGATCCTCTCACCGGAGCCGGTGTGCCAGGCCTCCGCGACGCGCGACAGGGGCATCGTCCGCACCGGCGCCACCACCTGCCCGCTCGCCAGGAGGTCGATGTATCGGGGCAGCTCACCGAGGAGCCCCTCCACGGAAGCCGAGCCCGCCCCGCTCCCCTGCACCCGGTAGTGGCGGCTGCGCAGGAGGGCTGCGGGAAGTGCCGCCGTCGCCCCGGCAGCGGCACCGATCTCCACGTGGAGGACGTCAGCGGTGTCCTCCTCGAGCCCGTGCCGCGACATCGCCGCGAAGACCGCCTCGGCCACCGGTCCCCAGACGAAGTCGAGCACCGTCGAGGGGGCCGTGCCTCCCAGGGCCTCCGCGATCGCGGCGGCGTCGGCGTCGTGGTCCCCCACGAGGGCGACCGTGCGCACCCCGGCCCGGTCCACCCGCGCCAGGCGGGCCCGGTCACGACCCACCGCCACGACGGCCGTGGCGCCGAGGACACCTGCGTTCTGCACGGCGAGGTCCCCCGCCACCCCCGTTGCCCCGAGAACCAGCACGGTGCCCAGTCCGCGTCCGCCGAGTTCCCCGCGGCGGGAGACCAGGGGCATCCACGATGCCATCCCCGAGTTCATCCCGCCCACGACTTGCGTCGGATCGGCGCCCTCGGGCAGCGGGAAGCGGAAGGCGGTAGGGACCGACATGCGTTCGGCGAAGGTTCCGTCGGGCGGGGTCACACCGCCCGTGTAGACCAGCGTGCCGTCCCCGCGGCGTGCGACCGCGTCCAGGCCCGGGACCATCGGCCAGGTCCCCGAGCTCCCGTAGTGCCCGCCACTGGCCAGCCCGCGGACGATGGGGTGGAGCCCGGCGGCGACGAGGTCGACGAGCTCGTGCCCCTCGGCGACGGCCGGGTCGGGGACCTCCGTGTACTGCGGGACCCTGCCGGGGGATGCGACGACTGCAGCCTTCACGACCACTCCTTAACGCTGTTAAATGCACTCAGGTGGGATCTTCCCTTAACACTGTTAAACTGTCAAGGTGACGCAGAAACTCAGCCGGGGCTCGATCGTCGGGGCGGCCTTCGAGGTGCTCGACGAGGTCGGGCTCACCGGTCTCACCGTCCGCGCCGTTGCCTCCAGGCTCGGTGTCCGGGCCCCTGCCCTCTACTGGCACGTGCGCGGCAAGCAGGACCTCCTCGATGGGATGTCCACCGAGCTGTGGCGCCGGATCCTGGCCGGGGCCCCGACCAACGCCTCAACGGACTGGGGGGAGGAGCTGCGCGCCTTCGCCACGGTGATGCGCTCGACCCTGCTCGGCGTGCGCGACGGCGCCAAGGTGTTCGGCGGTGCGTACATGACGGACTCCTCGCTGCTCGTCTCGCAGGAGCAGAACCTGGGGGCACTCGCCGCCCAGGGCCTCGACCCACGCCGTGCAGCACTGTCCTGGCAGCTCGTGTACGACTTCACGCTCGGCTTCTGCATCGAGGAGCAGGAGGTCAGGCAGAGCTCCGACGGACGCTACGACCTCGAGGAGAGGGACGCGCGGATCGACGCTGACCAGCACCCACTGGCCGCGCAGTTCGGACGGCAGGCATTCGGGGACCCCGACACGACGTTCGAGGACCTGCTCGACATCCTGCTCGCCGGGGTGCGGACGCCCGGGCATTGAGCGCGCCCGCGGAGACGGTGTCGGAGACGTGCCCCCACCGGGACTCGAACCCGGACTGAGCCGATTTTAAGTCGGATGCCTCTGCCGATTGGGCTATGGGGGCCGGGTCCGCCCCCGTCCCAGACGGCCCACCGCGAGGGGTGCGCCCCGGGGACGGGGACGGGCGGGAGGAGTGGGTCAGACCTGCGACAGGGCGATCCCGTCGAGGATGTCGTGCTCCGAGGTCAGCACGTGGTCGATGGCGTGCCCGCGGGTCGCCGCGCGCTCCACGACGCGCGCGATGACGCGGCTCCAGATCAGCGCCCCCGCGGCGATGACGTCCTCGCGCCCCTGGGGCATGAAACCGAGGGCGGCCTTGACCGGCACGGGTTCCTCGACCATGAAGCGCACGGCGGCGTCGACCCGGTCCAGCGTCAGGTCGGCCCCGTCGATGCGCTCCGGCTGGTAGCTGGTGAGGCCCAGCGCCTGGGCGGTGATCGTGGTGACGGTCCCGGCCACGCCCACCAAGGTCCCCACCTGTGACAGGTCGACGTGGTCCTCCGCGGCATCGAGCTGGGCGTCGATCCAGGACACCGCAGACGCCTCCGAGTGTGCGTCCACCCCGGCCTGGAGGAGCTTCTCGGTCACGCGCACGGATCCCATGTTGACGGACACCGACTGCTCGACCGCGTCGCGGCCCAGCACCAGTTCGGTCGACCCGCCCCCGATGTCGACCACCAGCAGCGGTCGCGGTGCGGCGGGGTCCACACCGCTGATCGCGCCGCGGAAGGACAGAGCCGCCTCCTCGGTGCCCGGCACGACCTCGGGGACGACACCGAGCACACGGCGCACGCCCTCCACGAAGTCCCCCCGGTTGGAGGCGTCACGCGTGGCCGACGTCGACACGAAGCGGATGGAGTCCGCGCCGAGGCGGTCGATCATCTCCGCGTACTCACGGGTGGCCTCGAGGGTGCGCTCGATGGCCGCGGGGTCGAGCACCCCGGTGCGGTCGACCCCCTGTCCCAGGCGCACGATGCGCATCTGCCGGGTGAGGTCGTGCAGACGGGGGATGCGTGTCCACCCGGGCCCCTCCTCCCACGAGACGTCGGCGACGAGGAGTCGGATGGAGTTGGTCCCACAGTCGATGGCAGCTACTCGGGTCACCCGATCATCCTCCCACATCGCGACCGCCGTACCCCGGACACCTTGGTCCCCGGCCGGCGCCGGCCCCCGCCCCACCGCGCCAGCGCGCGCCGGACCCGGACGCGTGTCACCCGCGCGGGTGCTCAGCAGGTGCAGCGGTCGACGCGCCACAGGCCGCGCTCGGCGAGCACCACCAGGGCACGGTCCCCCACCGGGTTGACCCCGGGACCCGCCACGAGGGCGTGGCCCACCAGTGCGTGGAGACACTTCACACGCGTGGGCATGCCCCCGGCGGAGACGTGTTCGATCTCGGGGACCTCCCCCAGCTCACGTCGACGGACCAGGTAGTCCTCATGTGCGGCCCGGTAGGCCTCGGCGACGCCCTCGTCCTCCCGGAGCCACGCGTTGAGGTCCTCCATGAGGTGCTCGGCCTCCAGCGTGGAGCAGCCCCGGACCGCCGGGGGGCAGGTCAGGTAGAAGGTGGTCGGGAAGGGGGTGCCGTCCTCGAGCCTCGGTGCCGTGACGACCACGGTGGGCCGCCCGCACACGCAGCGCGCCCCGATGCCCACGACACCACGGGGGACGCGCCCCAGTTGCCCGCGCAGGGTCTCGATGTCCGCGGGCGTGGCCGGGTCGATCTCGTGCGGCATGGTGTGTGGATCACTTCCTCGGTGAGTCGGCCTCCGACAGTGAGGCGGTGAGGACCTGCACCCAGGGGCGCGCCGGCCCGTCGGGCTCGGCGGCGGCGATCTGGGAGGCTCCGTCCTGGTCCGTGCCGGGGTCCACGACAGTGTACTGGGTCTCCCCGGGCAGCACGTAGCCCAGCCTGGAGCGGGCCTGCGAGGCGATGTAGTCGGGGTCCTTCCACAGGTCGAGCTGGTTGCGCATGTCGGCGTTGTGCTCCTCGGCCGCTGCCACCCGCGCGGTGATGTCGCGCAGGTCCTGCTCCTGGCGCCACCACTGGAACAGCGAGGGGACGAGCATGACCGCGAGCACCGAGGCGAGCACCGCGATGCCGAGGAGACGCACGGAGATCGTCAGGCCACCGAAGCTGAGGGTGGGGTGCGTCCGCTTCCCGCGGGGCGTGTCCCCGTTCTCGGCGCGGCCCCTGCGGCCTGGTCCGGGACGCCGCGTGGCGGTCGTGCGTGCGCCGGTGGTGGTGCGAGCGCTGGTGGTCGTCCGCGGACGAGGGCGGCCCTGCGTTCCCGACGACCCGGTCTGCCGCCCGCCTGCGGACGCAGTGGCGCCGTCCG
>NZ_CCXH01000222.1 GCF_000820725.1 Actinomyces polynesiensis | reverse complement strand
CCTGCCGTGCCGGGCCCGGCGCGGCCGGGGACGGGGACGGGGACGAGGGATTCGTCCCACCGGAGGCGGTCTTCGAGCGCGCCGCACTCCTGGCCTCGCGACGACGCTCCCGGCCGGCGTCGGCGGTCCCGCCGTCCGCCGCCGACTGGGGGCGACGGGAGGGTCTGGGCCGCGCAGGGCGCGCTGATCGGGAGTCGGACATGTTCCCATCGTGCCGCGCCGTCGCGGACCGGCGGCCGAGGAGCCCCGGCATGTCCCGACCGGTCCTGTGAGGTCCGGCGGAGCCCGACGGGGAGGGCGTCCCGGATCGGGGCGGACCTGCGCCCGCCGCGTCGCCCGACCCCGCCGCCATCCCGGTCCCCCGGACGGACAGAAGTCCGCCCTCCCGAAGGAGGACGGACTTCATGCCGTCGACAGAGCGGACCTCACACCCCGAACAGAGCGGACTTCGCGGGGGACGTGGTGGGGGTCAGCCCCGGGTGGTGCTGCTCAGAACTGGGTGCGGGGGAAGGACGAACGGCCGGCGTAGACGGCGGCGTCGCCCAGCTCCTCCTCGATGCGCAGCAGCTGGTTGTACTTGGCGACGCGCTCGGAACGGGCCGGGGCGCCGGTCTTGATCTGGCCGGAGTTGGTGGCGACGGCCAAGTCGGCGATCGTGGTGTCCTCGGTCTCGCCGGAGCGGTGCGAGGTCATCGTGCGGTAGCCGTTGCGGTTGGCCTCCTCGACGGCGTCGAGGGTCTCGGTCAGCGAACCGATCTGGTTCACCTTGACGAGCAGCGCGTTGGCGACGCTCATCTCGATGCCCTTGCGCAGGCGGACGGGGTTGGTGACGAACAGGTCGTCGCCCACCAGCTGCACGCGGGAGCCGATCTCGGAGGTCAGCGACTTCCAGGCGTCCCACTCGTCCTCGGACAGCGGGTCCTCGATGGAGACCAGCGGGTAGTCCGAGATGAGCTTCTCGTAGTAGGAGACCATGTAGTCCGTGGTGCGACCCTCGCCCTCGAACTGGTACAGGCCGTCCTTGAAGAACTCCGAGGAGGCGACGTCCAGGGCCAGGGCGATGTCCTGCCCGGGCTTGTAGCCGGCCTTCTCGATGGCGTCGACGATGAGGTCGAGCGCCTCGGCGTTGGAGGCCAGGTTCGGCGCGAAGCCACCCTCGTCACCCAGACCCGTGGAGAGCCCGCGCTCCTTGAGGACGCTCTTGAGGGTGTGGTAGGTCTCCGCACCCCAGCGCAGCGCCTCCTGGAAGGTCGGCGCACCGATCGGGGCGATCATGAACTCCTGGATGTCGACGTTGGAGTCCGCGTGGGACCCACCGTTGAGGATGTTCATCATCGGGACGGGCAGCACGTGGGCGTTCGGGCCGCCCAGGTAGCGGTAGAGCGGGAGTCCGGCCGACTCCGCGGCGGCCTTGGCGACCGCCAGGGACACGCCCAGGATCGCGTTGGCGCCCAGCTTGCCCTTGTTGTCGGTGCCATCGAGGTCGATCATGGCCTCGTCGATGTGACGCTGCTCGGTGGCATCCTCGTCGATGAGCTCGGGGGCGATGACCTCGGTCACGGCCTCCACGGCGTCCTGGACGCCCTTGCCCTGGTAGCGGTTCTTGTCGCCGTCACGACGCTCGACGGCCTCGAAGGCGCCGGTCGATGCTCCGGAGGGAACGGATGCGCGCGAAACGGTGCCGTCCTCGAGCAGGACCTCGACCTCGACGGTCGGGTTGCCCCGGGAGTCGAGGATCTCGCGAGCCCCGATTGCCTCAATCCTTGCCACGTCATTCTCCTTCATGTGGTTGCGTGACTGCTGTCGCAGTCAACGGTAGTACGGGGCGCCGCCGTTGGGCACCCCAAGACGCAGGTCCCTGAGCCCGGCCCACGCAACTGGGCCCTCCCGCCACGCCGACCCAGCGACGATGGTCCCCATTCGGTGCTCCTCACACTCCCGTCCGGGGAGTGATCGGTCACACCTGCGTGCCGCCGACGGCGGCCGCCGGGGTCAGTTGCCGCTCTCGGAACCGTCCCCGCTCCCGGAGCCGTCCGCCCCGGACTGCGCGGCCTCCGCCGAGACGACGTCGCCGAACTTCGAGGAGATGATCTGGTTGGCGGAGTCGAGCTGCCCGTAGCGCGGGTTGAGCCGCACGTCGGCCGTCGACTGCTTCTCGGAGAGCTCCTTGGTGAGCTGGCTGGTGTCCGACACCTTGGACTGCAGGTCGGAGACGGAGATCTGCATGCGCAACAGGTCGACGAGGGCGTGGTTGAGGTTGTCGGGCAGCGCGGTGATCGACTGCTGCTGCTTGGCGGCCTCGAGTTGGGACTGCACCGTCGCGTCGTCGACGACGATGTCGTGGTCCTTGGCCATCTCCTGGATGTACTGGGCACTGGCGAGGGCGGCCACGAACTCCGAACGTCCCGGCTCCTGACCGAACATCTCGTCGAACTGGTCGATCGACTGGGTGATGTCGGCCTCCGTGTAGGTGGTGTCCCCACCTGGAGGGCGACGCCCGGATGGGCCGAGCAGGCCCCGAGTCCGGCGACCAGTGCGAGTGAGGACAGGCCTGCGAGGACCCTGCCCTTGCGAGTGTGGAACACGTGCGACCTCCCTCGGTGCGGCCCCCTCGGACCACCGCCCAAGTCTACGACAGCGCGCGGGGCGCGCCGTCCGGGACGGACACCGCGCGCCCCGGCCCCGTCGCCCCCCCGGACCGTCACACCCACCGGGACCTGCAGTCCCGCGACTGCGCCGCCCTCGTCGGCCGGTGCCCGCTCATTTCGAGAAGGGCACCAGCACCTTCGTCACCAGGGTCTCCACCCACTCCAGGAGCGCCTCGTCGGTCAGCGGCTGGCCGCCGATGCGGGCGGTCTGGGGCACCGGGACCAGCACCTGGCGCACCGCGGCCTTGATGACCGACCCGTGGTGGAGCCGCTTGAGGCGCACCACCTGGGAGTCCGCCAGCTCCACCGGGCCGATGCGCAGGTAGCGGCCCTGGGTGGCGATCTCGGTGATCCCGGCGGCGCGCACCACCTCGCGCAGACGCGCCAGGGAGAACAGCAGCTCGACCTCGCGGGGCACCGGACCGTAGCGGTCGGTGAGCTCCTCGCGCAGGTCCGCCTCCTGCTCGGGCGTCGTCACTGCGGCGATCTTGGAGTAGACCTCCAGACGCAGGCGCTCCCCCGTGACGTAGTCGTCGGGGATGTGGGCGTCCACGGACAGTTCCAGGCGGACGTCGACCTTCTCGGCCGGCCGCTCACCGCGGTACTCTGCCACCGCGTCGGCGACCATGCGCACGTACATGTCGAAGCCGACCCCCTCGACGTGGCCCGACTGGGCGCCACCCAACAGGTTGCCGG
>NZ_CCXH01000221.1 GCF_000820725.1 Actinomyces polynesiensis | reverse complement strand
CCACCCAACAGGTTGCCGGCACCACGGATCTCCAGGTCCTTCTGGGCCACGGCCAACCCGGCCCCCAGGTCGGTGTTCTGGGCGATGGTGCGCAGGCGCTCGTGGGCGGTCTCGGTGAGCGTGCGGTCCCCGGGGTAGAAGAAGTAGGCGTAGGCCCGCTCCCGCCCTCGTCCCACGCGACCGCGCAGCTGGTGGAGCTGGGAGAGCCCGAAGACGTCGGCCCGGTCGACGATGAGGGTGTTGGCGTTGGAGATGTCCAGACCCGTCTCCACGATGGTCGTGCACACGAGGACGTCGAACTCGTGGTTCCAGAAGTCCACGATGACGTTCTCCAGTTCGTGCTCCCCGAGCTTCCCGTGGGCGACGCGCACCCGCGCCTCCGGCACCAGCTCCTGGACGTGGGCGGCCACGGAGTTGATGGACTCCACCCGGTTGTGGACGTAGAACACCTGCCCGTCGCGCAGCAGCTCACGACGGATGGCGGCACTGACCTGGGCATCGGTGAAGGCCCCGACGAAGGTGAGGACAGGCTGGCGCTCCTCGGGCGGGGTCTGCAGGATCGACATCTCCCGGATCCCCGACACCGCCATCTCCAGGGTGCGCAGGATGGGGGTGGCCGACATGGACAGCACGTCGACGTCGGTGCGCAGCGCCTTGAGGGTCTCCTTGTGCTCGACGCCGAAACGCTGCTCCTCGTCGATGACCACCAGGCCGAGGTCCTTGAACCGCACGGTGCCCGTCAGCAGGGAGTGGGTGCCGATGACGACGTCGATCTTGCCGGAGGCCAGGCCCTGGCGGACCTCCTCGGCCTCCTTGTGGGTGGAGAAGCGCGACAGGGTGGCCACGTCGACGGGGAAGCCCGCGTAGCGCTCGGTGAAGGTCTCCAGGTGCTGCTGGACCAGCAGGGTCGTCGGCACGAGGACCGCCACCTGCTTGCCGTCCTGGACGGCCTTGAATGCGGCACGCACCGCGATCTCGGTCTTGCCGTAGCCGACGTCGCCGGTGAGGAGGCGGTCCATGGGGACGGGCTTCTCCATGTCGGCCTTGACCTCGTCCATGGTGACGAGCTGGTCGGGGGTCTCCACGTAGGGGAAGGCGTCCTCCAGTTCGCGCTGCCAGGGGGTGTCGGGGCCGAAGGCGTAGCCCTTGGTCGCCTGTCGCGCGGCGTAGAGACGGATCAGCTCCTTGGCGATCTCCTTGACCGCCTTGCGGGCCCGCTGCTTGGTCTTCGCCCAGTCCGCCCCGCCCATGCGCGACAGGGAGGGCTGGTCGGAACCGGAGTACTTGGTGACCTGGTCGAGGGAGTCGGTGGGGACGAACAGCCGGTCCCCCGGTTGACCCTTCTTCGAGGGCGCGTACTCGATGAGCAGGTAGTCACGGGTCACGGCCGCGTCCCCGCGCCCGACCTTGCGGGAGACGAGTTCCAGGAAGCGCCCGACACCGTGCTGCTCGTGGACGACGAAGTCCCCGGGGTGCAGGGTCAGGGGGTCCACGCCCTTGCGACGCCTGGACGGCATGCGCCGCATGTCCCGCGTGGTGGCCCCGGCCCGGCCCGTCAGGTCGGCCTCGGTGAGCACCGCGAGACGCTGGGCGGCCATGACGAAGCCGACGCCCGCGGAGGCGGTGGTGACGTGGACGACGGCCGGGTCCGGCTCGTGGGCGACGTCGTCGACGACGCGGGCCGCGACCCCCGCCTCGGAGAGGATGCTGGCGATGCGCCGCCCCGGTCCGGGTCCCTCGGTGGTGACGACCAGGTGCCACCCGGCGCGCACCAGCGCCCCGAGGTCGCGTGAGGCGCGCGCGAAGTCCCCGCGGTAGGGCCGCACCTCGCGTGCGCCCACGACGGCCAGGGACGGGGAGACGACCCGGGCGACCGGCTCGTGGGCGAGCAGCCCTCCGGGCAGTGCGGTGCCCGACAGGGCTGCGTCCCGCTCAGGGTCCGTGGACGAGGGCGGGGCCGTGTCGTCCGGATCGGTGACGTCGAGGTCGTCGGGGTCGGTGGTGTCGGGGTCGGTGGCGTCCACACCGGCGGTGTCCCGCCCGGCGGTGGCACCCGGCCCCGCCACGCCGGACGGACCCGGGGTGGGCGCAGGGGCGTCGCCCTCGTCCGCGGTGTCCGCGAGCGCCTCGGCGAGCTCGGCGGGGGGCAGGGAGGTGAACTGCCACCAGCCCCGACGCGACCCGCTGCCCCAGACCTCGTCGAGGGACAGGAAGGAGGCCGTCCCCGCCTCCACCGGCACCTTCCCGCCGCCCGCGGCGGCCGACCAGGCGGCGCGGAGGAACTCCTCGGTGGTCGCCACCAGGTCCTGTGCGCGGGCGCGGACGCGTTCGGGGTCGGACATGACGAGGACCGAGTCATCGGGGAGGAGGTCGACCAGGCTGTCCATGCCGTCGACCAGCACGGGCGCCAGGGACTCGATGCCGGGGCTCGGGATGCCCTCGGAGGCGAGCTCGAGGATCTCGGCGGCGCCGGGCAGGGCGGTGGCGGCCTCCCGGGCCCGCGAGCGCACCGTGGGGGTGAGGAGCAGCTCCCGGCAGGCGATGGCCCACAGGCCCTCCGCGGAGTCCCCCAGGGTGCGCTGGTCGGACACGGAGAACCAGCGGATCTCCTCGACCTCGTCGCCCCAGAGCTCGAGGCGCAGAGGGTGGGCCTCCTGGGGTGGGAAGACGTCGAGGATGCCGCCCCGCACGGACATCTGGCCGCGGGCCTCGACCATGTCCACACGCTCGTAGCCCAGGTCGGCGAGGCGCTGGGTGAGATCGGGCAGGTCGACGACGTCGCCGACCCGAACGCGCACGGGCTCGAGGTCCCCGAGCCCGCGGATGACCGGCTGGAGCAGGGCACGCACCGGTACCACCAGGATCCGGATCGGCCCGGCGTGCGGGTCCCCGGCCACGGGGTGGGCCAGGCGGCGCAGCACGGCCACACGCCTGGCCATCGTGTCGGCCTGGGGCGAGAGCCGCTCGTGGGGCAGGGTCTCCCATGCGGGGAGCACCTCGACGCCGTCCGTCCAGGCGCGCAGTGCATTGGCCATGGCCTCGGCGTCCCGCCCCGAGGCGGTGACCACGGCCAGTGTCGACATGCCGGGCTTCGCCGCGGCCAGGGCCACCACGGGGGGGCGCACACCCATGGGTGCGACCAGCGTGCCCGAGGCACGCCGGGCCATGGAGGCGGTCACCGAGTCGACCGCGCGGTCGCGCGAGAGGAGTCCCAGGAGTCCGTCGAGCTTCACGAGGTCAGTACCTTCCGGGTGTGTGGTGCGTGGTCACTGGTCGTGCGGGGAGTGCAGCGTCTGCTGGGCCTCGGCGAAGCCCCGCAGGACGACGTCCTCGACCACGTCCGCGGCGAGTTCGAGGGTGACGTCCCACTCCCCCATGTCCCGCTGGGTGATGGGGGCCAGGACGTAGGCGGCAGGGTCCTGGTGGCCGGGTGGTCGGCCGATGCCGATGCGCAGCCGGGTGTAGTCGCGGGTGCCGAGCACCTGGGAGATCGACCTGAGACCGTTGTGCCCGGCCTCCCCGCCGCCCTTCTTGAGACGCAGCTCGTGGGCGGGCAGGTCGAGGTCGTCGTGGAGGACCAGCAGGTGCTCGGCGCCGATCCCCAGGAACCGGGCGAGGCGCCCGACCGGCCCACCGGAGGTGTTCATGTAGGAGTCTGAGGTGGCCAGGACCACGCGTGGCCCCGGGACGCCCCCGGGGAGGGTGCCGAGGCGCACCTCGGCCACATGTGTGCCGGTGCGGTGTGCGGTGAGTCGGGCGGAGGCACGCCGGGCCAGGACGTCGATGGTCATGTGACCGACATTGTGGCGCGTGCGTGCGTACTCCGGCCCGGGATTGCCCAGGCCGACCACCAGCCAGGGCCCATCGGGAGAGGTCATGCCCCCGATTGTGCCACCCTCGCCGAACGCATCTCCCACTCGGGCGCCTCGGAGACGAGGACGGGGGGAAGGCCGTTGGCCTGCGTCCACTGGTCCGCGAAGCGCTGCGCCCAGTCGGCGTAGGCGGCCGAGTTGGGGTGGAACAGGTCGGCCGCGTGGTAGCCGAAGGTGTACTTCGCCACCGAGAACTCCTGGCTGAGGGCCCTCAGGTCGACGACGTGGTGGCCGTGGGACTCGGCGACCTTCCCGAGGATCCGGGACAGTTCCGCGGCTCGGGTCTCCGTGCGCAGCACCCCGAAGGAGGAGATGTTCCCCACCAGCGAACCGGCGGGGAGGGCGGAGGCGATCTCCTCGGCGTGTGCGGTGAAGGCCTCCTCCGACATGTCGGCCACCATGACGTCGTTGCCGCCGATGTTGAGCGTGAACAGGTCGGGAGTGGTGCCGCGGCCGGGGAGGTCCAGGCCACGCAACTGGGGCAGCTGGGTGAGGACGACGGACTCGGTGGTGGCACCCGACATGGACAGGTTCAGCAGGGCGACCTCGCGGTCCAGCGCCTGGGCGATGGCGGCGGCGAGGCGGGCCGGGTAGCTCTCCTGGACCCGGGATGCCCCGATGCCCTGGGTGGCGGAGTCCCCGAGGGAGACGATCGTGTAGGGGCGACGGTCCTGGGGCGTGTCCGTGGAGGCGAGCCCGTCCAGCCAGGCCAGGGTGGCCAGGTCGTGGTCCTCCCAGGCCCTGCGGTAGTCCCCGCGCTGGTTGTCCAGGCGCAGGAGCCGCCCGATGGCGACCCCTCCCGTGAACAGTCCGGCCCCACCCGCGACCCCGAGGGCCTGCTTCCTCACACCCATGCTCTCCTCCTCCGGCTCCGGTCAGGACCCGACCACCCTAGTGCCCCCGTCCCGGGCAGGGGGTGGGATCCGCACCCGCCGTGACGGTCGCACGCTGCGTCGAGTGCTCCCGGCGAGGTGGTCACGCGCGACGAGAAGCCACCAGGACCGGCATGTCGTGGGCCGCCACCGGAGATCCGCACATGACCACGATCGCGACGGAACAGGTGGTCGTGGCGTACAGCTGCCACGACTGCCCATTCGCTGCGGAGCCTGGGATGTGCACGGACTGGGCGGGAGACACAGGCGCAGGTCAACGCATGTCCTGTGCACCCACGTGAGGAACGCCGGCGAGGCGCGTCCGAGCGAACAGGCAGTCGTGGCCCGACGAACCCCGCGGGACAGGCAGTCCCGTGGGCAGGGCCGGACGCCCTGTGCCCGCCCGCCACGGCTCAGGCGCGCGCCGCCGGTCCCGAGGCGAGGGCCACCAGGAACTCAGGGGACCGGAACCCGTGCTCCGCGAAGGACGCCTCGATGGCATCGGCGAAGTCCTGCACCCGGTCGGAGTCCACGAGCGCGATCGCCGACCCGCCGAAACCTCCCCCCGTCATCCGGGCGCCGAGCGCGCCACGCGCGCGTGCCGTGTCCACCGCCACGTCGAGCTCCGGGCAGGTGACCTCGTAGTCGTCACGGAGGGAGTCGTGGGAGGCACTGAACAGGTCCCCGACCTGTTCGAAGGTCTCGCGCGTCAGTTCCTGGCCCTCCAGGAGTGCCGCCGTGCGTCGCGTGCGGTCGATCTCGGTGACGACGTGGCGCACGCGCCGACGCAGACGGTCGTCAGGCAGCCGACCCAGTGCGGAGTCCAGGTCCCGGGGTGCGACCTCGACCAGCAGGTCCACGCCGAGGATCCGCGCCGCCTCCTCGCAGTCCGCCCTGCGCTGGGCGTACTGCCCGTCATTGTTGGAGTGCTTGGCCCGGGTGTTGATGACGAGCACCTCGAGCCCGCTGGGTGCCAGGTCGAAGGGGATCTGGCGGACCGCCTGGGTCCGGCAGTCCAGGAGCAGCGCGTGTCCGGCACGCGCCCGCAGGGAGGCCGCCTGGTCCATGCCACCGGTGTTGGCACCGGCGTAGCGGTTCTCGGCCTCGATGGCGGCACCCTGCAGGATGATCCGGCCGTCCTCGTCCCCCCCGAGTCCGAGGCGGGCGACCTCGTCCACCCCGATGGCCACGCAGCACTCGAGCGCCGCGGAGGAGGACAGACCGGAACCCAGCGGCACTGCCGAGTCCACGACCACGTCGAGACCGGGCAGGGGACCGTACCCCCGCGACTCCAGTGCCCACAGGACACCGGCGACGTAGGCGGTCCAGCCGTGGACGGGATCGGGGCCGTCCGCCGGGCGGGGGCGGTCGAGATCGATCTCGATGACGTCCCTCTCCTGGCCCGAGGTCAGGCGCAAGGTGCGGTCCGGGCGCACTCGCAGCGCGGCGAAGGCCCGGTGGGGCAGCGCGATGGGCAATGCGAGGCCACCGTTGTAGTCCGTGTGCTCCCCGATGAGGTTCGCCCGCCCCGGCGCACTCCAGACGCCATCGGGCTCCTCCCCCAGGATCTCGCGCATGAGGGATCCCACGCGGTCGATCCCGAACTCGGCACTCCAGGCGTCGCGGTACTCGGCTGTCACTGTCACCACACGTCCTTCACTGGTTCGGCATCTTCGCGGGTGCGATGTCGGACAACCACACCCCGGTCCCGGACCAGCGGTCCGGGAACCCATGTTGTCGGTGGACGGGGTGTCCCTCGGCGGCGGCCGTCGCCGGTGCCGCGCGCACTGGTGCCCCGGCGCAGTCACCTTCCCCGGCGCCCCTGTTCGTCCCCGGTCCTGTGTCGTGCGGTCCTTCCCGTCATCGGGGTGGGACCTCCCCAATCCTAGTGCAGGCCGCCTCCACGAAACGCCGGGCGACCGGCGCACACCCGGTGGGACGCGTCAGCAGCCAGCCGGGGCGCCGACCACACGACGCCCGGGGGCAACGCCGCCGTGCCGCCGGGGGACCGGGGCGTCTGCGCCCGCCTCTCCCGGCCACTACTATTGGGGGGTTCACGCGGGAGCGTGGTCCCTCCACACGGGGTCCCCCCGCCCCGACGGCGCACAGGTGGTCCATGTTCCTTCCCCAGCGGTCCCCCGGCCAGGACTGGCTCGGAGTGGTCATCGCGATCCCCGAACCCTGGGTCACCCAGCTCACCGAGTTGCGGCTGGGCCTCGGGGACCTCCAGGGCTCCCTCGTGCCGGCCCATGTCACGCTGCTCCCCCCCGTGTCCGTGCCCTCGTCACGCCGGACCGAGGTCATCCGGCACCTGCGCTCCGTCGCCCAGCGCCACCAGCCCTTCAGGATCACCCTGAGGGGGGCGGGCACCTTCCGGCCGGCCTCCCAGGTGGCGTTCCTCGGCGTGGACGAGGGCGACGACCAGTGCCGCATGCTCGCCGACGACATCCGCACCGGTCCTCTCGACCGCCCGCTCCGCTTCCCCTACCACCCCCACGTCACCCTGGCCCAGGACGTCGACGATCCCGCCATGGACCTCGCCCTGGACATCGGGGCCGACTTCGAGGCCTCCTGGGTCGTCCCCGGGTTCAGGCTGGACCGGGTCGACGAGACGGGCATGTACTCCTCCATTGCCCTGTTCGACTTCGAGGTCGCCTGACCCCCTCCGGCGGGAGGCC
>NZ_CCXH01000220.1 GCF_000820725.1 Actinomyces polynesiensis | reverse complement strand
GGCGGCGGTCACGGTAGGTTGGGGAAATGGCACGCACACGTCCTGACCGTACGGACGGAGGCTCAGCGCCCACGCCGTATCCCGCGCAACGTCCACTCGACCTGCCGGGCCTGCGCCAGGCACTGTCCACCCCGGGACTCATGCCGAAGATCCAGGCGGCGACCCTGTGGTGGCAGCGGACGCGCCCGGCACGCGCCCTCGCACGCTACGGTGCGCGCAACGGTGGTCTCCTCTGCTCCGGGATGGCGCTCACGGTCCTGCTCTCACTGACCGCGGCACTGACGGTGGGGTGGACCGTCTTCATGTCGCTGCTGGGATCCAACACCGAGCTGAGGACTGCGGTGGTCGATGCCGTCAACACCGCCCTTCCCGGACTGCTCAGGACACCGACCACCTCCGGAATGGTCGATCCGGACCAGCTGACCACCTCGGGTGTGTGGTCGGTGACCTCGGTGGTCGCCTTCCTGGTGATGGCCTGGTCGGCGATCTCCGCCGTCGGTTCGCTCGGCACCTCGGTGCGGGCCATGTTCGGCCTCGTGGCGGTGCCGGACAACGTGGTCGTGGCCACGGCGCGGAACGTGGCGGGCGCGCTGGGTCTCGCGGCGTCCCTCGTGGTCGGGGCGGGGCTCGGCATCGCGGTCAACGTCTTCGGGGACTGGACCTTCAACACCCTCGGACTGCGGCCAGGCATCGGGGAGGTCCTTCTGGTGGTCGTCGCCTACGTGGCATCCATGTCGGTCAGCGCCGGTGTGATGGTTCTCGTGGTCCGGGTGGTGTCGGGCATCCGGGCGGTCAGACGGGACCTCATCGGCGGCGTGGCGCTGTTCGTCGTGGCCTCCGAGGTGCTGCGCTACCTGGGGACCTCGGCCGTGGGATCCGTGTCCGGACCCCTCCTGACCACGGCGACCTCGCTGGTGACGCTCATCCTGTGGATCAACCTCCAGATGCGCGTGGTCCTCCTCGCGTGCGCGTGGATGGCGAACCCTCCCACGCCCGCGAAGGTCCCGGACGCCCGCTCGGTCCACTACCACGAGCGCCCGAACTACGTGACCCTCAGCGCATCCCGGACACTGGACTGGCCGCACAATGCGATCACCGGCGAGGTCCAACCGGTTCCACTGCCCCCGGTCGGGACGGAGCCCACCACCGGACCGTGACGGTCCGGTGCCGGGGACGCGACGCGGGGAGGGAGCCGGACGCGGGACGGCAGGGGTAGGGTCCGGCGCATGACCACACGTCCGGGACTCCACGACGAACGCCACGGCCACGGCCATCCGCTCCTCGCCCTGCACGGCGCCGGTGTCGACCACCGGCTCATGTCCGGCTTCCTGGAACCTGTGCTCTCACACCACGACGACCTGATCCGTCTCTACCCGGACCTGCCCGGCATGGGGGCCAGCCCGGGGACGGGGGTCTCCTCCTCCCAGGACGTGCTGGACGCCGTGGACGCATACGTCGAGGACGTCATCGGACCGACACCGTTCGCCCTGGTCGGTGAGTCCTTCGGGGGCTACATCGCCCGGGCACTGGCCCGGCGCAGGGCCGGACAGGTCTTCGGCCTCGCCCTCGTGTGCCCCGTCGGCACGGAGGTCCTCGCCCGGGACCGCCACCTCCCCCGCCACGAGGTGCGCCGCAGCGACGACGTCTTCTGGGATGGACTGCGCAACGCCGAGCCCGCGGCAGCCGAGGCCTTCGGTGAGTTGGCCGTCGTCCGCGACGGGCCCACCCACGCCCGCTTCCTCCGGGACGTCGCTCCCGGGCTGGCGGAGGGGGACGCGGATGCCCAGGCGCGCATCGCCGCCGCCTACGAGCTGCCCGTGTCCCCCGAGGACGGGCCGGCGCTGGACGTCCCGACCCTCGTCATCACTGGTCGGCAGGACGCGAGCGTGGGGTACCTCGACCAGTTCGCCCTGCTCGACCACTACCCGCACGCCACGTTCGCGGTCCTCGACACTGCCGGTCACAACGCTCAGATCGAGCGTCCGGGACTCGTGGCCGCCCTCGTCCGGGACTGGCTGGAGCGGGTGGGGGCGGAGGCCGGGTGGAACGCCACCGCCGAAGGCACCACCGGCGGCACCCGCCCCGGTGCCGTCGGCGGGGACCCTCAGAGGTCGTAGTCGATGCTCAGTGGTGCGTGGTCGGAGAAGCGGGCGTCGTAGCTGCCCGCGCGGTCGATGCGGAACCCCGTGGCCCGGCGCGCCAGGTCCGGTGTGGCGTACTGGTAGTCGATGCGCCAGCCCGCGTCGTTGTCGAAGGCCTTCCCCCGCCACGACCACCAGGTGTAGGGGCCCTGCACCTCACCGGCGAGGTCGCGGGTGACGTCGTGCCACCCCTCCCCGACCCAGGACTGCAGGTAGGCGATCTCCTCGTCGAGGACACCCGCGCGCTTGTTGTGGTTCGGCGTCCAGTTCTTGATGTCGGCCCGCGAGCGCACGACGTTGAAGTCGCCTGCGACCAGGGCCTGGCGCCCACCGGGCCCCTCGGCGGCCGCCAGGAGCTGGGCCATGCGGGTCCCGATGCGCGGCAGGTGGGCCATCTTGGCGTCCTGGCGGGGCGTTCCGACCTCGCCCGAGTGGAAGTAGGCGGAGACCACGGTCAGTGGTGTGTCGAGGTCGAGGTCGGCCTCCAGCCAGCGTCCGGAGTCGGAGTCGATCTCCGCGTCGTCGAGCTGGCCTCGCCACGTCGAGATCCCGCTGCGGACGTCCGTCACCTCCCCGGCGTCCCGGCGCACTGCCACGGCCACCCCGGCGCGGCCCTTGATCCGCGAGGGCACCACCGCGACGTCCCAGACGTCCCCGAGGAGTGCCCGCGTCGTGCCCTCGTCGGCGCGCACCTCCTGCATGAGGAGGACGTCGGGGTCCTCGCGCTCGAGCCATTCGCCCAGGCCCCGCCGTGCGGCAGCCCGGATCCCGTTGAGGTTCACCGTCGAGATCGTCGTCATCCCCCCATTGTGCCCGGGAGCGTCCGCAGGTGGGTGACGGGACGCGGCGGACGGGCGCGGACGGACACGGGTGGCGATGACGGGACACGTGCCCCTCCTCGGGCACCGGAGGGATCGACGAGGGCGTGACCCCGGTCTATCGTGGGGCGGAGAAGATACCCCCACAGGGTATTGGGAAGGAGTCTCATGTCCACCGGCGAGGAGACGGAACACCCCGACGGCTGCTGCGGTGCCGAGATCGCGGACGGGGACGGCACGGACGCCGGCGCCCGTGCCGTGGTCCCCCCGGGGGGCAGCGCCCCGCACCCCTCCGGATCCACACGTACCCCCGCCCGCCCGGGGCACGGACACGGCCGCGACCACGACCACGACCACGACCACTCACACGGTCGAGCCTCCACCTCCCGCACACGTCTCGCCTGGGCCCTGGCGATCACCGCCACGGTGCTGGTCGCCGAGTTCACCGGTGCGGTCCTCACGGGGTCCCTGGCCCTGGCGGCGGACGCGGGCCACATGCTCGTGGACTCCTCGGGGCTCGTCGTCGCGCTCGTCGCGGCCCACCTCATGACGCGCCCGCGCGACGACCGCCACACCTGGGGCTGGGCGCGCTCCGAGGTGGTCGCCGCCGCCCTCCAGGCCGGAATGCTCGCCATCATCTGCCTCTTCATCGCCTGGGAGGGCATCCATCGCCTCCTCGAGCCGACACCGGTGGACGCCGGCCCGATGCTGGTGGTCGGTGCCATCGGCCTGGTCGCCAACGTCGCCTCCCTGTTGGTCCTCTCCGGCGGGAGGGGCGAGTCGCTCAACATGCGGGCGGCCTTCCTGGAGGTCAGCACCGACGCCCTCGGTTCGGTGGCCGTCATCGTGGCCGCCCTGGTCACGCTCGGTACCGGCTGGGACCGTGCGGACGCCGTTGCCTCCCTGCTCATCGCCGCCGTGATGGCGCCGCGCGCAGTCCTCCTGCTCCGGCGCTCGGTGAGGATCCTCATGGAGGAGACGCCCGACGCACTCGACCTCGCCGAGGTCCGCGCCCACATGCTCCGGGTCCCCGACGTCGAGGACGTCCACGACCTCCACGCCTCGACGATCGCCACGGGCGTGGTCCAGTTGACCGCACATGTCACGGTGCCGGACGGGACCACGGGCGCACGTCGCCGCGACATCGTCCACGCCCTCCAGGAGTGCGTCGCCACGCACTTCCCCGTCGAGGTCGGCCACTCGACGTTCCAGCTCGACAGCCCCGGACACCGCGACCACGAGGTCCTGCGGCACTGATCCCCTCGTCCCCCTGCCCCACCCGCCCACGGCGTCCACCGTGGAGATGTCCAAAGGAAGGACGGAGACCATGACCAAGGTTCTGGTCCTGGGAGCGGCGGGCCGTATCGCTCGACTGGCCACCCGGGAGTTCCTGACCGACACCGATGCCGACCTCACGCTCGACCTCAGGAACGCGGGGAGGCTGCGGATCACTGATCCCGCGCGGGAGCACGTCGTCGACGGGGACGTCACCGACGCCCCGACACTGCGTGGCGCACTGGAGGGCCAGGACGTCGTCTACGCGAACCTGGCGGGCCGGGACATCGAGGAGCAGGCCCGCGACGTCGTCGCGGCGATGGATTCCGCCGGCGCGCGTCGGCTCATCTGGATCTCGACCCTCGGGATCTACGACGAGGTCCCCGGTGCCTTCGGCCGCTGGAACCACGAGCAGCTCGACGGCGGCTACCTCGAGACCTATGCGGCGGCTGCGGGCGTCATCGAGGCCTCCGACCTCGACTGGACGATCATCCGACCGGCGTGGCTCACCGACACGGACGAGGTCGACTACGAGACCACCCGCAAGGGCGAGCCCTTCCGCGGCACCGAGGTCTCCCGGCGGAGCGTGGCAGACCTGGTCGTCCGCCTGGCCACGGGACGCGTCCCCGGGAGCCGGGAGTCGCTGGGAGTGGACAAGCCCGGGACAGAGGGGGACAGGCCCGCCTGGTACTGACGTCAGGAACGGCCACCGCAGCGTCCACCGGGACCCCGCGGGCCGTGCGGTCCGGGGCTCCGCAGGAACGAGGACGGGCCCGGGGTGCCAGAGACGGCGTGGGCCGGGTCCGTCTGGACCCGGCCCACCCCCGTTGCTCAGGCCAGCCGCTCGGCTGCCTCCACGACATTCATCAGGAGCAGGGCGCGGGTCATGGGACCCACTCCCCCGGGATTCGGGGACAGCCAGGAGGCGACCTCGTCGACCCCGTCGGCGACGTCGCCGTGCAGGCGCGCCCGTCCGCCCTCGTCGACGACCCGCGAGACCCCGACGTCCAGGACGACCGCTCCGGGGCGGACCATGTCGGGCGTCACCAGTCCCGCGGAGCCGGCGGCGGCCACCACCACGTCGGCGCGCCGGACCTTGTCGGCCAGGTCGCGGGTCCCCGTGTGGCACAGGGTCACGGTCGCGTTGACCTCCTTGCGGGTGAGGAGCAGGCCGATGGAGCGACCCACCGTCACCCCGCGTCCCACCACGCACACGTCGGCGCCGGCCAGGTCGATGCCGTGGCGCGTCACGAGCTCGATGACCGCGCGCGGTGTGCAGGGCAGCGGCGAGTCGATCGGACCGGAGCCCCGCAGGACGAGCCGCCCGAGGTTCATCGGGTGCAGGCCGTCGGCGTCCTTGGCCGGATCGATGCGCTCCAACACGGCGTTGGTGTCGATACCGCGGGGCAGGGGAAGCTGGACGATGTACCCGGTGCAGGCGGGGTCCGCGTTGAGGCGGTCGACCGCCGCCTCCACGTCGACCTGGGTGGCCGTGGCGGGGAGGTCGACGCGGATGGACTCGATGCCGACCTCGGCGCAGTCACGGTGCTTGCCCGCCACGTACGTCACGGACCCGGGGTCCTCCCCCACCAGGACGGTGCCGAGACCGGGGACGACGCCCCGGCCACGCAGCACCTGCACCCGTTCGCGCAGCTCGTCCTTGACGGCGGCGGCTGTCGCCTTCCCGTCCAGGACGCGCGCGGGCCCCCGCCAGGGTGCCCTCACTGGTGGAGCCCGGTGTAGAGGGGATGTGCCTCGGTGAGGGCGTGCACGCGGGCGCGCAGGCCTGCGACGTCGACGCCCACGCCTGTGGCCCCCTGCACGAGGGCGGTGGCGATGATGTCGGCGACCTCCTCGAAGTCCTGCGCGTCGAAACCACGGGTGGCCAGGGCGGGCGTCCCGATGCGCAGTCCGGAGGTGACGGCCGGCGGGCGGGGGTCGAAGGGAACGGCATTGCGGTTGACGGTGATGCCGACCTCGTGGAGGAGGTCCTCGGCCTGCTTGCCGTCGAGCGCAGAGTCGACGAGGTCGACGAGCACCAGGTGGACGTCGGTCCCCCCGGTGACCAGCTTGATGCCGGCAGCCGCGGCATCGGGAGCCCCCAGACGATCGGCCAGCTTCTGGGCACCCTCCAGCGTGCGGACCTGGCGGTCGCGGAACTCGTCGGTCTGCGCGACCTTCATCGCGATCGCCTTCGCCGCCACGACGTGCATGAGCGGCCCACCCTGCTGGCCGGGGAACACGGCCGAGTTGAGCTTCTTGCCCCACTGCTCACCACGGGTGGACAGGATCATGCCGGAGCGTGGCCCACCCAGGGTCTTGTGGACGGTGGTGGTCACCACGTCCGCCCAGGGCAGGGGGCTGGGGTGCAGTCCTGCGGCCACGAGACCGGCGAAGTGGGCCATGTCGACCCACAGCGCGGCCCCGACCTCGTCGGCGATGTCGCGGAAGGCCTGGAAGTCGAGGTGACGCGGATACGCGGACCAGCCGGCGATGAGGACCTTGGGTCGCTCGCGCAGCGCGACCTCACGGACCTGCTCCGGCTCGATGCGCTGGGTGTCCCTGTCCACCCCGTAGGCGGTGGCGTGGTAGTTCTTGCCGGAGAAGTTGATGCGCATGCCGTGGGTGAGGTGGCCACCGTGGGCCAGCGAGAGCCCCAGGACGGTGTCGCCCACATCGGCCAGGGCCATGAGCGTCGCAGCGTTGGCCTGTGCTCCGGAGTGGGGCTGGACATTGACGTAGTCGGCGCCGAAGACGGCCTTCGCACGCTCGATCGCCAGAGACTCGGCGACGTCGACGAATTCGCACCCGCCGTAGTAGCGGCGCCCGGGGTAGCCCTCGGCGTACT
This sequence comes from Actinomyces polynesiensis, assembly GCF_000820725.1. Lineage (GTDB taxonomy): Bacteria > Actinomycetota > Actinomycetes > Actinomycetales > Actinomycetaceae > Pauljensenia > Pauljensenia polynesiensis. The sequence continues at coordinate 3,740 of NZ_CCXH01000220.1, read as the reverse complement.
TGTTCGTCAGGACGGAGCCCTGGGCCTCCAGGACGGCACGCGGGACGAAGTTCTCCGAGGCGATCATCTCCAGCGTGTTGCGCTGGCGGTCGAGCTCGTTGTCCAGGACGGCCTGGATCTCCGGGTCGAGTTCGGCCAGGGACAGGTCATTGAGGGAATCACTCATGGGTTCTCCAGATCAGGTTCGGCAGGGCAGTGCGTCCTGCTGATCCTGGGGCCCAGGCGGGCGGCCCCAGCATCCGATCGATCGCTCCCCGGTGGTCACCCACCTGTTCGCCAGTCACGACACCGACACACTAGCGCAGCGTGGTCACCGGCGTCCCGCGTGTCCCACACCTCGGGTCGCCGGAGAACGGCAGCCGGGGGCCCGGGGGACCAGCGGACACCTCCACCGCACATGTCAACGAGGTCACGCGTCGGGAGGCAGTTCGTCGCATCGTCTGGCGCGTCGGGCCCAATCGTGGCAGAGTGTCCTGAAAACTTTGTTACAAGGTCTGTAACATCTGCACCGGAACAGACCAACCACACAGAGACGGAGACACAGATGTCGTCGATCCTGCGCGTCCCACGAGCGAGCACCCTGCCCGCGGCCCTCCAGCACCTCCTCCGGCCCACGGCACCACGTTTCACCCTCCTCGTCTCACTCACGGACCTCGCAGCGATCCTGTTGGCCATCGGTGCCGGGCACCTCGTCCCGGTCGGCGCCGTCGGCTTCGACGGCACCCGCTCGATCGACCTCGTGCCCCCTCCCGGGGAAGGCCTGATGTCCGTCGGCCTCGTCGGTGCCTGGCTCCTGTGCCTCCTCGCATTCGGGACCTACGGCAGCACGGCCCTCGGCCCCCTGCGGCTCCAGGTCTCACGCGCGACGTGCGCGACCGGGTTGTTCGTCGGCACGCTCGCCTTCGTGACACTGCTCCTGCACATCTCCCTCGACCGTTCGGTCTTCCTCCTCGTGCCCCCCATCGGACTGGCACTGATCCTGCTCGGGCGCCTCGTCTGCCACGCCGTGCTCCTCAACGCACGCGCCTCCGGCCACCTCGCCCGCAGGGCACTCGTCCTGGGTGGTGGGACCCAGTCCACGCTCCTCAGCGAGCAGGTGCGCCGTCACCCGGACCTGGGAGTGGTGCTCGTGGGATCCCTGGAGACGGATGCAGTGCAGGACGACGGGCAGGCGGTCCCGGGCACCGATCCCGCGGCCGTCATCCGTGCGATGGAGGACCTCCGGGCGGACACGCTCGTGGTGTCCATGACGACTCCCGGGCTCGATGCCGAGACCCTGCGCGCCATCCGCTGGGAGCTCGACGCACACGGGAAACGTCTGGCGCTGGCCCCTCCCCTCACAGGTGTCAGCGGCGAACGCATGGTCCTGAGCAGGAGCAACGAGATGGCCCTCCTCCAGGTGGCCGGGCCGACCTTCACGGGGATGAAGTACCTGCTCAAGCGTGGGCTCGACCTGGTGGCGGCCAGCGCCGGGATCCTCCTGCTGACCCCCGTGTGGCTCCTCATCGCGGCCGTGGTGAAGTTCGGGGACGGGGGCGCCGTGATCTTCCGGCAGAACCGCGTGGGCCTCGACGGCCGCGAGTTCCCCATGTTCAAGTTCCGCACGATGGTGCCCGACGCCGAGGCGGTCCTCACCGCCCTCCAGGCGGCGGAACGGGCGGATGCGGGCAACACCGTCATGTTCAAGATGCGCCAGGACCCACGGGTCACCCGGGTGGGGCGCCTCCTGCGCCGTTTCAGCCTGGACGAGCTGCCCCAGCTCTTCAACGTCTGGTTGGGCCACATGAGCCTGGTCGGCCCCCGACCACCCCTGCCCCGTGAAGTCGCGGAGTACGAGGAGATGGTCAACCGGAAGTTCCTCATCCGCCCCGGGATCACCGGCCTGTGGCAGACCAGCGGTCGCTCGAACCTCTCCTGGGAGGAGTCGGTCCGGCTCGACCTGTTCTACGTGGAGAACTGGACACTGCGCCGGGACGTGCTGATCCTCCTGAGGACCGCCCGCGCGGTCGTGTCCCGCGACGGCGCCTTCTGAGGTGCCCGCGCGGCGCCCGTGCGTGACCCCGTGACGGCGCCGAGCGCGACTGGCCGTGTCGGCGTCGTGCGGGGAGGTGGGACTCAGGCGCCGAGTTCCACGACACGGCCCGGCACACCGTCCGACGGGCCCGCAGCCGCGCCGGGCACGGCACCGGACCCCGTGAGGAAGCCACGCAGGATCGTCGAGGACGTGGAGGGGGTGTAGGGGAGGTAGTCGACCCTCGCACCGACCTCGGCGAGCTCAGCCTCCAACCGGTCCCCCTTCGGCGTCCCCTTCCAGTCGTCCCCCTTGAAGAGGACGTCGAAGGGGTGGGCGTGCCAGGCGAGCCGCTTGTCCTGGGAGAAGTCCGTGACGACATCGTCGACGAACCTCAGGCTGGCGATCAGTTCCATGCGCTCGGGTTGGGGGATGACGGGGAGCCTGCCCTTCATGCGCAGGAGCGCCTCATCGGTCGCGACGCCCACGACGAGGCGCCCGCAGCGCTGCCGGGCGGCCCTGAGGATGTTGAGGTGCCCAATGTGGAGCATGTCGAATCCCCCGGGGACGTATCCCACGACAACCGCGTCCGCACCCATTCCGCCTCCGATCCACCTCCCGGGATCCTGGTCCTCCCGGTGGAGCAGATACTACAGGACTTGTAACAGATGGGCCATGGTGACCCCGCAGGACCACCGGTGGGGTGGGGCACCCGGGGGATCCCGGTCGCCCGACCGTGGAACGCGGATCCGGATCCGCCCGGACTCAGCGCGAGAAGACGACCGTCCGGGACCCGTCCAGCAGGACCCGGTGCTCCGAGTGCCAGCGAACGGCCTGGGCGAGGACCCGCCTCTCGACGTCCTGGCCCAGCGCGACCATGTCGGTGGTCGTGTCCGCGTGGGTGACCCGCGTGACGTCCTGCTCGATGATGGGGCCCTCGTCGAGGTCGGGGGTGACGTAGTGGGCGGTCGCGCCGATGAGCTTGACCCCGCGGCTGTGCGCCTGCGCGTAGGGGCGCGCACCCTTGAAGCTGGGGAGGAAGGAGTGGTGGATGTTGATGATGCGCCCCGCCATGCGTGAGCAGACCTTCTCCGAGACGATCTGCATGTAGCGGGCCAGGATCAGGAGCTCCACGTCCTCGGCGCGCACCAGGTCCAGGAGCTCCTCCTCCGCACGCGCCTTCGACTCCTTGGTGACCGGGATCAGCAGGAAGGGCACCCCGTAGAACTGGGCGACGGGCGCCAGGTCCGGGTGGTTGCCGACCACCGCCACGACCTCGATGGGCAGACCCTGGCTGCGCTGGCGGTAGAGGAGGTCGGTGAGGCAGTGCCCCTCCCGCGACACCATGATGACGGTGCGCAGCGGGCGTCCCAGCTCGTCGACGTGCCAGGTCGCCCCGAAGTGCTCGGCGACCTCCTCGATCCCCTCCTCCACCGGGGTCCGTCCGACGGGCGAGTCCACCTCGACGCGCATGAAGAACAGGCCCGAGTCGGGGTCACCGAACTGCTGGGACTGGATGATGTTGCCGCCGATACCGGTCATCACCCCCGACACCGCGTGGACGATGCCGGGCTGGTCGGGGCAGGAGAGGGTGACGACCAGCTTGGTGGAGGTCGCGATGGAGTTCGCCATGGCCACAGGCTAGCCGCGCGGGGAGCCCCACGGCGTCACGGGTCCGGGCGTCGGGACCGGGAGGACGTGGAAGGGGCCGGTCGGGGATCACTCCCCG
>NZ_CCXH01000219.1 GCF_000820725.1 Actinomyces polynesiensis | reverse complement strand
CCCGGATGCGCGCCGGCGGCTCACGCCACCGGGCCGCACCCCTGGCTCACTTGATGAAGCCGAGTTCCTTGACGGCCTGGTACTCCTCCTGGAGCGCCTTGATGTTGTGGTCGATCCCGGCGCGGGTGCCCTCGGAGATCTCCAGGCCGTCGACGACCACGTACTCGCCGCCCTGCGCCTTGACGGGGAAGCCGAAGGACAGGCCCGCGGGCACGCCGTAGTGGGTGCCGTCGGAGTAGACGCCGGCGGTGACGAACTCGTCCTCGGGCGTGCCGAAGATCCACGTGTGCACGTGGTCGATGGCGGCGTTGGCGGCGGAGGCCGCGGAGGAGGCGCCACGGGCGGCGATGATGGCCGCACCCCGCTTGGCGACGGTCGGGCGGAACTCCTCGGCCAGCCACTTCTCGTCGACCAGGTCGACGGCGGGCCTGCCCGCGACGGTCGCGTAGGAGACGTCGGGGTACTGGTCGGCGGAGTGGTTGCCCCACACGACGATCTCCTTGATGTCGGAGACGTGGGAACCGGTCTTGTGCGCCAGCTGGGACAGTGCACGGTTGTGGTCCAGGCGCATCATCGAGGTGAAGCGGGTGGCGGGGACGTCGGGGGCGGCGTTCTGGGCGATGACCGCATTGGTGTTGGCGGGGTTGCCGACCACCAGGACGCGCACGTCATCGGCTGCGCCCGCGTTGATGGCGGCACCCTGGGGTCCGAAGATCCCGGCGTTGGCCTCGAGCAGGTCCGCGCGCTCCATGCCCTTCGAGCGGGGGCGGGCGCCGACGAGGTAGGCGACGTTGGTGCCCTCGAAGGCCTTGGTGGCATCGTCGTAGATGTCGACACCGGCCAGCAGCGGGAAGGCGCAGTCGTCGAGTTCCATGGCGGTGCCCTCGGCGGCCTTGACGGCCTGGGGGATCTCGAGCAGGTTGAGCTTGACGGGGACATCGGGTCCGAAGAGCTGGCCCGACGCGATGCGGAAGAGGAGGGCGTACCCGATGTTGCCGGCGGCACCGGTGACGGTGACGATACGGGGATCTGCCATGAGAGCAACTCCTTGTGTGGTGTTCCTGCGACGCATGGGTTGGGCCGCTTCCTCGTCCGACGGCCCATCCGTCGGACACGACCCCTCCAGACTAGGCGGTGGTCAGGGCCACAGACAGTGCCAGCAGTCCCAGACCGCACGCCCCCGAGACGTGACCTGCGCAATAGAACTACCGTTGGGGCAGACGACGGGCGCGCCGGGCGCGGCAGTGCCGTCGGGCGGCAGGACCATTGACGAGGGCGGCACCGGTGACGGTGCGGGACGGGGTGCGACATGGGGTCGAAGAAGCTGCGGAAGCAGGCGGAGGCGGAGGAGAAGGCCCGGAGGGCATCGATCAAGCGTGCCCGGAAGGCCGCGAAGGAAGCGCGGCGCGGCCGGAGCGGGAGCCCCTCACCGACGGAGGTCCCGGTCACCGGCGGGTGGAGCACCGACCCCCGGGAACTCCTGCGGGTCCGCCCCGGGTTCGACCTCGCCGACCTCGCGCGCAACGCCACACCCGGGTGGGAACTCGGTCGGGCGGCCGGAGAGGTCTGGACCACCGTGCGCTCCCAGTTCCTCTCCCAGCTGCAGGAGCGCCTCTACGCCTCCTCACGGGGAGGTGCCCAGGACAGCGTGCTCCTGGTCCTGCAGGGACTGGACACCTCGGGCAAGGGCGGGATCGTGCGGCACGTGGTCGGCCAGGTCGACCCCCAGGGCATCGAGCTCAGTGCCTTCAAGGCGCCCACCGAGGAGGAACGCCGCCACGACTTCCTGTGGCGCATCCGCCCGCGCCTGCCCCACCCCGGACACATCGGGGTCTTCGACCGGTCCCACTACGAGGACCTCCTGGTCCCCACCGCCCAGTCGCTCACCGGACGCACGGACGAGCACGGCGTGTCCTGGGTGGTCGACACCGACGAGCTCAACCGCCGCTACCACGACATCTACGAGATGGAGGTGGCCGCCACCAATGCCGGCATGCGCATCGTCAAGGTCTGCCTGCTCGTCTCCTACGAGGAGCAGGGCCTTCGCCTGAGGGAGCGGCTGGACCGCTCGGACAAGCACTGGAAGTTCTCCACCAACGACCTGGACACCCGTGACGACTGGGTCCACTACCAGGCGGCCTACGCGGAGGTCCTCTCACGGACCTCCACCGAGATCGCCCCCTGGTACGTCATCCCCGCCGACCGCAAGTGGTACTCGCGCCTGGCGGTGACCGAGATCCTCACCCGGACCCTCGCCGAGATCGACCCCACCTGGCCGGCGGCCACCTTCGACGTGGACGCGGCACGTGAACGGCTCGACTCGACGCTCACCCCGGAGGCCCTGCGGGCCTGGGCCAAGGAGAAGAAGGCCTCCCAGGAGCGCTGGATCACCTCCGACGAGGCCGTCTCCCTGGCGGTGGACCGGCTCAACGCCGCCTCCTCGAAGGACTCCGCCGAGTCCCTCACGCGACAGGACGCGGAGCTCGGTGACACCTCCGGGGCCTGACGCCCCGACGGCCCGGTCCCCTCAGGCCCCGAACGCCGCGGCGAAGCCGCGCTCGAGGTCCGCGACCAGGTCCTGGGGGTCCTCCAGGCCCGCGGAGATCCGCACCAGGTTGGCCGGGATGCCCGCGAGCGCCTGGATGCCGGGGGCCAGCTCCGCGTGGGTCGTCTCGGGTGAGTTGACGACCAGGGTCCGCACGTCCCCGATGTTCACGTGGTAGGAGAGCACCTCCAGTGACCTGATGAAGGCACCCAGCTGGTCGCGGTCCCCCTTGAAGCCGAAGGAGAGGATCCCCCCGGGGCCGTCGGGGAAGTCACGCAGGGCGAGGTCGTGGTACCGGCTGGAGGCCAGGCCCGGGTAGCGGACCCACTCCACGTGCTCGTTGCGCTCCAGGTACTCGGCGATGGTCTGCGCGTTGCGGACCTGGGCGTCCAGGCGCTCCTTGATGGTGGCCAGTCCCAGGAGCGCGAGGTAGGCCTCGAAGGGGGCGAGCTTGGCACCGATGAACTCCAGGTGGAAGGCCCTCAGGGCCGTGGTGACCGGGGCGGAGGGAGCGGCCTCGACGACGGTGCGGGGGTTGTCGTGGATGTCCCGGATCTTCCAGGACTTCTCGTGGAGGTTCGCGAAACGATCGGCCCCGTACTCGAAGGTCCCGTTCTCCACGACGATGCCCGCGATGACGTTGCCGTGACCGGACAGGCCCTTGGTCGCGGAGTGGACGACGATGTCGGCACCGTGCTCGAAGGGACGTAGGAGGTAGGGGGTCGCCACCGTGTTGTCGACGACCACGGGGACACCGTGCCGGTGGGCGACCTCGGCGATGGCGTCGATGTCGTAGAGCTCGGCGTTGGGGTTGGAGATGCTCTCGATGAAGACCGCGCGGGTGTCCTCGTCGATGAGCTCCTCGTAGGCCTCCGGGTCGTCGCGGTCGTCGACGAAACGGGTCGTGACCCCGAACCTGGGCAGGAAGTCGGTGAAGCTCTCCTGTGCGGCACCGTAGAGGGACGATCCCGCCACGACGTTCCCCCCGCCCTCACCGAGGAGGAGTGCGACACAGGTGATGGCAGCCATCCCCGAGGCCAGGGCGATGGCCGCACTGCCGCCCTCCAGGGAGGCGACGCGTTCCTCGAGGACCGCGACGGTGGGGTTGCCGACCCGGGTGTAGATGCCGGCGGCCTCCTCCCCCGTCCACAGGCGTCGGGCGCGGTCGGTGTCACCGAGGTCGAAGGCCGCGGTCTGGTAGATGGGCGCGACGACGGACCAGTTGTGGTCCGCCGGGTCGTACCCGGCGTGGATCCTGCGGGTCTCGAAGCCGAGGTCGGTGGTCATGTCTGTCTTCTGGGGTGTGGGTGGTTCGGGTGGGGCTCGGTCGGGGTCGGTCCCCCGTGGTGGGCGGGTCAGCGTGAGGGGCGCCCCGGGAGGAGGCGTCCGTCGATGTCCACCCCGATCACGGAGTTGAAGGTGTTGGTGGCGATCATCTGCCCGATGAACCCGACGATGACCACGACCTCCTCCGCGCTGTGGCACCCGGCGAGGCGTGCGAAGAGGTCGTCGGGGACGCCGTTGGGATCTCGCACGACCGCCCTCGCGAGGTCGGTGAGGAGCTCCTCCTCCTCGGTGGCGTGGTAGTCGTGGGGGTCGATCCCGAGTTCACGGAGGTCGGCGACGAAGTAGAGGGAGCACAACTGGCACTCGTTCGTCTCCGAGACCGCGTGGGCGAGGACCATGGCGGCCCGCTCCCCCACCACCTCGACCAGACGCGCCCACGACAGGTGCCACGCGTCATAGGCGCGGTAGGTCGCCCGGCCCCGGATCAACGTGCGCTGCATGTTGGTGACGTGGTCCCTGCGGACCAGTTCCGCGTGGTCCTCCGCCTGGACGGGATCGAGCTCGTCCTCGTCGAGTGGTCGGATGCGGGCCATGGATGTCTCCTCCGGGTCGGGTGACGTGGGTGGTGCCGGTGGTGGGCACGTCCGTGGACGGGAAGGCGCTCCCTCCCCTGCCCCTGTGCGTCCCGCGCGCCCCGCGGGCCTGCCGCCATGGCAGTGGGAGGACGGGACGAGACGGGTGGGGCGTGCCGGTGGGCACGGACCGGTGGGCGCACCGGTGGCAGTGGCTGCCCAGCGCCTCAGTGCGTGCGCATTCGGCATCGGGATCCCATGCCGGAGAACTATCCGCGGATGCGTGGTCCCTCGAGGGGAGTCCGCCACGCGGATGTTTGGAAACTCGCCCACGCGGCTCCCCGAGCGCACCGACGAGGGCGGCCCCGCCCCGCGGGCCCGACACGATCCACCGCTGCCACGGAGTGGGTGCTGCCAGCTCGGCCCGAGCCCCGCTCCTCCGGCACGCCGCCGCCACCGACCACGAGGTCGTCCCGGACCGGGGACGTGGAGAGGGGAGGGGACGGGCGCCGCCGGCGCCCGTCCCCTCCCCTGTCGACCCTCAGTCCCTCCGGGACCGGTGGGCGTGGTAGTAGTCGATGAGCGACCTCGTCGAGGAGTCCTGCTGGGCGAGGACCTCGGCGTCCCCGGTGATGGCGGGCATGAGGCCGCGGGCCAGGGCCTTGCCCAGCTCGACCCCCCACTGGTCGAAGGAGTCGATCCCCCACACCGCACCCTCGACGAAGGTGATGTGCTCGTACAGGGCGATGAGCTGGCCGAGCACCGATGGCGTCAGGGCCGGGGCCATGATCGAGGTCGTCGGGCGGTTCCCGGTGAACACCCGCGCCGGCACGATCGCCTCGGGCGTGCCCTCGGCGCGCACCTCCTCCGCGGTCCTGCCGAAGGCCAGGGCCTTCGTCTGGGCGAAGAAATTCGACAGGAACAGCTCGTGCATGTCCGCGTCCCCGTCACGCAGGGCCCAGGTGGGCTCCGCGAAGGCGATGAAGTCCGCGGGCACGATCCTGGTGCCCTGGTGGATCAGCTGGTAGAAGGCGTGTTGGCCGTTGGTGCCCGGCTCCCCCCAGAAGACCTCGCCGGTGTCGTAGTCGACCGCCGAGCCGTCCCACCGCACCGACTTCCCGTTGGACTCCATCGTCAGTTGCTGGAGGTAGGCGGGGAAGCGGTGCAGGTACTGGGAGTAGGGCAGCACCGCGTGGGTGTCGGAACCCAGGAAGTTCGAGTACCAGACATTGAGGAGTCCCATGAGCAGGGGCACGTTGTCACGCGGGCTCGCCGTGGCGAAGTGCTCGTCGACCGTGTGGAAGCCCTCGAGGAACTCCTCGAAGCCGTCCGGTCCGATCGCCACGGCCAGGGACGTCCCCACTGCGGAGTCCACCGAGTAGCGACCCCCCACCCAGTTCCAGAACCCGAAGGCGTTGTCGGGGTCGATCCCGAAGTCCGCCACCTTGTCCAAGGCGGTGGAGACGGCCACGAAGTGCTTGGACACCGCCCGGGCGTCTGCCGCGGCGTCGCCCTCGTGGAGGATGCCCCGAGAGCGCAGGGTCGAGAGGAACCACTCGCGCACCACACGCGCGTTGGTGATGGTCTCCAGCGTGGTGAACGTCTTGGAGGCGACGATGACGAGGGTGGTCTCCGGATCGAGGTCCTTCGTCTTCTCGCCGACGTCCGTGGGATCGATGTTGGAGATGAAGCGGCAGCTCAGGCCCTGCTTGACGTAGGGCTTGAGGGCCTCGTAGGCCATGACCGGACCCAGGTCGGACCCGCCGATGCCGATGTTGACGACCGTCTCGACCGGCTTCCCGGTGACCCCGGTCCACTCCCCCGAGCGCACGCGGTCGGCGAAGTCGTAGACACGGGCGAGCACGGCATGGACGTCCTCGACGACCTCCTGGCCGTCGACCTCCAGCTGGTCACCCTCGGGTCGGCGCAGGGCGGTGTGCAGCACCGCACGGTCCTCGGTGACGTTGATGTGTTCCCCGCGCAGCATGCGGTCGCGGTGGGCCAGCACCCCGGTCTGGTCGGCCAGGGCGAGGAGTTCCTCGAGGACCGTCTCGTCGACGAGGTTCTTGGAGAGGTCCACGTGCAGGTCGCCCACGGTGCGGGTCCACCTGGTGGCCCGGTCCGGGTCCGAGGCGAACCAGGCACGCAGGTCGGGCGCGAAGGTGTCGGCGCGCAGGTCCAGCGTCTGCCATGCGGTGGTCGAGGTCGGGTCGAGCGGTGCGGGGATGTCACTCATGTCTGCTCCTGTGCGTGGGAAGCCCCCTGTTCGAGGGGCGGGTGCGGACCCGGCAGTTCACCGGAGGTCCTCCATCGAGTCCGCGATGGGGACGGGGACGGGGACGGCCCCGGAGTTCTGCAGGGAGACCGTCTCCAGGACGGGACGCAGCTCCATCCACCACTGGACCTTGGGACGCCGGTTGACCTGGTCGAGGTCGTCGTCCATGCGGTCCACCGGACGCGCGGAGATGGAGCTGGCCACCATGCCGATGTAGACGGCGCTGCTGGTGCCCGACCGGAACTGGTCCTGGAGCTCCTCCAGCGCCGAGTGCACGAGGCGGGTGGCCAGGAGGCGGTCGAAGGGCGAGGGCGCGCCACCCTGCTGGAGGTGTCCGAGCACGGCGTTGCGCACGTCGAAGATGCCGCCGCCCTCCGCCTCGAAGGCCGTGGCCAGGAACTCCCGGCCGTAGTAGGGGGAGGCGTCCTCGTTGATGAGGACGAGGAACAGGCGCCGTCCGGCCTCGAAGGAGGCCCTCAGGCGGCGCGCGTCCTCGTCGATCTTGGCGAGGTCGTAGGGCTCCTCGTTCAGGTAGGCGTACTCGGCGCCGGAGGCGATGCCCGACATCAGGGTGAGGTACCCGCAGCGACGCCCCATGACCTCGGCGACGAAGCAGCGCTTGGAGGCTGCCGCCGACTCCTTGATGTGGTCCAGTGCCCACACCGCGTTGTTCACCGCGGTGTCGGCTCCGATGGACAGCTCCGATCCCGGCAGGTTGTTGTCGATGGAGGCGGGCACCAGGACGGTGGGGATGCGGAACGCGGGGTAGCGGTCCCGTTCCCGTGACATGTCCTGGACGGCCAGGTAGGCGTTGAGCCCCCCGATGACGAGGAGGGCGTCGATCGAGTTGCGCTCGATGGCGCGTCCGATCGCGTAGTACTGCTCGACGGTGGGGATCGGGCGCCGGGTGCCCAGCACCGCGCCGCCGTGGAAGGCCCAGCCCTCCACGTCCGCCCAGGACAGCGGCGAGACCTTGTCCTCGATGAGACCCGACCAGGACCCGTCGATGCCGAGCATCGTCCACCCGCGGGCGATGCCCAGGCGCACGGCGACGCGGGCGGCGGTGTTCATCCCGGGCGCGAGGCCACCGGCGTGGAGGATGGCGACGCGCGGCCCGTGGGCGGTCGCGGACGCCGGGGAGCCCTGGGTCCCCGCACGCGGGGCGGTGCTCCCACCGAGTGCCTCCTGCGCGGCCGGGGTGGCGGCACCGGCAGGGAGGTCGGTCCCGTCGGCCGGGACGTCCGCACCCACCGTCTGGGGAGGGGCGGAGAGGATCTCGTTGATCGTCACCATCTCGGTGAAGCTGGCGCCGCGGGCCGCCTGGGCGCTCGCGAAGTCACCGGCGGCGACGTAGTCCTTGACGGCCCGGGTCTCGTGGACCGCCTTCATCAGGGGGATGCGGGTGACGCGGTTGTGGCGCACCCCGAGGATGCAGGGCTCGACATCGGGCGTCGCGTCGATGATCTCCTGCACGGCGGCGTACCCGAGCAGGGTCGACATCCATCGGTCGTAGGCGGAGGGCGAGCCACCACGCTGGACGTGGCCGAGGATCGTGATGCGCGGTTCCTCGCCGGTGCGCTGCTGGATGACGTCGGCGATCTGCTGGGAGGTCAGGTGGTTGCCGTCCCGGTCCGCGGCACCCTCGGCGACGATGACGATCGAGTCGCGGCGCCCGGCCTGGCGACCCAGGCGGAGCTTCTCGCACAGGTCCTCCTCCCAGCCGGGTCCTGCCGGGTTCTCCGGGGTGAAGACGTAGTCCGCGCCTCCGGCCACCGCCCCCATCAGGGGCAGGTAGCCGCAGTGGCGACCCATGACCTCGATGATGAAGGTGCGCTGGTGGGAGGCCGCGGTGGAGGAGATCTGGTCCAGGGCGTCGACGATGCGGTGCAGCGCGGTGTCCGTGCCGATCGTCATGTCCGTGCCGACGAGGTCATTGTCGATGGAGCCCACGAGCCCCACCACCAGCAGGGCGGGGTGGGCGTCGGCGACGTCCTGGGTGATGACACCCTCGGAGACGAGTTCGGTGACGTGCTGCTGCCACTCCCCCCGGAACTCCTCGGTGCCGGACAGCGAGCCGTCCCCACCGATGACGATCAGGCGGTCGATGCCGTGCTCGAGGAGGTGTGCGGCCGCGGCGTGGCGTCCGGAGTACTCCCGGAACTCCGGGCAGCGGGCGGTGCCGATGATGGTGCCACCCTCGGAGAGGATGCCCGAGGCGTCGGTCCAGTTCATCTCGCGCACGGAGTCGCCACCGGCGACGGCCCCGGCCCACCCCTCCAGGATCGCGAAGGGCCTGGCCCCGTGGACGAGCGCGGTGCGCACCACCGCGCGGACGGCGGCGTTCATGCCCTGGGCGTCCCCGCCGGAGGTCAGCACCCCGATGCGCATTCCGGCGCCGTCGGTGGTCTGAGTGCTGTTGTCCACAGGTCCCTGCGGTGTCACGTTCGGCATGTGAGTCTCCCGAGTGTTCGAGGTGCTGTCCACAGTCTATGGTGCGCCTCGCCACAACCCGACTCCCCGGACAGAAGTCCGCCGCCACCTGCACGCATGGGCGCAGGTGGCGGGTGGAGGACCAGCTCTGTCGTTCGCGTCACGACACGTGGACGCCCGGTCCCGGACGACAGCACCGTCCGGGACCGGGGTCCACCCCGGCTCCGCCCAGCCGGGTGCGGCCTCAGGACAGGGCGACGAAGGCCTCGTCCGCCAGGATCCCGGGCCGCACGCGCAGGAGCCCCCCGTCCCCGGAAGGGATCTCGAAGACGAGGTTGCCCGTCACACTCGCACCCGGGTAGAGCTCGTCGAGGCCGAGGGGGTCAGGTGCCACGACCATCGAGTCAGGGGAACCGACGACGTTCCCGCCCGAGGTCACGAAGTCGGTGGTCGTCTCGAGGGCGTACCCGGAGGCGTCCCCGGTGTAGGTGATGGTCACGTTGGCCAGGGCATAGACGTTGCCTCCGGCCGGGGCCTCGTTGAACTCGTTCGCCGCGAGGACCTGGTCCGTGGCGTCAGGCGTGAATGAGTTGACCGTCACCGTCCAGTCACCACTGCTGATCGAGGAGCCCATCGGATAGGGGTTCGCACGGCTGCCCTCCGGGTCACTGCTGCCCTCGTCAGAACCGTCATCGGCGGCGGTCGCGTCGCCGGTGCCTGTCCCGTCGCCACTGCCGGTCGTGGCACCGGAGTCGTCCCCGGGTTCCCCACTGGACTGGGTGGTCCCGCTGACGGGTGTGTTGAAGGCGTCGTCGACGGCGTCACCGAGCGCCCCCATGAAGGCGACGACACCGACGATCGTCCCGACGATGCTCACGACGAGGGCGGCCACGGCCATCCCCCTGGGCCTGCCGTGCTGCGCGAGGGCGACGACGGACAGCACGAAGGCGACGGGCAACAGGATCCAACCGACGATCATCGCCCCGTGGATCACGGCGAAGACGGTGCCGAGAACTGCGACCACCAGCGCCACGATGGCGAGGGTGTTGCGTCCCCCGCCCGACGGGGATGGTGCCACCTGGGGGGTCGGCGCGCCGACGGGCGCGGGTGCCCCGGGTGGGACGGTCGGGTGGGTGGGATCCGTCGGGTTGTCCGAATGGTCTGGGATGGTCATGGTCTCCTCCTCGTCTCAGGGATGCCCCCATCCCAGTCGCGCGGGTGCCTTCCCCACATCTGCCGGTCGGCCAGCGCCACCTCCTCCGACCGGTGGGGGTGTCCGGGCAGGGCGCTGGCCGTCCGGCCAACCCGGGACGGGGGTGGGACCTCCTACCATTCAGGACATGTGGAGGAGCGAGGTCGTGGGCGACGGTGCCGCGCCACCGGTGTGGCGCTCACTCCTCCACGCCCTCCTCGTCTGCCTGGGCAGCCTCGTCTCGATGGTCTTGTCCCCGGTGGGCCACGCCACCACCAACTCCGAGAACTGGGGGGCCCTCGTCGTCCTCGTGACGACCGGGGTGGTCCTGGGGGCGTGTGTGCTGCTGTTCTGGCGCCAGAGGTTCCCGTTCACCCTGGCGATCGGGGCCGCCCTCGTCCCCCTGGTGCTGCCGATCGGCAACACCCTGGCCTTCATCACCCTCGCGGCACTGGTGGGCAGGCGGAAGGGTCCTGCCGTGTGGTGGACGGCCGGGCTCACGGCGTTCACCTCCTGCGTCGTGGTCGTCCGCGACTCACTGGCCACTCCCGACGCCGCCTCTCTGACGCGGACGCTCCTCGCCCCCGAGGGCACACCCCCGACGGCGACCACACCGGTGTCCGTCGCCATGGTCGCCCTGCTCGCCGCCCTCGGCATCGGGGTCAGCCTCGGCTCGGGACTCCTGGTGCGCGCGGTGCGGACCTCACGCCAGGCGACCACCAGCGCACAGACCGAACGCAGGATCAGCTCACGCCTGGGCGACGAGGTCGCCCGCAGCGCGGAACGCGAGCGCATCGCCCGGGAGGTCCACGACGTGATGGGGCACCGTCTGTCCATCATCGCCCTGCACGCGGGGGCCCTGGAGGGGGCCGCGAGGGCCTCGGGGGAGGGTGACCCGCGCGTGCGGGAGTCGGCCCACCTCGTACGGGAGTCGGCGGCCGCGGCCGTCGACGACCTCCACTCCCTGCTCGACCTCCTGCGTGGGCCCGCGGGAACGGAGCCCCCGCCACTGCCCCTGGCGCAACTGCCCCGGGTCGTCGAGGAGGCGGTCCGTGCGGGTCAGGTAGTGGCGTCCTCGGTGTTCGTCGAGGACGCCGACCGGGCCGACCCCGCCCTGTCCAGGGCGGTCCACCGCATCGTCCAGGAGGCGCTCACCAACGCCCGCAAGCACGCGCCCGGCCAGATGATCACCCTCTCCGTGAGCGGGTCGCCCTCGGGGGGCGTCAGCATCGACGTCGTCAACCCGCTGCCTCCGGGGGCGACCGACACTCCCCCCGGTCCGCTGGGAGGGCTCGTGGGGCTCTCCGAACGCGTGGAGTTGCTCGGGGGCACCCTGGCGCAGGGCGTCGACCGGCACGGGACCGTGTTCCACCTCCACGTGGAACTCCCGTGGCGGGGAGTCTGAACAGGCCGGAGACGGAGGTCCCCTCCTCTAGACTTCCTGCGTGACCGCTCCCGTCCGGATCCTCCTCGTCGACGACGACCCCCTGGTCCGCACCGCGCTCACCTGGCTGGTCGAGAGTGCGGAGGACGTGGAGATCGTCGCGGAGGCCACCGACGGGGACGAGGCCATCGAGGCCGCGCGCCTCCACCGTCCCGATGTCGTTCTCATGGACCTGCGCCTCCCCACGGTCGACGGCATCACGGCGACGGGCCGGATCCGGGCCCTGCCCCGGCCACCCGAGGTGGTCGTCCTCACCACCTGGGACGTCGATGACGCCGTCGTGCGTGCCCTCGATGCGGGCGCCTCGGGCTTCCTGCTCAAGTCCTCGGCTCCCGAGGAGATCCTCCAGGCGGTGAGGGCCGTCGTCTCGGGGGATGCCGTGCTCTCACCGCGTTCCACCCGCCGCCTGCTCGACCAACGCCGGCTCGATGCCTCCGCCGGGCTGCGGAGCAGGGCCCGCGAGCTGGTCGCCACCCTGTCCCGGCGCGAACGCGACGTGGCGGCTCAGCTCGTGCTCGGACAGACGAACGCCGAGGTGGCAGAGGCACTGTTCATCTCCGAGGGGACGGTCAAGGCACACCTCGCGGCGATCCAGGCCAAGCTGGGCGTCGACAACCGCACGGCCATCGCGTCATCGGCGACGGCGGACCTGCGCCTC
>NZ_CCXH01000218.1 GCF_000820725.1 Actinomyces polynesiensis | reverse complement strand
CCCCGGGTTCCTTCCCCGTCCCCTCCCCACGCGCGAGGTCGGCACGGACCCTGGCACTCGCCCGGTCCGCCTCGGCCGCTGCCGCGAGGGAGTCCCCCAGCAGGGCGTTGTCCCGCGGCAGGGGCGTCCTCCCCGAGCGCAGGTGGGCCGCCACGAAGGTGAGGACGACTGCGACCAGGAAGTAGGCCAGGAGGACCAGCAGGCAGTTGCGCACCGCATGGGTCGCGCCCGAGCCCGCCAGCATCTCGCGGAAGGCGAGCTGCGTGTAGGACATCGGCAGCCACGGGTGGATCCACTGGAAGAACCTCGGGGCCGTCTCGATCGGGAAGGTCGCGCCCATCGACGTGATCTGCAGGCACAGGAAGGCGATGGAGACGAAACGACCACGGTAGGCGAGGGTCGCGACGAACATCTGGTTCAGTGCCACGAACGTCAGCGAGCTCGCGATCGCGAGGAGGACCAGACCGCCGACATCGACTGCGTGGAGCCCCACCGACCAGTTCGTGACGACCATCAGGACCACGGCCTGGGCGACTCCGAGGATCGTGGCGGTGACGGCGGGACGCAGGGGTGCCATCCACCAGCGCTCAGTGGGGCTGGGGCGACGGTCGAGGGCCGGGAGCACCAGGAAGATCGCGATGCCGCCGACCCACAGGGCCAGTGACATGAACATCGGGGTGAAGCCGGCACCGTTGTTGGCCACGGCGTTCTCCCGCACAGGCTCCACGGAGACGGGCTTGGAGATCACCGACGCGATGTGGGAGGAGTCCTGGTCCGAGTAGTCGGGGATCCGGTCCACCCCGTCGCTGAGACCGTCGGAGAGCTTCGTGATCCCGGTCATCAGGGCGGTGCTGCCGTCGGCAGCCTTCCGGGCGCCCCCGTCGAGGGTCCCCAGACCCGTGGCAAGTTCGCCGGTCCTGGTGGCCAGCGTCGTGGTGCCGTCGCTGAGCTCGCGCAGCCCCACGGTGAGGGTGTCCGCCCCGTCGGCGGCCTCCGAGGCGCCCGAGGCGAGGCTCGAGGCCCCGGAGCGCAACGCCGGTGAGGTGGCGGAGAGCTGTTGGGCGCCCGTGCTGAGACCGGATGCCCCGTCGCGGAGCGCAGACGAGTTGGACGACAGGGTGGACAGGCCCGAGTTGAGAGTGGCAGTGCCGCCGACCAGCTGCGTGGCGTCCGTGGCTCCTGTGCGCAGCGTCTGGGACTGGGAGGACAGGGTATTGAGCACGCCCGCCAGCGTCCCGCCGGATCCCGTCGGCGGATCGTAGACGTCCGTCGCAGTGCCCACCCGACCTGCAAGTGTCTGTGCCCCCGCATTGAGGGCAGGGACGCTCTCGGCCGAGGAACTGTCATTGGCGGCCTGCATCTGTGCTGCAAGAGGGGTGACGCCCTTGTCCTCGACGGCTCGGGCCAACTGCCCGACCCCGCTGGCCGCCTGCTTGAGCGGGTCCGCCTGGGCGAGCAGGCTCTGCCCGCCAGTGTACGCGGCCGTCAACTGGGCGCAGGTCTCACCATTCGGTTCAGCCGCGCAGACCGTGTCCATCTGGGCCTTGACAGCTCCGATCGTCGCGTCCACATAGGCGGTCGTACCTCCCGTGTAGTCGCTGACCCCCTTGACCAGGCCAGTCGGACCGGAGGCGGTGTCGGCACTCCCTGCACTCGCCACGAGAGTTGCCATGGCAGTGGTCAGTGGGGTCGACCCGTTGACCGAGCTCGGATCCACAGCTGATGCCCCTGGTTCACCGATCGCCGCCGCCGCAGTGTCAATCGTGGCCGCCAGCTTCTGCGTTCCGGTCGCGAGGGCATTCACACCGGTCACCAGCGAGGGTGCCAATCCCTGGCCCTCGACGACGTCCGCGCGCAGTTGGTCCACACCTGCCGTGTACTGTTCCACGCCGGCGTCCAGGTCCGTCAGCCCCTGTGCGCCACTGGCGAGCTGCTGCGCCCCGGCTGCCGCGGAGTCGACGCCGCTCGTGTAGCTGTCCAGGCCCGTGGCGAGGACACCGGCCCCTGCAGCGGCCTGGTCGACCCCGGCGGTGTACCTGTCGACACCGTTGCTGAGGGAGGAGGCACCGGAACTGAGGCGGCCCACCCCGCTGGCGAGGGCGGAGCCGCCCGAGGCCGCCTTCGAGGCGCCCTGTGCGGCCGACTGCGCCCCGGAGGCGAGCTGGCCGGCCCCGGAGGCCGCGGTCTCCGTCCCCGTCGCCAGGGAGTCGAGCCCTGACTGGAGGGTGTCCGCGCCGTCGGAGAGCTGCTCCGCGCCCGACTCGGCGTCCTCCATTCCGGTGCGGATCGTGCCGATGGACAGGAGGATGTTGTCCGTGTACTCCTGCGCCCCCTTGGCGGTCAGCTCGTCCTCGAGGTTGACGGCGACCGTCTTGGCGAGGGTTCCGGCCAGGTAGTTGATCCCGTCGTCGGTGCGCAGCTCGAGCTGCTGCTGCGCCGCCCCGGCGGAGTCCGCGGTGGCGACCCTGGTCGTGGAGGCGGTGAAGTCGGCGGGGATGGTGAGGATCGCGCGGATCTTCTCGTCCTTCATGTCCTGCGCGGCCTGCTCCGCAGTCATGGAGTGCCAGGTGAACCCGACGTCCTGCCCGTCCTGGGGATCGGTGAGGCGCTGCTCCAGCTCGTCACCCAGTGCGAAGTGCCGGGTCTTCCCCGTGGCCAGCTCCACGTCGGCCGCGACGTCCTCGTTCACGACCGCCGCCTGGATCGTGTACACGCGGTTGGTGGGGTTCTGGTAGGCCGAGGTCAGCAGGCCCGCGTACATCAGGGGGATCACCGCGATGGCGATGACGACGATGACGTTCGCCAGGGTCGAGCCGGTCAACTTCTTCACGTCTGTGTCCTTCGGGACGAGTTCTTCGGACCCCGGCCTGCCTGCGGGCAGCCTCGATACAGGTCTGTACTCTCTTGGTCGACGCTGACGATACAGAGGTGTATCTTCTGGTGCAACAACACGGATACACTCGTGTATCCGACGTCACGTACCACTCCGCGACCGCCCGGACCCCGAAGGGGCGCGGGACGATGTGGGGACATGACCGTCGACCACGGGCACGAGGGGGAGCCACCGATGGGAAGAGGACCGACAGTGGCGCCAGCCGCCGGGGAGGGCGGGGAGCGTCGCGGCGACAGCGCACAGCGCCAGTCCGCCAGACGCGCGGCCGTGCGACGTCTCGCCCACCTCCCGACCAGCGAACGGCGTGCCGAGACGCAGCGCAGGCTGCTCGAGGCCGGGCGACGTGTCATCGCCGAGAACGGCGTGGGTGGGGCCTCGGTGGGTCTCATCACCGCCGAGGCGGGCTTCTCCCGCGGGGCCTTCTACTCGAACTTCTCCGACATGGACCACTTCGTCCAGCAGGTCGCCCAGCACGAGTGGGACTCCGTGCTCACCGCCATCGGCACCCGCCTGCGCGAGGAGATCGACTCCGCCCCGGATCCCGCCCCGCACCCCTCCCCCACCACCGACGAGGGCGGCGCCGCCCTCGTCGACGTCACTGCCGACGGGCAGGGCCCACCCGCAGCGGGAACGGGCCGGTCAGGACCGGGAGCGCAGCGCCCCGGAACGGAGGGCCCGGGATCAGAGGGCACCGAAGAGGTGGGACCCGCGCCCACCGGACCCGGCGCCAGCCGCGCGGCCGCGAACGGGAGCACCGCGTCCGCAGCCTGGGTGGCGGAGAACCTTCTGCAGACGACCCGCCCCCTCCTCGGCCACTCCGGACGGGACTCGACCGGTGCCCTGCGCGCCGGGGCCGGGACACACCCGGATGGGCGGAGCGACTACGTCGGCCAACTGACCGTCTTCTCCCACGCCCTCCTGGCGGCGATCCCCCGCGACCGCGAGTTCTACCTGCTCTGGTCCTCGCTGGCCAACCTCATGGTCCGCTTCCCCGAGGAGTCGGCCCACCTGCGCGAGTCCTTCCTCGACTTCCGCGACGGGATGGCCGCCTACATCGTCGAGGCCCTCGACACCCTGGACCTCGAGCCGCGCATCGGGGCACGCGACCTGGCGGACCTGGTCATCGCGATCGGCGCGCGCTCGACCCGCAACCGGCTCATCGACCCCGCCGGCGACGGGGACGAGCTGCTCGAACGTGTGCTGCCCGTGCTGCTGCCCGGCCTGGCGGGACCCCGGCAGGACTGAGCACCCGACCCGGGGCGGGAACCCGGGAACCGGAACGTGCGGTGGACACCGGCGGGAGCCGGGGCGGGTCAGGCCAGGCGCGCCTGGAGGTTCTCGTCCAGGGCGGAGAGGAACTCCTCGGTGGTCAGCCACTCCTGGTCCGGCCCGATGAGCAGGGCGAGGTCCTTGGTCATCTTCCCCGACTCCACGGTCTTGATGACCACGTCCTCCAGGGTCCGGGCGAAGTCCACGACCTCCGGTGTGCCGTCCAGGGTGCCGCGGTGCTGGAGTCCGCGCGTCCACGCGAAGATGGAGGCGATCGGGTTCGTCGAGGTGGGCTTGCCGGCCTGGTGCTGACGGTAGTGGCGGGTGACGGTGCCGTGGGCGGCCTCGGCCTCCACGACCTTCCCGTCTGGGGTGGACAGCACCGAGGTCATGAGGCCGAGCGACCCGAAGCCCTGGGCGACGGTGTCGGACTGGACGTCCCCGTCGTAGTTCTTGCAGGCCCAGACGTACCCACCCTCCCACTTCATGGCGGAGGCGACCATGTCGTCGATGAGGCGGTGCTCGTAGGTGAGGCCCGCGGCGTCGAAACGGTCCTTGAACTCGGTCTCGTAGACCTCCTGGAAGATGTCCTTGAAGCGCCCGTCATAGGCCTTGAGGATCGTGTTCTTCGTGGAGAGGTAGACCGGGTAGTTGCGCTTCAGCCCGTAGTTCAGGGAGGCGCGCGCGAAGTCCCGGATGGAGGCGTCGAGGTTGTACTGCACCTGGGCCACGCCGTCACCGGGGGCCTGGTAGACCTCGAACTTCAGGGGCTCGGAGCCGTCCTCGGGCGTGAACTGGACGGTGAGCGTGCCCGCACCCTCGAAGCGGAAGTCAGTGGCGCGGTACTGGTCGCCGAAGGCGTGGCGCCCGATGATGATCGGCTTGTTCCACCCGGGCACCAGGCGGGGGATGTTGGAGATGATGATCGGCTCGCGGAAGATCACCCCGCCCAGGATGTTGCGGATCGTCCCGTTGGGGCTCTTCCACATCTTCTTGAGGCCGAACTCCTTGACGCGGGCCTCGTCGGGGGTGATGGTCGCGCACTTGACCCCCACGCCGTGCTCCTGGATGGCATGGGCGGCGTCGATGGTCACCTGGTCGTCGGTGGCGTCGCGGTTCTGGATGGACAGGTCGTAGTACAGCAGGTCGATGTCCAGGTAGGGATGGATCAGGCGGTCCTTGATGAACTGCCAGATGATCCGCGTCATCTCGTCACCGTCGAGCTCGACGACGGGCCCCTTGACCTTGATCTTCGACATGCTGCTCCTCCCGGTTGCGGGTCCGCGGCTCCGGGCCGCCGACCACCTGCACGCCCTCGTCCGCGAGGCGCCGCGCCCAGATTACTCGATGTCGAGATATCTGTCATCGCGCTCCGCGCTGCGGGACGCGCGAAGTTCCGACCACTTACGCAAGAAGTCTTGCGCAATGTTCCTTGCGCATCTATCGTCATGCCATGACCACCTCCCCACACCGAGCTCGCCGCGGGTCCCTCCTCCGCCAGCGCGACTACCTCGCCTGGCTCCTGGCCGACACGTCCTGGCAGTTCGGGAGCTCGATCCGCGCCTTCGCGATGACCCTCATCGCCTATGCGGTCACGGGGTCCTATGCCCAGGCCGGTGTGGTCGCCACGGCGACGATGGTGGCCGGGGTGGTCACCATCCTCCCCGGCGGTGTCCTGGTCGACCGCATCGATCGACGCACCTCGCTCGTGGTGTCCGGGCTGTTGCGCGCCGTCGTGTACACCGTCGCGGCGCTGGCCTGGTGGACACAAGTACTCACCCTCCCCGTCCTCATCGGCGTCGGGGTCGCCTCAGGGGTCGTCGGAGGACTGTTCGGCACCGCCTCGAACGCGGCGCTCAAGTCCGTGGTCGACCGCCCTGACCTGCCGCGGGCGATCGCCGCGAACCAGGGACGCGATGCCGCAGTCAGCCTCTCCGCGCCTCCCCTGTCGGGTCTGCTGATGGGGATCTCATACGCGCTGCCCTTCGCGGCGGCCGCCGTCGGCGCCCTGGTGCAGGTCCTCACCACCCGTCTGATCCGCGCCGACCTCAGGCCCGACGTCCACACCGCACCCTCACGGGGAACCACGTCGACGGACGGGGACCGGGCAGCGGGTCCGACCGCCCACGACGCAGGGACCGACAGCGACAGGACGACCGTGGAGGACGCGGCGACGGGGAACGATGCAGGTGCCCGCCACCTCCGACGCGTGCGGGAAGTGGTGCGCCGGAACCTGGGCGACATGTTCTCGGGCTTCAGGATCTTCGCCCGCAGTGCTCTCCTGCGACATCTGGTCCCTGCGATCGTGTGCATCAACATGGGGTTCAGCGCCCTCTACACGGGACTCACCCTGATCCTCCAGGGTCAGGGCGTGGCTCCCTGGCGGATCGGGCTCATCGACTCCGCGCTGGCCGCCGGCATGCTCGTGGGCGCCCTCGTCGCCCCGCGCCTCATCGCCGGGGTGCCCACGGGTCGCCTGACGCTGGTCCTCTTCCTCCTGGCGACGGCCTTCATGGTCCCGCTCGCCGTCGTGCACACACAGGGCGTCGTCCTGGCGAGCTTCGCCCTGGTCGGCCTGCTCCTGCCCGCCCTCAACGGCGGGATGTCGGGGTACATGCAGAGCCTGATCCCCTCCGCGGAACAGGGGCGGACGATCGCTGCCGTCTCCCTGGCGAACGAGGGCGGAGTGGCGCTCGTTCCCGCGGTGGTCGGTGCGGGCCTGCAGTGGTTCGGTCCCGCCCCCACCATGCTGGCGACGATCGCCGTCTTCGTCCTGTCCTCCGTGTTCATCGTGACCAATGCGGAGCTGCGGGCCCTTCCCACGCCCGACCGGTGGGACCTTCCTGAGGAGGGCGCAGCACCCGTGGGGACCCCGGGACCGGAGGGGGTCCCGGCACCGGGGATGTCCCCGGCAACCTGAGGGGTCCGGCCCTCCGAAGACCCTCTCGCACCCCAGGGCGGAGGGACTCCGGGCTTCGGGGCGGCACCCGGCAACGAGGAGCTCCCCGTTTCGGGCGTGGGAGCCCCCCCGGCCTGCGGATAGGCTGGAGCAGACGTCCACCATGACACCGTGGTGGGCCCACCCGGGAATGAGGAGGTCGCGTGGACGACAGTGGTCGCCGGGACCCGGATTCCGGCGTGTCCGGCGGAGTGCCCCGTTCGGACACGCCGGGCGTGGTGGACGATGACTCCCGGGAGGAGGCTGCCCCGTGGAGTCCGCCCCACCTGCCACCTGAGCAGACACTGGAGATCCTCAAGGTCATCGCTCATCCCATCCGCCTCAAGATCGTGCGGCTCCTCTCGCTGGGCGAGGCCATGCGTGTCTCCGACGTCGCCCGGGAGGTCGAGGAGCCCGCGAATTCCGTCTCCTACCACCTGCGCCAGCTGGCCCGGGCAGGGATCGTGCGGAAGGTCGAAGCGCCGGCATCGCACGATGCACGTGAGACCTGGTGGCAGGTGCCCGACTGGCAGGGTCTCTACGTCGACAGCGATGAGTTGAGGTCGATCCCTGGAGGTCCCGCTGCCCTGTCGGCACTGAGCGCAGTGATGAGCGCCGATGTCGCACAGGTCTTCTCCGTCGATGCCGATGGGGCACCCGGTTGGCCCGGTCTCCAGAGCGATCTGGGCCTGCGGCTCACACATGGTGAAGCCGAGGAGCTGATTGACCGCATCTCCGAGCTCGTCGGGCGCGCACTCGTGGCGTCGCGCGGACACGCTGCTTCCGACGACCCCGGCACGCACCGGTATGACGTGCGCCTCCTCCTCCGTGCGCGACCCGACAAGGGATCCGCCGAGGGCACCCGGACCTGAGGAAGAGAGGCTCGTCTCCCTCCCCGGGCCGGTGCGTCCCCAGTCGCCAGGGGACAACCTCTGGAGACAGGGGGCGGACCTCATGCCCCGAACAGAGCGGACTTCGCCGGGGGGAGGGTCAGGTGAGGCCCATGGTGGCGGTCCAGGGGGACAGGAGCCAGACCACCACGCCCAACCCCGCGTAGAAGGCGACGTCCAACCACCGGTGACGGCTGGCGAACCAGGGACGTCCCGGCCACACCGCCCGCAGCGCCGCCAGGGCGAGGAGACCGACAACCAGCACGATGACCGCGCGGTGGGGGTGGTTCGTGAGGATCAGCCCCACGGTCGCCGCCATGCACGCGACGACGCCCGCCAGGCTCGCCCCTCCGGCGAAACCCAGCGGGCGACCCAGATCGTCCCTGTCGTTCATCGGCAACACACTACCCGCAATGCCGGTCGTGTCCGCTCCCCTCCCCCGCGGGTCGGGGACGCACGAGGGCCCCGCACCCGGAGGTGCGGGGCCCTGCAGTGCGCGGTGCGCCCAGCTCACTCGGCGTCGGGGAGGATCCCGAGGTGTGAGTAGGCGGCCGGCGGGTTGTCGAGACGGTCGCGGTCGATGACCGCGCGCGCGTCCAGGGCCACCGCACCGTCGGGGTTCGCGAGGACCGGGTTGATCTCGATCTCGGTGATCTCCGGGTGCTCGACGACCAGGCGCGAGAAGCGCTGGACCATCGTCACCAGGGAGTCCAGGTCCGCCCCGGACATCCCGCGGTAGCCCTCCAGGAGCGGCCAGATCCGCAGCGACTCGAGCATCGTGCGGGCCAGGTCCTTGTCGACCGGGGCCAGCTCGAGGGCCTTGTCCTTCGTGATCTCGGCGGTCACACCACCGGCGGCGAGCATGATGACCGCACCGAAGGTCGCGTCCTGGTTGGCGCCCATGATGAGCTCCTGGCCGTTCTTCTCGACCATGTGCTGCACGTTGACGCCCTCGATGCGGGCCTCGGGCCGCGCGGCCCTGGCACGGTCGAGGATCGCCTGGAACGCCTCGCGCACCTGCTCGGCATCCTCCAGGCCGACGACGACGCCGCCGACATCGGTCTTGTGGGTGATGTCGGGGGAGGCGATCTTCAGCACGATCGGGTACCCGAAGGAGTCCGCGAGCTCCACGGCCTCGTCGGCGGTGTGGGCGAGCTCGTCGACGGCCACCGTCAGGCCGTAGGCCTGGAAAAGACGCTTGGAGGGACGCTCGGGGAGGATGCCGGTGTCGGGGACGTCGGCGATGATCGCGGCCGCGGTCTCGCGGTCGGGGGTGAAGCCGTCATCCGTGGGGGAGCCGAGGAGCGAGGGCACGGGGGCCGCAGCCTCCACGACGTTCATGAACGCGTTGACCGCGTCCTCGGGGTACTCGAAGGTCGGCACACCGGCCGCCGTCAGGCGCTCGATGGCCAACGCGTTGGTCTCCCCGCCGCCCATCCAGGTGGCCAGGACGGGCTTCTCGGTGGTGGCGGCCGCGGCGATCACCGCGTCGGCCACGCCGAGGATGTCGGTCATGGACTGGGGGGTGAGGATGACGAGCAGGCCGTCGGCGTTGGGGTCCTGGACGGCGCGCTTGATGGCCTCCTCGTACCGGGAGGCGGAGGCGTCACCGAGGACGTCGATCGGGTTGGCGTGGGACCACGCGGCGGGGAGGACCTCGTTGAGGGCCTCGATGGTCTCCGGGGAGATCTCCACGAGGTGCCCGCCGCGCGCGGAGAGCGCGTCGACCGACATGACGCCGGGACCGCCGGCGTTGGTGACGATCGCCAGGGAGCTGCCGGTGGGGCGGCGCCCGGACGCCAGGAGCTCGATGGCGTGGTAGAGCTCGGAGATCTCGAGGACGCGCTTGGCGCCCACGCGACGGAAGGCGGCCTCGTAGACCGAGTCGGCGCCGGCCATGGCGCCGGTGTGGGACACGGCGGCCTTGGCGGAGGCGGCGAAGCGCCCGGCCTTGTAGACGAAGATCGGCTTCTTGGCGCTGAAGCGGCTGGCCGCGGCGGTGAACGCCTGGGGGTTGGAGATCGACTCGGCGTAGACGACCGCGCAGTCGGTCTCGTCGTCGTCGGCCAGGTAGTCCAGGACGTCGGCGACACCCACGTCGGCGATGTTGCCCAGCGTGACGATCTTCGAGAAGCCGATGCCCTTGCCGATCGCCCACTCGATGGCGGCGGCGGTGAGGGCGCCCGACTGGGAGACGAACGCGATCGAACCGGCGTCGGTCATGTGGGACGCGAAGGAGGCGTTGAGGTGGAGGCTGGGGACCTCCAGGCCGAGGCAGTTGGGGCCGAGGATCCGCATCCCGTGGGAGCGGGCCTCCGCCACGACCTCGTCCTCGAGGGCGCGTCCCTCGGCGCCGACCTCACGGAAGCCGGCTGCGAGGATGATCAGGCCCTTCGTGCCACGCTCACCGCACTGCTTGACGACCGAGGGCACGAACTTCGCGGGCACGCAGATGATGGCGAGGTCGGGGACCTCGGGGGTCTCGAGGACGCTGGGGTAGGCCTGCACGCCACCGATCGACTCGCGCTTGGGGTTGATCGGGTAGATGACACCCTCGAAGTTGCCCTCGAGGAGGTTGCGCACGACCATGTGCCCGAGGTTGGTGGGAGCGGAACCCGCGCCGACGACGGCAACGCGATGCGGCTTGAACAGGCAGTCGAGGGAACCCGCGCTCATCGGACCGTCACCCCCGTCCCTGCCATGCTCGTTGACGACTGGGGGGCCTGGGATGAGAGCACCACGTGTCTCCTTCGAATCTGTGGCACCGCACGGAGCGGGCCTTTGAGGTTTCTCCCGGAACGTTCTCTACGATAGAGCACCCCCACAGTGGGACAGGAGTCCCACTTAACGCTTTCTCGGTGATTCCAGTCACCCGTCGCCGGAGCCGCGGAATGTCCCTGTTCCCGCCACTCCTCCCCCCGCCCGACCGCCTGTGGCAGTGCCCACATCCCCCTGCCTCCCGCCTCCCTCCCACGGGGGGCGAGGGCCACACCCCGGCGACCGCCACCGCGGCCGGTCACGCGGCACGGCACAATGGGGACACCACAGAGAAGGAGCGCCGTGAACTTCCATTCCCTCTACGACCAGGGGTTCGCCCGCGTCGCCGCCGTGACACTCCCCGTCCACGCCGCCCAGCCCGCCCGCAACGCGGAGGAGGTCCTCGCCGCGGCCCGGGAGTGCTCCGATCGTGGCGTGGCGGTGGCGGTCTTCCCCGAGCTGTGCCTGAGCGGGTACGCGATCGACGACCTGCTGCTCCAGGACGTCCTGCTGGACGCTGTGCTCGACGGGCTCACGACCGTGGTGGAGGCCTCCCGCGACCTCCTGCCGCTCCTGGTCGTCGGCGCCCCCCTGCGCCACGGCAACCGCCTGTACAACTGTGCGGTGTTCGTCCACCGCGGACGCGTCCTCGCCGTCACACCCAAGCAGTACCTCCCCAACTACCGGGAGTTCTACGAGAAGCGTCACTTCGCGACCGTCGACGCATCCGTGCCCACCGTCATGGACGCGGCCCCCTGGATGGGAGGTGGGGAGAGGGGCGGGTCCTGGGGCGTCCCCTTCGGCACGGTATTGGTCGACGTCGTCGACGTGCCCGGTCTGTGCGTGAGTGCCGAGATCTGTGAGGACATGTGGGTCCCGGTCCCGCCCTCGTCACTGGCGACCCTGGCGGGCGCGACGGTCGTCCTGAACCTGTCGGCGTCCCCCGTCATGGTGGGCCGCGCGGAGGAGCGGCGCCTGCTGGTGCGCTCGGCGTCGGCGCGGACCAACTGCGCCTACGTGTACTGCGCGGCAGGACCGGGTGAGTCCACCACCGACCTCTCCTGGGACGGCCAGACCCTGGTCTACGAGATGGGCGACCTGCTGGCGGAGGGCGAGCGCTTCCCCTCGGGTCGCCGCGTGACCGTGGCAGACGTGGACCTGGACCGGCTGCGCCAGGAGCGCCAGCGCCAGGGCTCCTTCGAGGACAACGCCCGCACCGGGGACGCCCTCGGGGGCGCGGCTCCCGCGCGCCTGCCGATCCGCCTGGACCCCCCGCGCACCGACCTCGGTCTGGAGCGCGCCGTCGACCGATTCCCCTTCGTGCCCGACGACCCCCGCCGCCTCGCACAGGACTGCTACGAGGCCTACAACATCCAGGTCTCCGGCCTCGAGCAGCGCCTGCGCTCCATCGGCTCACCGAAGGTCGTCATCGGGGTCTCCGGCGGCCTGGACTCCACGCACGCCCTCATCGTGGCCGCCAAGGCGATGGACCGGCTGGGTCGCCCCCGTACCGACGTGCTGGCCTACACGCTGCCGGGCTTCGCGACCACGGCCCACACCAAGACCAACGCGACCGTGCTGTGCGAGCGCCTGGGCGTCTCCTTCGAGGAGATCGACATCACCCCGGCGGCCCGCCGGATGCTCGCCGACCTGCGGCACCCCTACGCCTCGGGCGCGGAGGACTACGACGTCACCTTCGAGAACGTCCAGGCGGGGCTGCGCACCGACTACCTCTTCCGCCTCGCCAACCACCTGGGTGGCATCGTCCTGGGCACCGGGGACCTCTCCGAGCTGGCACTGGGGTGGTGCACCTACGGGGTGGGTGACCAGATGAGCCACTACGCCGTCAACACGGGCGTGCCGAAGACCCTCATCCAGCACCTCATCCGCTGGGTGGTGGCCTCCGGCCAGTTCGAGGACGGGGTGGGCGAGGTCCTCCTGTCGATCCTGGACACCGAGATCACCCCGGAACTGGTGCCCACGCGCGAGGGCGAGACACCGCAGTCCACCGAGGCCTCCATCGGTCCCTACAACCTCCAGGACTTCACGCTCTACCACGTCCTGCGGCGCGGCTACCGACCCTCCAAGATCGCCTTCCTCGCGGAGAAGGCCTGGTCGGACGCAAGCGCGGGCGACTGGCCCGCAGGCTTCCCCGAGGACAAGCGCGTGGCCTACCCGCTGTCGGAGATCGTGCGCTGGGAGCGGCTGTTCCTGTGGCGCTTCTTCTCCAACCAGTTCAAGCGCAGCGCCATCCCCAACGGGCCGAAGGTCGTGGCGGGTGGATCCCTGTCACCGCGCGGCGACTGGCGCATGCCCTCCGACGCCTCGGCCACCGCGTGGGTCGCGGAGCTCGACGCCGCGGTCGCGGGGGTGCTCGGTGACGGTGGCGGGCACACCAGCGCGCACGGCAGCGCGCACGAGGGCGGGGCAGACGCCGGTGGGACCGGCGCCGGGTCGCCGGACACCAGCGACCCCGGCGTCCACGAGGGCGGGGCCGACGAGGGCGGGGCCGACGC
>NZ_CCXH01000217.1 GCF_000820725.1 Actinomyces polynesiensis | reverse complement strand
AGTGTCCTCGGCGTCATCGGAACCCTGCTGTTCACGGCCATGGCCGTCCTCTTCGGTGTGCCCGCCGTCAGGGGCCGCGCCGGCACCCTGCCGAGGGGCTCCGCCCTGGGACTGCACAACCGGGAGGTCGAGGCCTCGGACCGGGCGTGGGAGGTGGCGCACCGGGCGGCCTGGCCGATCCTGGCAGCGGGGTGCGCGGTGGCGGTCTTCCATGCGCTGGGCTGCCTCATCGCGGGCCTCGGGATGGGCGCGGACGGCGTTGCGTTCACCCGGGTGCTGGTGCTCTCGGGTCTCGTGGTGACGGTCGGGCTGTGGTTCGTCGCCTCGGCCGCAGGCGTCAACGCGGTGAAGCACCTCGGACCGGAGGACCGGGAGGACCCGGAGAGCTGACTCACCTGTCACGCCCCTGATGACCAGGTGGGGTCTCGGTGCCGCTGCACCCCGGAATCAGCCCATCTCGCGCGTCGAGACCCCACTTCGTCATCATCACCTGAGGCAGTCGACCTGCAGACCCAGCCCGTGAGCCGAAACCGCCGCGCCGAACCCCGGTTCGGGGTTGCCCCGGGCCCACCGCACGGGGACGATGGCCGGATGCGCCTCCCCTTCCTGCAGCTCGACGTGTTCGCGACGACGCCGTACTCCGGCAATCCCCTCGCCGTGGTCCTGGGGGCGGAAGGGCTGGACACGGACCGCATGCGGGCGATCTCCTCGTGGACGAACCTCTCGGAGTGCACCTTCGTGCTGCCCCCGACCGAACCCGGCGTCGACCACCGGGTCCGCATCTTCAGCGGGCGCACCGAACTGCCCTTCGCCGGGCACCCCACGCTGGGCACGGCTGCGGCGTGGGTGCACTCCGGCGGTGTCCCGCGGGTGGACGGGACCATCGTGCAGCAGTGCGGTATCGGTCCGGTGGAGGTCGCCCACTCCGGTGACCACTTCGCCTTCGCCGCCCCGGCGACGCTCCGGGAGGGTCCGGCCTCCTCCGAGGACCTCGCGCACGCCGCCGAGGTCCTCGGCACCAGCCCCTCCGCCGTCGAGGAGGCACGCTGGGTCGACAACGGACCCGGTTGGTTGGGGATCCTCCTCCCGGACCCGGAGGCGGTGGCGGCCCTCAGGCCCGCGGCCGTCCCCGGGCAGGCCTGTTCCATCGGGGTCATCGCCCCCACCGGTCCGGGCGACGCAGATGCCTTCGTGGTCCGGACCTTCTTCTCGGAGACGGACGGTCCGCTGGTCGAGGACCCGGTCACGGGCAGCTTCAATGCCTCCGCGGCCCAGTGGATGATCGCCTCCGGCCGGGCACGGCCTCCCTACACGGTCCGCCACGCGGACAACTCGGCCGGGCGGGGCGCGTGCTCCTCACGGAGTCGGAGGGCACGTTGTGGGTCGGGGGCACCGCACGGGTCAGCGTCGAGGGAACCATCGAGGTCTGAGCCCGTTCCCCCGCAGTCCCGGCAGCCCCTCCCTCCCCTCACACGCCCGTCTGTCCCCGGGCCTGTTCTCCCCCGGGCCGCCTCTCCGCAGGCCCGCCCTTCCTCAGGCGCGTCGCAGGGCCGCCCCGACCGACTCCTCCAGGGGTGCCTCGCCCTCCTCCCCGAGCATCCCCGCCAGGTCCTCCGACGAGAACACCCGTGGCCCCGCCAGGAACGCGACACGGGCCGAGACCTCCTCCTCGGGCACCCCCGTCCTGCGCGACCAGGCGAGCCGGTACAGGCGCAGCTGGGTCAGGTAGTAGCGGAGCACCTCGGGTGAGGTGAGCTCCGAGGGCACCCGCCCGGACTTCCAGTCCACGACGGTGTCGTGACCGTCCCCGTCCCGGAGGACGGCGTCGATGCGCCCCTGGACGGACACACCCCCGACCTCGACCGCGAAGGGCTCCTCGATCCCGACGGGGGTGTGGGACGCCAGCAACGGCAGGGTCCGGAAGTGTTCCTGCATGGCTGCGAGCCGACCGCGTTCCTGCCCGGAGAGCATCTCCTCGCCGGGCACCGGTTCGTCCCAGAGCTCGCCGCTGGTCTGGCGCAACTGCCGCTCGGCCCAGGAGTGGAAGATCGTCCCCAGTGCGGAGGCCTCCGACGGTTCGGCGGGCAGGGGGCGACGCAGGTCCAGGGCGAAGCCCGCGGGGTCCTCCAGCAGTCGCGACACACTCGTGGCCGGGAGACGCTCAGGGGTCACCACCACACTGCGGCGTTCCTCCCGCAGGGCGCGTTCCTCCAGGAGGGCGCGGACGTCACGGGCGAGGGGGTCCTCCCCCAGTGAGTCGAGGACCTCCACGGCACCCAACCCGAGGTCGGCGACCTCGAGCCGCCGCTCGGCCACCCGTTGGGCGGAGGCAGTGACCAACTCCCGCGAGCGCCCCGGTCTGCGCGGGAACTCCGCGGGTCCGGAGGCCTCGACGAGGGCGGCCGCGGTCTCCTCGTCCGGGCGCGGGACGATCGCGGTGTCAGGATCGCTCGAGGTCAGGCCGTCCACGAGCGGCTCCATGAGGTAGCGCGAGGGTGGGCGCGGGGACTTCGCGTGGTCGATCCAGGACCCGGTCATCAGCAGCGCGGAGCGGGCACGGGTCAGGGCGACGTAGGCCAGGCGTCGCTCCTCGCGTTCCATGTGACGCCCCATCTCCTGGGCGTAGGGTCCGACGACCCACTTGTTGAAGGCTGCCTGGGGTGTACGGCCCTCGCTGAGGTCGGGGACGAAGACGGGCAGGCAGTCGGCGTCGCGCCGCACCGGGTAGGGAAGCTCGTCCACCTTGCCCAGCCACCCCAGTGTGGGCTGGGGCTCCTCCTGCCAGGTGCGCCCCTTGTGTGCGTTGTACTTGGGGAAGACGCCGTCGTCCATGGCGAACACCGCCACGGAGTCCCACTCCAGACCCTTGGCGCCGTGGATGGTCATGATCTGCACGGCGGCGGGGTCCGGTTCCACGGCGGGTCCCGCCAGTCCGGACTCCTCGTCCTCGGCGACGGAGAGCCAGGTGAGGAAACCCCTCATACTGGCCCCCTGGGCGGAGGCCTCGAAGTCGGTGGCGACGTCGACGAAGGCGTCGAGGGACTCCCGCCCGGTGTTGAGCAGGGGGTCGGCGGTGACGTCCTCGGCGAGCCCCAGGATCGCGATCGCGCGCTCGACCTGCTCCACGACTCCGCGGCCCGAACCGCGACGCACCGCACGCAGGCGACGCCCGAGGACCCTCACGCGCTGCGCTGCGGCCTCGGTGAACGCAGGCATGCCGGGGCGGGGCGTCCAGCCGGCCTGCGGAGGCGTGTCGACGGCGTCGAGCAGCAGCGTCTCGGGACGCTCCACGGTGCTGCCGCGGCGGGCGAGGTGGCGCGACCACTCCCCCAGGACCCGCAGGTCCGCGGACCCGAGGTCGAGGTTCGCCAGGAGCCTGACCACCCACGGGGAGTTGGTGACGTCCACCCCCAGCTCCAGGGCGGCACGCAGGTCCGCGACGGCGGGCTGGTCGAGCAGGCCGCCCAGGCCGATGACCTGGGTGGGGATGTCCCGGGCGCGCAGCGCCTCGTCGACCGCCTGGAAGTCGCGCCGACGCCGGCACAGGACCGCCGCGCTCGCCATCCGCGACCCGCGGGGCACGCGGTGCGCCTCGACGAAGTCGGCGACGGCCTCCACCTGGTCGGCACGGTCCAGGGTGTAGGTGACCTCCACCGTCCCCGCGCCCGCGCCCTCGCGTGCCCGGAGCACGGGGGAGACGGCGTGGACGGCGTGGTCGCGCAGGGGACGTGCCACCCGGTTGGCGACGTCGAGGACCATCCGGTCGTTGCGCCACGAGGTCGACAGGGTCAGCGTCTGGTCGGGACCGGCCTCCCGGCCGGGCTGGAAGCGGTCGAGGAAGCCCTCCAGTGAGGCGGCCGACGCCCCGCGCCAGCCGTAGATCGCCTGGTTGGGGTCGCCCACCGCGGTGACGGGGTGGTCGTGGAAGATGCGGGAGAGCAGTTCCATCTGGACGACGGAGGTGTCCTGGAACTCGTCGAGCAGCACGGCGCGGTGGTCGCGCCGCAGTGCCTCGCACACGTCGGGGGCCTCGGTGACGATACGGGTGGCCAGGGAGAGCTGGTCGGCGAAGTCCAGGACCCCGGCCGCGCGCTTGCGGCGGTCGAACTCCTCCACCAGGTCCAGCAGCGCCAGACGCATGTCGTTCGAGGCGATCGCGTTCGCGAGGTGCGAGGTCGGCTTGCCGACGGCCTCCAGTTCCGCCCCGAACCAGCCCAGCTCCTCCCGGGCCCGGTCCAGGGTGAGGTCGTGCTCGGCGATGTGGCCCGCCAGGGAGAGGCTGCGGTGGACGACCGTGGAGGGCGAGGCGTCCCCGGGGAGCTCCCCCCGCCAGGACTCCACGATGTCGGTCATCATCTGGACGGCACCGGCCTGCCCGAGCATCCGGAAGTCCGGGTCCACGCCGATGCGCAGCCCGTACTCGGACACGATGCGCTCCGCGAAGGAGTTGTAGGTCAGTGAGACGGGGTCCCCTGCGTCCTCCAGCCCCGGCAGCGAGTCGGCCAGGCTGCCCAGTCGGTCGCGCAGCCGCGAGCCGAGTTCGGCCGCCGCCTTGCGGGTGAAGGTCAACCCGAGGATGGACTCCGGATCCATGCCCTCGTGCGCGACCAGCCACAGGACGCGCATCGACATGGTCTCGGTCTTCCCGGAGCCGGCGCCCGCGACCACCAGGACGGGCCGGGAGGGATCGGCCTCGATGACGGCGACCTGTTCGGGGGTGGGGACGTTGCCCCGGAGGAGTCGGGCGATGCCGAGGGCGTCGGGGCGCGGGTGGTCGTTCATACGAGGGTCCTCCGTCCCTGGTCCATGGCGGGGCAGCTGCGTCGGAAGGGGCAGTGGCGGCAGGCCTGCTCCGAGGGGGTCGCCCGGAAGGTGCCGGCACGCATGGTGTCCGCCAGGTCCTCCAGGTCCGTCCTCCACCGCTCCAGGTGTTCGCCCTCCAGGGCGCCCTGGAGTCGCTCCTCCACCTTGCCGTTGCCGAGGAACACGAGCCGCGCGCCCGTCACCGCCTCCCCCTGGGCCAGGAGGGCGACCTGGTAGGTCGACAGTTGGGGGTGCTCCTCCGCGCCGTCCCTGGTGACCGAGGGTTTCCCGGTCTTGAGGTCGACGATGCGCACGCCCTCGTCCACGACCTCGAGGCGGTCGATGGACCCGGTGATCACGAGGTCGCCGACCGGGACCCGCACCGGCACCTCCACCCCGACCTCTCCGGGGACCCCCTCCATGTAGGTCGCGAGTGCCCGCACGACGGCCTCGGCGTGGGCGTGCTCCCGCTGGCCCACCCAGGTCGACAGGTCGTGTCCGACCTCCTCCCAGGCGGCGTCGAGCTCCTCGAGCATGACGTCGAGGGGACCGTGGGGGTGACGTTGGGCGATGGCGTGCACCAGGGTACCGAGCTGCTGGGCGCCACCGGAGGAGGGCGAACCCCCCGCCGAGGCCAGGAACCACTTGAGGGCGCACTCCCGGGCGGACTGCACCTTGGAGGGGGAGAGGAACACGGGTCCCTCTCCCAGCACGGGCTCCTCGGTGGAGAGACCACCCGCCCCCGTCCACCCGGCGGGGTCGGCGGAGCGCACGCCCTCCCCTGCAAGGACGGCCAGGAGGGTGGTGGCGGTGTCACGGCGGGGCGTGTCGTCGGGTTGGGCCGCGAGGTGCCGGAGGCGACCGACCTGACCGGGCAGGTCCAGCGAGGGAGGGACCGGCTCGAGGGGGACCTCCCCGTCGACCAGGTCCACGGGGGCGTGGCGGGCCACGATGTCCAGGAA
>NZ_CCXH01000216.1 GCF_000820725.1 Actinomyces polynesiensis | reverse complement strand
AGCGAGGGAGGACCGGCTCGAGGGACTCCGTCGACAGGTCACGGGCGTGCGGCACGATGTCAGAACTGGAGGCGCCTGCTGCTCGGTGCGCACGGCGGCGACGTGCAGGACACGGCGCGAGCGGGTCACGGCTGCGGCGAGGAGCCGGGTCTCGTCGTCGAGGACTCCACGCCTCGCCGACCGGGGGTCGTCGAGGAGCACGTCGCGTCCCTGCGCGTCGGTGCCGGTGCGACCCGCAGCGAGGTCGGCGAGCAGGTCGGCGCGGAGCACACGGTCACGCAGGCGCAGGTTCGGCCAGCGTCCGTCCTGGAGGCCCAGGACGGCCACGACCTCCCACTCCCGGCCCATGGCCTGGGCGGGGGTGAGGACGTCGACACCCGGGGGACGGATCCCCATGCGGGTGATGGTGTCGGTGGGGACATCGTCGGCGAGCAGCTGGAGGCAGAACTCCCGCGCGCTGCCCGCCGGGTTGCGCTGCTCCCACACGTCGGCCACCCGGAAGAGGGCGAGGAGGGCGTCGAGCTGGTCGTCGTACCACTCCGCGTCCAGGTCCGACGCCAGGGCACCGTCGCGCCACTGCTCGGCCAGGCCCGAGGCGTCCCACAGGGCCCACAGCGCCGCCCGGGGCCGGGCAGTGCCCGGTCCACGCCCCACCGTCCACATCCTCCCGGCACGCAGCAGGGCGTCGCGGAGCTCGCGGTTCCCGCAGTGCTCCAACAGTGCCGGGTCCTCCAGGAGGGAGAGCACGTCGTGGCTGGCCCCGACCACGTCGGTCGCGTCCTCGTCACCGTCCTCGTCCCCCGCGGCGACGACCTGGGAGTTGAGGGCGCGCAGCAGGCGGTGCACGTCCAGGCCGTCGGCACGCACGAAGGGCGACTCGAGCAGCCGACGGGCCAGCTCGAGCTCGCCATCGCGGTCCGCGTCCTGCGCGGCCGTCAGCTCCGGGCTCCTGCGCGGCGCGGAGTCACGCGACTGCGGGGCGGGAGGCTGCACCCCCCCGCCCGCCGTCGCCCCCCGACCCTCCTGCGCGAGGCCCACCTGCCCGGCCACGAGTTCCAGGAGGGTGCGGGTCACGGGCTCCGCGGGGAAGGCGATGGCCCGGCGTCGCCCGGCCACCGGGACCCCACCGCGTCGCAGTTGACGGCGCACCTCCGCGACGTCACCGGAGGAACGCACGATGACGACCTGGTCCTCCCAGGCCACGCCGTCGTGGAGGTGGTGGGCGCGCAGGTGGTGGGCGGTGATCGCCCCCATCTGCGCCTCCGAGGCGGCGAGGTGGACGAGGATGTCCGACGCCCGGGGAGCGCCCACCCGGGAGCGCGGGTCACCCACCCCGCCGGGACCGGCGTCGGCACCGGGCCCGCCGTCCGGGGAGGCGTCGCCGGACGCCTCCCCCGCCACACCGACCGTGCGTCGCCGGACAGGTCCCGATGTCGAGATCCTCCCGGTCACGTCGCGGGCGAGGTCCCGCAGCGCGGCGGTCCCCCGGTGGACCGCGCCCAGTTCCAGCACCGGGACGTCGAGCCGTGCGGCCAGGCGCCGGTCGAGATGGGGCTCGCCACCCCGGTAGGAGGCGACGGCCACGTCCGGGTCCGCGAAGGCGACCACCCGCACGCCCCGCCGCGCCATGGCCGCCAGGAGCTCCACGGTGGAGGCCGTGCAGTCCTGGAGGTCGTCGACCACGACGGCATCCGGCAACGGCGTGCCCGCGGTGACCCCCTCGCCCGGGGCGTCCGCCTCCCAGCGGGCCACCAGGTCCGCCGCGATGCGCTGGATGCGCGAGGTGTCCACGGACATGGCCCCGCGCGTGGTCACGGCGAACCCGGGGTCGCCCTCGTACATGGCGAGGAGCGCACCCGCTGAGACCCACTCGGGGTGGCCGAAGCGCGACCCGAGGTCCCCGAGCGCGGCCCCGTCGATGCCGGCCTCACCCGCGCGGGCGAAGAGGTTGCGGACCTCCATGCGGAAGGCGGGCATCGCACGCATGGCCTCGGGCATGCTGTCGGGCCAGGCGACGCCACCGCGTGCGAGCAGGTCCTGGATGAGCTGGTCCTCCTGGGCGCCGGTGACCAGCTCCAGGGTGCCCAACGGGTCGCCGCGTCCGATCCTCCAGGTGGACACCACCTGGTAGGCGTAGGCGGCCGGGGTGCGCACGGGTCGCACGGCCTCGGGGAGCAGCGCCTGGACACGGGACTCCAGGGCGTCCACGCGGGAGCGGTCCGGCGCCCACAACACGGCCGACTCCCCGCGCGCGCGGCACTGGGCGAGGACCATGAGCGCACAGGTGGTGCGACCCGACCCGGGGGCGCCGCGCACGACCAGGGATGCCGCAGCTGCCTGCCCGCAGACGGCGGTCTGGGCCCCGTCCGCGGTGGGGAGCTCCGCGAGGGCGGGGTCCACCCCGCCCACCTCGACCTGGATTTCGCTCATGACTGAATGCTCCCACCCGGCATGTGCACCTGCGGCCCGTAGCATGGGAGCAGACCATTCCGATCCCCCAGAGGAGCCCCCATGAACGTCTCCATCGGCATCCGCGGCGCCGCCCGCGAACTCCAGCTCGAGCTCGACCTCACCGAGGAGGAACTCTTCTCACGCGTCGAGTCCGCCACCAAGGAGGGTGGGCTGCTCACGCTCGTCGACTCCAAGGGCCAGCAGGCCCTCGTCCCCGCCGACGCCATCGGCTTCGTCCTCGTCGCCCCCGACACCCCACGCCGGGTCGGCTTCGCGCTGAGCTGAGCCCCGGGGGAGGACCGGGCCGGTCCCGACGGGGGCACACGCCCGGGCCGTCCCGCCGACCCCGTGCGCCTCACGCCTTGAGGTGGATCTCCGCCATGCGCTCCTTGTGGCGCTTGGTGACCCACGCGACCATCGCATCGGCCGCGTCGGGGTCCTGCGCCAGCAGGGGGTGGGTGAACAGTGTCGAGCGCACCAGGCCGAGGACCTCGCCCGCCACGCGTCGTGCCCACAGCGACAGACGCGCGGCCAGCTGCTCGTCGGAGGCCGTGCGCGGGGCCAGGTTGGCCCGCTCCCACTCCCCCTGTCCCAGGTCCCAGGCCTCGTCCTGGTCCGGGAAGAGGTCGTGGCGCTCCGCGACCTCGTGGAGGAGGTCGGTGAACATCCCCAGCGTCACGTAGGTCTTCACCGAGCGCTCCCACCAGGTGCTGGGACGGGTGCGCGCATCGAGGTCGTCGAAGAGGCCGGAGTACTCGCCCGCCGCCGCGGCGAGGTCGAGGCCGCGGTGCTCGGACCAGATCTCCAGCTGTTCGAAGACGCGGAAGGCCCTGGCGGCCATCCGCGCGTGCTCGATGTGGGCCCCGATGGTGGGGGCCTGGTCCCCGTCCTTGGCCAGGCGGGTCATGCCCGCCAGTGCCGCGTAGGCGATGAGACCGACGACTTCGGCGGTGTCCGCATCCACGGGTTCGTATGTGCGCTCCATGCCCCCAGCCTAGTCAGCGCGGCACGACGGCGCGTCCCGGGGGGCACGCCGGACATCCGCGT
>NZ_CCXH01000215.1 GCF_000820725.1 Actinomyces polynesiensis | reverse complement strand
GGATGGGGGTGACCACGGCTGACCGGTCGCATCACCGAACCGTGACCCGCGCCCCCACCGGGCGCCCCGAAACTGCGCGATCGGCTGCCACGACGACCCGGGCGACCCCCGGAGACAAGGCTGATCGTGACCACGAACGACACACTCGCCACAGGCGCGCCCGCGCCCGAGGCCACCACCGCCGGCCCGGACGGCGACGCGAGCACCACCACCGACACCGCCACCGGCGCCGACCACCCCGAGTACTCGGCAGGCGTCGTGCGCCTGGGCGACATCGTCGCCGTCGCCCCCGAGCCGGAGGCGACCCCCGACATCACCGACGAGGACGGCTCCACCGCCGACCTCGAGCAGAAGACCTTCGCCGACTTCGGCGTCTCCGACCCCATCGTCGACGCGCTGGAGGAGGAGGGGATCACCCACCCCTTCCCCATCCAGGCACTCACCCTGCCCGTCGCCCTGGACCGGCACGACATCATCGGCCAGGCGAAGACGGGCACCGGCAAGACCCTGGGCTTCGGCATCCCCCTGCTGGAGGACGTCATCGCCCCTGACGAGGAGGGCTACGAGGACCTCCTCAACCCGAACTGCCCCCAGGCGCTGGTCATCCTCCCCACCCGTGAGCTGACCAAGCAGGTCGCCACCGACCTGCGCAAGGCTGCCGGCAAGCTCTCCACCCGCATCATCGACATCTACGGCGGGGTGGCCTTCGAGCCCCAGATCGAGGCCCTGGAGAAGGGCGTCGACGTGGTCGTCGGCACCCCCGGGCGCCTCATCGACCTCCTGCGCCGTGGTCTCCTCCACCTCAACGGCGTCCAGACGGTCGTCCTGGACGAGGCCGACGAGATGCTGGACCTCGGCTTCCTCCCCGATGTGGAGACCCTGCTGGCGCGCGTGCCCGTCACCCGCCACACCATGCTCTTCTCCGCCACGATGCCCGGCCCGGTGGTGGCGCTCGCGCGGAAGTTCATGTCCCACCCCACCCACATCCGCGCCCAGGACCCCACCGACCAGGGTGCGACGGTCAAGTCGACCAAGCAGGTCATCTACCGCGTCCACGCGATGAACAAGGTCGAGGTCGTCGCCCGCATCCTGCAGGCCGAGGGCCGTGGACGCACCATCATCTTCTGCCGCACCAAGCGCACCGCCGCCCGGCTGGCCGATGACCTCGCCGAGCGCGGCTTCGCCGTCGGGGCGCTGCACGGGGACCTCGGACAGGGAGCCCGCGAGCAGGCCATGCGGGCCTTCCGCAAGGGCAAGATCGACGTGCTGGTCGCCACCGACGTGGCGGCGCGTGGCATCGACGTCGACGACGTCACCCACGTCATCAACTACCAGTGCCCCGAGGACGAGAAGATCTACATCCACCGCATCGGACGCACCGGCCGCGCCGGGCACTCCGGCACGGCGATCACCTTCGTCGACTGGGACGACGTGCCGCGCTGGAGCCTGATCTCCAAGGCCCTGGGCCTGGGCGTCCCGGAGCCGCTGGAGACCTACCACACCTCCCCCCACCTCTTCACCGACCTCGACATCCCCACCTCCGTGACGGGGCGCCTGCCGCGCTCCAAGCGCACGCTCGCGGGCCTGGACGCCGAGGTCATCGAGGACCTGGGCGAGACCGGTGGCCCCCATGGTGGTCACGGGGGCCGGGGCGCCCCGCGCGGTGGTCAGGGTCGCGGACGCTCCTCCGAGCACGACCGGGGTCGCCGCGGGGGCGGCGGGCACGACGTGCCCGCCGGTCAGCGTGGCCGTTCCGACCGGGGCTCACGAGGGCGGGGCCGCGGTGACCACAACCCCGAGCCGCGCACGCCGGCGGATGACTCGGCCGCACCCCGCAGGCGGCGTCGCCGTCGCCGTGGTGGCGCCGGTGGCGGGGAGTCCCAGGACTGAGGCCGCCTGCCCCGGGTGGGGGCAGGGACGTACTGCCGGACTCCGGCACAGCACGCCTCGCCCCGCGGCCACCTGATCGGTCGGGGCCCCGGTCGCCGTGGGGACACGGTGACCGGG
>NZ_CCXH01000214.1 GCF_000820725.1 Actinomyces polynesiensis | reverse complement strand
AGCGGTGGACTTCCCGACCGGGGGGTGGACTTCCCACCGAGCGGTGGACGTCCCACCGAGCGGTCGTCCCCCGTACCCCCACCGTTCGGTGGGAAGTCCCACCCCTGGGCACTCATCCCTGTGGCGCTCCGTGGCCCGGCTGCAGGCACCACTGTCGTCTTCCGCTCCCAGAGCGCGTGCGCCCTCCGGCTCGGATCGGCTCGGCTTCGGCACCGTCGTGTTCCCCGGAGGAGGAGTCGGGGCTGCGGTCCTCGGCAACGCGACCTCCGGTGCGCTGCCGAACGGCTTCTCGGGCCCCCGGGTGCCCCATGCCGATCAGGGCCCGGACATGTGGAGGCGGACCCAGCTCATGCGCGGTCCTGCTCGCGTCGTCACCGCCCCTCGTCGTCACCGGGTCTGGTCGTCACCGGCACCGCCACGATCGTCAGCGCCCCCGTTCCTCCCTCCCACCGTGAACCTCTGGGCACTCATGGTCCTGCTGACCTTCTCCAGTGTCCTCAGCTCGCTCCACGGTGCGAGGGACGCGTCCGAGGAGC
Source organism: Actinomyces polynesiensis (assembly GCF_000820725.1). Lineage (GTDB taxonomy): Bacteria > Actinomycetota > Actinomycetes > Actinomycetales > Actinomycetaceae > Pauljensenia > Pauljensenia polynesiensis. The sequence goes on along the minus strand of NZ_CCXH01000214.1, from coordinate 12,477 downwards.
GCACGGACATCGAGACGCTCGACGATGGGAGCACTCCTCGCCGGACCGGTCCCCACGAGTCCGGTGCGACCCCGCCGTCGAGTGCCCTCCTGCCGCGATGTCCCCTGGGACTTGGCGCCCAAGTCTTTCAGCCAGGCACTCCTACGCCGCCGGTTTGATCCGGCTACGCTGGCCGGAAACGACCATTGCGAGGCGGCCATGGAGACGACACCCTCATCACCGGCGACCTGCCGACCATCCCACGACACCCCCTCGGAGCCCACACGCCAGACGCGGGGCACGGGGACCGGGACCGGCGATGCCCGTCGTTCACTGGTCCGCACGAGGATCGAGTACTTCCTGCTCGGCGTCCTCTGCACTCTCCTGGTGGTCGTCATCGGTGCCGAACTCCTGCTCCCGCGCGTGGAAGACATCGCATCCCTGACCGCATGGACCAGACCCGCATTCTGGTTCCTGGGCGGACTGACATTCCTCGCACAATCGGCGCTCAGCCGCAGGGACTCCCGCTCGGCGGGGCGCAACCGCTGGTCCGCCTGGCCGCTGCTGGCAGTGGTCGCCCTCGGGTGGTTCGGCATGGCCATCAGCGCGATCCCCTGATCCGAACCTTCCGCGCCGGGCCCGACCTGCCGCCACCGGGCGACGGAGCGGCGCCGGGCGGTCACGGGCGACGAGGGCCCGGAGGGCTGCCGGAGTGTGCCCGTTGCGCATGGCCCTCGTCCGCTCACCGACCCCGCCCTCGTCGGGTTCCACGCGGCGGTGGAGCGGGGCGGGCGGAGGGAGCACCCAGCGCAGCCGGGTTAGCGCAGCCGGGCCGGTGCCGAGACCTCAGCGCAGCCGGGCCGGTGCCGAGACCTCAGCGCAGAGACGTCAGCGCAGCGAGGTGTGCCGCTCGATGGAGCGCACTGCCCACAACGCCAGCAGCCCCGCGACCACCACGCCGCTGACGAGGGAACCCAGGCCGATGACGTCAGGGTCCGCGCCGGTGCGCACGGCCTCGATGAACCCGCCCCACATCCCACGGGCCACCAACTGGCCCGCGTCGGGTCCCTGGAGGACGACACCGACGGGGATCCACAGCATCGCGGCCAGTGACACCACCTGGTTGACCAGGTAGAGGACCACCAGCCCGATCAGGGGCGCCCCGACGCCGAGATGGTTGAAGCGGCCTTCTGCCGAGATCGAGAGCACGCTGGCGACCTGGACCACCAGGGTCACCAGGTAGAGCACGACTCCCACCACCACCAGCCAGACCATTCCACCGGGGAGGGCGCGGAGCGCGTCCCACCAGCCGGAGAGGGTCTCCCCGACGGGCACACGGTCGAGGCGGGCCCTGGCCACCAGGGTCAGCAGCGCGCCACCGCAGGCGAGCAGTGCGGTCGCCAGGGCGACGAGGACAGCATGCAGGGTCTTCACCGCGAGGAGCTCACGTCCCCGCACCGGCAGTGACATCGTGAAGTAGCCCTCGCGGCCGTACATCGTCTGCCAGTAGTCGACGGCCAGGACCACCAGGACGACCGGCACCAGCCCGATGAGGGCAGCGGTGGCCACACCCTGCCCGAACGGGCCCAGGACGGGCAGTCGGAGGAGGGCAGCGGTCAGGGAGACGAGGGCGACCAGTGCGATCACCCCCACGACCGACCCCAGCGGTCTCCACGTGGAGCGGAACTGGTGGCGCAGCAGTGTCGTCGTCATGATGCGTAGACCTTCCGGAAGAGGGCATCGAGCCCCATGTGGTGCTCGGCGCGGAGCTCGTCGGCGCTGCCCTGCAGCAGGACGCGCCCGCCGCGCAGGAAGACCGCGGTGTCGACCACTGGTTCGATGTCGGCGATGAGGTGGGTGGAGACGACCATCAGGGCGTCCTCGGAGAAGTTGGTGAGGATGCCACGCATGATGACGTCACGGGCAGCCGGGTCGACCCCGGAGATCGGCTCGTCCAGGAGGTAGACACGCGCGGCACGTGACATTGCCAAGGCGATCTGGAGCTTCTCGCGCATCCCCTTGGACAGCTCCTTGAGGGAACGGTCGGCCGGGAGGTCGAAGAAGCGCACCATCTCGGTGGCCTTCACCGCATCGAAGTCCTCGAAGAACTCCTTGTACAGGGAGATGGCATCCGCGCAGGAGTAGTGGTCGGGCAGGAACGAGGCGTCGGGCAGGAAGGACACCTGCGCCTTGGACTCCGGGCCGGGACGGTGCCCGCACACGCTGACCTCACCCTCCCAGTCCGACAGCACCCCGGCGAGGATCTTGAGCAGGGTGGTCTTGCCCGACCCGTTGTCCCCCATGAGCCCGACGATCTGGCCGGCGGACAGGGAGAGGCTGAGGTCCGACAGGGCAGGTCTGCGGCGGAAGGACTTCGAGAGGTGCGCGACCTCGATGGCGTTCACTTGTTCTCCTCCCTGGCCGCCCAGCGACGGGCGAGCAGTCGTGTGGCGTCCTCGAGTCCGAGTCCGATCCCGGCGACGGAGTCGATGTAGGCGTCGGTGGTGGTCGCCGCGAGCGCCTCACGGGCCGCGTCGATGGTGCTGCGGTCCTGGGTGACGAAGCGTCCTGCGGTGCGTTCGGTGAGGGTGAGCCCCGCGCGGTCGAGCTCCCCGAGTGCGCGTTGGACGGTGTTGGGGTTGACCCCCACCTCCAGCGCGAGTTCGCGCACGCTGGGGATCCGGGTGCCCGGGGCCCACTCCTCCGTCGAGATCCGTCTCCTGAACTCGACGACGAGCTGGACCCAGATCGGTCGGGCGTCGTCGACGTCCACGGACACCTCCCCGTCGCACTCGTCATCTGTATTACTGCACTAATACACTAACACATATCGACCGGGCACAGGTGTCCCCGGAACGGACCGGTTCCGCCGGACGTGTCGGCGCCCTGGACCGGTTCCGCCGGACGGGCCGGTGCCCCACGTCTCCCCCACCCCGCCGACCATCCGGAGAGGGACCCGGGACGTGGCAGGGCGGCACCAACACACAACTCACCTCAGGATGTCCGGCCCGTCCAGCGCGCCACCCCGGTGACCAGCACAGATGCTCCGCTCCACGTCCACCTGCACGGGAGCAGTGGATGAGTTGTGTGTTGCACCCGGGCAAGGGCAGGCCGGACGAGCCTGCCGAGGGAGCGCCGGTCATCCCTCCAGGAGCGCCCGCAGTGTCCGGGCGTTGCGCACGGCGTTGCCCTCCGCGTCGTTGTTGAAGAGCACGAACACCTCGTGCCCGTCGGACTCCCACCCCCGCACGCGGTCCGCCCGGTCCCGGAGCTCGGATTCCGGGTAGGACCCCGTGTGGAGCGGGGAGTGCTGCGGGCCGTGGAGACGCACGTAGACGAGGGCGGCCGTCGCCCGTTCGACGGTCGGCATACCCTCGCCGTCGGTCACGCACCAGGCGGCCCCGTGGGTGGCGAGCAGGTCGAAGACCGGCTCCGCCACCCAGGTGTCGTTGCGCACCTCCACGACCGGCCTGGTCCAGGCGGGGAGCAGGTCGAGGAAGTGCCCGAGACGCTCGTCGTCACGCGGCATGTCGGGTGGGAGCTGGACGAGCAGTGGACCACGGTGGGCGCCGAGAGCCTGCAGACCGGGCACCATCCGGGAGATCCAGGTCTGTGGCTCCGCCAGACGGCGGGCGTGGGTGAGCCCGCGCGGGGCCTTCACCGCCATCACCGAACCGTCGGGGAGGCGGTCGGCCCACGAATGGAAGCGCGTGTCCGGGGGCCAGTGGTAGAAACTGCCGTCGAGTTCGACCACGTCGAACTCCCGGGCACAGTGCTCGAGCCAGAGCCGTTGGGGGACACCCTCGTAGAGGACGTGCCTCCAGTGCCGGTAGCTCCACCCGCAGGTGCCGATCCGTGCCATGCCCCCAGCATGGAGCCGCGAAGGTGGCACCGCCAAGGTCGACCAGCCCTCCGCCCCTGAAGCCCACGGGCGTCCCCATCCCACGAGTCGCCAGGCGCGCCCGGGGACCGCGCCCGGCCCGGTCGACACGTGCTCTCCACGCGGGGACACGAAACGCCTGCGCAGCACCGGTCTGCGCGACTACTGTTGCCTGACCGGTTGACAGACTGGACCAGAGAGGGCCCGGCGCGCATGACCGGCGGAGGCCAACGGAACCCCTGCAGCGGTCCGACGATGGCGTCGGGCTGTACCCTTCCTGTTCAGCGGCCGTTGAGTCCGCCTCCATGTCGACGCGACGAAGTGGTTACCCCCGCGCCGTAGCGTCTGGCACATCCCATCACCCAGCACGAAAGGCACTTGTGATGCGCAGACATTCCAGAGTGGTCGCGGCAGCAGGAGCTGCCGCGATTCTCATGTCCGGGGCCCTGGCGGCTCCTGTCTGGGCGGAGGACACAGAAGAGTCTTCCCCCGCGGCCATTTCCTCCCAGAGTGGTCCGGAGACGACCGAGGGCCAGTCCGACGAAGTCGCTGACCTGACCACCTCGGAGTCCCCTTCCTCCGATCCAACGGAGGAAGCTCCCCCCTCCGAGGAACCTTCCACGCTGAGCGGCGTGGCCGCTGTCCCAGCGGCCACGGAGATCACGTCCATCGCCGGCATCCAGGGCAAGGGCGCCGAGTCACCGCTGGCGGGACAGACCGTCACCACGCAGGGTGTCGTCACCGCCGCCTACCCCACGGGTGGTTACAACGGGTTCGTCATCCAGACCCCGGGCCCTGACACGACGCCGGAGAGCTCGGACGCCGTCTTCGTCTACTCCTCCGCCGACGCCTCCACAGTCGCGATCGGTGACTCGGTACAGGTGACGGGCACGGTCGACGAGTACAACGGTCTGACGCAGATCAAGCCGAGCACCGCAGGAGTCGAGAAGCTCCCGGAGTCCCTCGGCACCGTGGAGCCGCTGAAGACCGCGTGGCCGACCACGGACGCCGCCCGCGAGGCCCTGGAGTCCATGCTCATCGCCCCCCAGGGTTCCTTCACGGTGACCGACACCTACTCCACCAACCAGTACGGCGAGGTCGGTCTCGCGTCCGGAACCGGGCCGCTCCGTCAACCGACGGACGTCGCCCGTCCCGGCACGGCGGGAGCAGCAGCTGTGGAGGCCGACAACGCAGCCCGTGCGGTGACTCTGGACGACGGTGCCACCACCGACTTCCTGAAGGCAGCCAACCACGCCCTCACCCCGCCCTACATCTCCCTGGATAACCCGGTCCGCGTCGGCGCCCCGGTCACCTTCACCGCCCCGGTGATCGTCGACTACCGCAACAAGACCTGGAAGTTCAACCCGACCCAGCAGGTCACGGACACCAGCGGCAACGCGCCCGCCACCTTCGCCAACACCCGCACCGCCGCCCCCGCGGCCGTGGGCGGCGACATCTCCGTCGCCTCCTTCAACGTGCTGAACTACTTCACCACCCTGGGAGCCGACACCGCGGGCTGCGTCGCCTACAAGGACCGCGACGGCAACGGCGTGACCGTCAGCACCGGCTGCAACCCTCGTGGCGCATGGGGTGCAGACGACCTCGCACGCCAGCAGGCCAAGATCGTCGCCGCCATCAACGGGCTCGACGCGAGCGTCGTCGGCCTGATGGAGATCGAGAACTCCGCGAAGCTGGGAGAGACGCCGGACGAGGCCACGGCCACCCTGGTCGCCGCGCTCAATGCCGCCGCAGGCTCGGAGAAGTGGGCCTACGTGCACTCCTCGAAGGACCTTCCGCCGCTGTCCCAGCAGGACGTCATCACCAGCGCGATCATCTACCAGACCGCCGAGGTGACCCCGGTGGGCGAGGCACGTGCCCTCGGCTCGAAGAGCGCCGCAGGACAGCCCTTTGCCATTGCCCGTGAGCCGATCGGACAGTGTTTCGAGCCCGTGGGTGGGGGCGACTCCGTCTTCGTGGTCGTCAACCACCTCAAGTCGAAGGGTTCGGCGGGCCCCCTCACGGGCGATGCCGACTCCGGCGACGGCCAGGGCGCCTCGAACGCCTCGCGGGTCGCACAGGCGAAAGCCATCCGGGACTGGCTGCCCACCGTCACCGACAGCGGAGACGCAGTCGCCCTGGTCGGCGACTTCAACTCCTACAGTCAGGAGGACCCGCTCCAGGTGCTCTACGACACAGGCTCCACCGATGCAGAGGACCGCTTCGGAGTCGCCACCAGCTCCTACAGCTTCTCCGGACTGTCGGGGTCGCTGGACCACATCCTGCTCAATGGGGCAGCCCTGAACCGGGCGACCGGGGCAGACATCTGGAACATCAACTCCGGGGAGTCCATCGCCCTGGAGTACAGCCGCTACAACTACCACGGCACCCTGTTCCACGCCCCCGACGCCTACCGTTCGTCCGACCACGATCCCGTCGTCGTCGGACTCTCTGACACCCCACGGGACACGGTCTCCCTGGGGCTCCTCAACATCAATGACTTCCACGGCCGCATCGACTCCAACACCGTTGCCTTCGCGGGCACCATCGAGGAGCAGCGCGCCGACATCCGACACCAGGGCGGATCCAGCCTTTTCATCTCTGCGGGGGACAACATCGGCGCGTCGCTGTTCGCCTCCTCCTCGCAGGACGACCAGCCGACCATCGACGTCCTCAATGCCCTGGAACTCAAGTCCTCCGCAGTGGGCAACCACGAGTTCGACAAGGGCTACCAGGACCTGGTGGACCGCGTCATCAACGGCAAGGACGGCAACAACAAGGCACAGTTCGACTACCTCGGCGCCAACGTCTACCTCAAGGGCACCACGATGCCCGCGCTCAAGGAGTACGCCATCCACGACGTGGCAGGCGTCAGAGTTGCCGTGATCGGCGCCATCACCCAGGAGACGCCCACGCTGGTGAGCCCGGGCGGCATCGCCGGGCTGACCTTCGGCGACCCGGTCGAGGCCGTGAACCGCGTGACCGCGCAGCTCACCGACGGCGACGAATCCAACGGTGAGGCAGACGTCATCGTTGCCGAGTACCACGAAGGCGCGGGATCCGGTACGCCGGACGGCGCGACCCTCGACCAGGAGATCGCCGCAGGAGGGGCCTTCGCCGACATCGTCAACGAGACCTCCCCCGAGGTCGACGTGATCTTCACGGGCCACACGCACAAGCAGTACGCGTGGGACGCCCCGGTGCCCGGCACGGACCGCACCCGCCCGGTACTCCAGACCGGCTCCTACGGGGAGAACATCGGCCGCGTGGACCTGACATATGACACGGAATCCGACACGGTCATCGCGTACACGCAGCGCAACGTGCCCCGGACGAAGACCGCCAGCGCGAAGCTCATCGCCTCCTACCCCCGCGTGGCGGAGGTCAACGAGATCACCGAGGCCGCCCCCGCCGAGGCAGAGGTGAAGGGCAACGTGCCGGTCGGTTCCGTCACCGCGGACATCACCACGGCCTTCGCCGGCGGCAGCTTCGTCGACGGCACCTACCAGGGTGGCACCCGTGACGACCGCGCATCGGAGTCCACGCTGGGCAACCTCGTGGCGGACTCCCTGGTCGAATCCCTCTCCGACCCGGATCGTGGTGGGGCGACCATCGGCGTCGTCAACCCGGGTGGACTCCGGGCCGAGTTGCTCCACGGTGACGACGGTGTGATCACGTATGCCGAAGCCAATGCGGTGCTCCCGTTCGTCAACAACCTGTGGACCACCACACTGACGGGCGCACAGTTCAAGGAGATGCTCGAACAGCAGTGGCAACTGGACTCCGCGGGGAATGTGCCGTCGCGGGCCTACCTGCAGCTGGGACTGTCGAAGAACGTGTCCTACACCATCGACGCGGAGGCAGCCCAGGGCGAGCACGTCACGTCCATCACCATTGACGGCACCGCCTACGACCCGGAAGGTGAGTACCGGATCGGCACGTTCTCCTTCCTGGCCCAGGGCGGGGACAACTTCCGCGCCTTCAACGACGGCACGGACACCCGCGACTCCGGCCTCATCGACCGGGACGCCTGGATCGAGTACCTCCAGGCGAACTCCCCGGTGTCGCCGGACTTCGCACGTCGCTCCGTCGCCGCCCCGGCGCTGGGCACCGTCGCTGCCGGGGACGAGGTCTCCTTCACGATCGGCGCATCGCCCCTCCAGAACCCGGAGGGTTCGCGTGGGTCTCTGGACCTGACGTCCCTGGGCTCGCCGGAGAACACCGAGGTCATGGTCTCCCTGGGTGACCGGGAGCTCGGGACCTTCCCGGTCACGGACGGCACGGCGGACATCTCGGTCACGATCCCCGGGGACGCGGTGTCCACCGACGCCGTTCCCGCTGGTCGCAGCCTTGTGTTCCCCGCACTGGACACGATCCTCGCAGGGACTGGTGAGGCTCCTGCCATGCTGTCGGGCTCCCTCACCGTCGTGGCCCACCCGTCGGGGACGACCGTTTCACTGCCCGTCACCGTCACGGCCGCTGAGACCCCCGTCGATCCCGGGGAACCGGGAACACCCGGAGAGCCGGGGACGGACGGACAACCCGGAGCGGACGACACGGACGGGGTCGACGGGAAGACGGGAGCGGCCGGCAAGGCAGGTTCCGGACTCGCAGCGACCGGTGCCAGTGACCTGTGGGCACTGGCGGTGATCGGCACCCTCCTGATGGCAGCAGGCACCACCTTGGTGCGCAGGCGTCAGGGATCTGTCGAGGCCTGATACACACGGTCAGGGATCCAGGATGATCTCCTGGGTCCAGGGGCCCCGGACACCGTCGGTGTCCGGGGCCCCTCCGCCTGCTTCCGGCCGCGCGCGCACCGGTCGGCACCCGCAGTGGGCCCACGGTCCTCGACGACCCGGAGACACGCCGGCGCCGCCCTCGTACGACCGCCCGGAGAACCCGACGCCACGCGGGACATGCCGACGCCGCCCCCCACCGGTGGCTGTCCGCTGTGCGTTCCGTGGCACACCCCGGAGTCGCCCCTCCTCAGATCACCCCGGAGTCGCGAGCCGCGTGGATGAAGGAGAAGACCGCGTTCATGATCATCTGGGTCGCGATGGCGGCCAGCAGCAGACCGGAGATCTTGGTGAGGATCATGACCCCGCCCTGCCCCAGGAACCGGGACAGCTCCACCGAGAAGCGCATCGTCGCCCAGATGACCACGTGCATGAGCACGACCGAGGCCACCACGGCCGCCCACCCGGGCACGGAGTTGCCGCCCTGGTTGACCGAGATCATCACCGCCACGATGGCGCCCGGACCGGCCAGCAACGGCGTCCCCAGCGGCACGAGCGCCACGTTGACGTTCTTGTCCCCCGTGTCGGGTTCCTCGGAGTCATGCCCCATCAGCAGTTCCATCGCGACGAGGAAGAGCAGCACCCCTCCCGACAGCTGCAGGGACTCCATCGAGATCTGCAGGAAGGTGAGGATGTACTGGCCCAGCACCGCGAACAGGACGATGACACCGAAGGAGGTGATCGTCGCCTGGACCGCGGCACGGCGCTGGTCGGCGCGGCTGTACTTGCCGGTGAGCGCGAGGAAGACCGGGATGGTGCCCGGGGGGTCCATGATGACGAAGAGCGTGGTGAAGGTCGTGGCCAGCAGGGACACGTCGATGATGCCGGAGAGGTTCACGGACGCAGGACCTCCAGGTGTCCCTGCTCCTCCATCGCACGGTAGACGTACTCGGAGGTGAGGTTCTCCCCGAGCCTGTTCGGCTTGCCGGTGCCGTGGTAGTCGGAGGACCCGGTGACCTGGAGGCCCAGACGCCGGGCCATGCGGTCCACGTCCTCCCTGTCCTCCTCGGTCTGGTCGCGGTGGTCGCGTTCGAGGGCGAACAGGCCGGCCGCGGCCATCTCGGCGATGACCTCCTCGGACAGGACCCTCCCGCGCCTGCCGGCACGGGGGTGCGCCAGGACCGGCACCCCGCCGGCTGCGCGCACCATCGCCACGGCATCGACCGGGTCCGGTGCCCAGTGGTGGACGTAGTAGGGACCCGAGGGGTGCAGGACCCGCTCGAAGGCCGCGGAGCGGTCGGGGAAGACGCCCAGGGCGACCAGGGCGTCGGCGATGTGCGGACGCCCGACCGGCCCGCCGTCGGAGGGGGCGAACTGCTGGACCATCTCCCATGTCAGCGGGTAGTCCTGTGAGATCCGCTCCACCATGCGTCTCGCCCGGGTGTCGCGCGACTCCCGGGTGTGCGTCATGGCGGCGGTGAGGGCGGGGTCCTCCCGGTCGAAGAGGTAGCCGAGCAGGTGCGCGGAGATGCCGTGGGAGGAGCAGGACAGTTCGACGCCGCGGACCAGAGCGACCCCGGTGGCACCGACCTGCGTGGCGGCCTCGTCCCAACCCGCCGTGGTGTCGTGGTCGGTCAGGCCGACGACGTCCAGGCCCGCCCTCAACGACGCCCACATCAGCTCCGAGGGTGTGTCGGTGCCGTCCGAGCACGCCGAATGCGTGTGGGGGTCGATTCGGATCATGGAGCACACACTAGTGGTCGCCCCGACGCGCCCCAAGCGGGCGCAGCCCGACCCCCACCGGGAGGTTGCCGGATGTGTTCGGTGCCTCCCCCGGCAGCACGGACACACGGTGGACCGGGGTGCGGTCGGTCGCCGGTTCCGTCGCGACCCTGCTGGACAGCGGTGGGATCATGGAGCCATGACGACTCAACCCGAAACCACCCCCGAGGACACGCCCTCGCAGTCCATGGCGGACCGCGGCAACAACCGCTCCCGGCGCCCGGACTCCCAGGCGTTCCGCACCTTCATCGGGTCGAACTGGGCTCCGCGCCCCACCGACCTGCCCGCACGTGAGGAGGTCGCGGACTTCCTCCCCGCCCGTGCGGACGCGGCCGGGGCACCCTTCCCCGGCGAGCGCCTCGTGGTCCCCGCCGGCGGGTACAAGACCCGCTCGAACGACACGGACTACCGCTTCCGCGCCCACTCGGCCTTCGCCCACCTCTCCGGACTGGGCGAGGAGAAGGAACCGGACGCCGTGCTCGTCCTCGAGCCCCGCGAGGACGGCTCCCACGAGGCGGTCCTCTACTTCAAGCCGCGCGCCCCCCGCAGCTCGGAGGAGTTCTACGCCGATCCGCGCTACGGGGAGTTCTGGGTCGGTGCGCGTCCCTCGCTCGACGAGGTCGCGGCCGCCACGGGCCTGCGCTGCGCCCACATCGACACCCTGCGCGACGCCCTGTCCAAGGACGCAGGGGCGGTCCAGCTGCGCGTGGTGCCCGGCGTCGACGAGACGGTGGAGGGCCTGGTCAACGAGGTGCGCCAGCAGGCGGGACTGCCCTTCGGGGGCGATGCCCGCGAGGGCGACGAGAAGTTCCAGGAGCACCTCTCCGAGATCCGCCTGCGGAAGGATCCCTGGGAGCTCGCCCAGCTCCGGCGCGCCGTCGAGGTGACCAGGGCCGGGTTCGACGACATCATCCGCTCCCTGCCACGCGAGGTCGGCCACCGCCGCGGTGAGCGCGTCATCGAGGGCGCCTTCGGGGCCGTCGCGCGCGAGGAGGGCAACGGGCTCGGCTACGAGACGATCGCCGCCGCCGGCGACCACGCCAACACCCTGCACTGGATCGACAACGACGGGGAGGTCCACGAGGGCGACCTGGTGCTCGTCGACGCGGGCATCGAGCTCGACTCGCTGTACACGGCCGACATCACCCGCACGCTCCCGGTCGACGGCCACTTCTCGGAGCCGCAGGCGAAGGTCTACCAGGCCGTGCTCGACGCCGCCGAGGCCGCACTCGCCCGCGCGAACGAGCCGGGGACCCGCTTCAGTGACGTCCACGACGCCGCCATGCGCGTCATCGCGAAGCGCCTGGAGGAGTGGGGTGTCCTCCCGGTCAGCGCCGAGGAGTCCCTCTCCCCCACGGGCCAGCAGCACCGCCGCTGGATGCCCCACGGCACCTCACACCACCTGGGCCTCGACGTCCACGACTGCGCCCAGGCGCGTCGGGAGATGTACCAGGGCGCGCTCCTGGAGCCCGGCATGACCTTCACCATCGAGCCCGGACTCTACTTCCGCGCCGATGACCTGGCCGTCCCGGAGGATCTCCGGGGGATCGGCGTGCGCATCGAGGACGACGTCCAGGTCAACGAGGACGGCTCCGTCACCCGCATCTCGGAGGACATCCCCCGCACCATCGCCGACATCGAGGCCTGGATCGCGGAGGTCCAGGCCAACTGAGCCTGAGGGCACCTGAGCCTGAGGGCACCTGAGGCTGAGGGCACACACCCGCTGCGGGAGGAGCCCCGCGCCCGCGCGCGAGTGCGTCGGCGCGGGGCTCCTGCATCGATGTGTGGTCTCGGTGCACATCGGTTGCCGAGACGCGCGGTTGCGGTGTCGAGACCACACGTCGATGCAGGTCCCCCCAGTGCTCCCCGCGGAGGACAGCCCGGTAACCGACCCGGACGAGCAGTGGGAACCCCTGGTGCGCGTCCCGCCGGGCACAGCGGGGCCGAGCCCAGGAGGAACGGGGGTTCGCCGCCGAGGGGTCAGGCGCGCGGGTCGCCCTCGTCGGAGGCCGACCCGGACCCGGTCGCACCAGCGCCGGACGAGGGACGGTCGGACCCGGTCGTCGGCCCGGTGGGCGCACCCGGGGTGGACGCGCCCGGTGC
>NZ_CCXH01000213.1 GCF_000820725.1 Actinomyces polynesiensis | reverse complement strand
GCGCCTGCGCCGCCTCCTCACGCTCCCGCAGGTCGGTCCCCGGGGCCTCGCCGGTCTCCTGCTCGTGCTCCTTCTCGGCCGCGCTGAGGCGCACGCCGAACCTCGGCTTCTCCCCGGGCCGGGAACCGTACTCGCTGGGACCGCTGCGCACCGGCCGCGCACGCGCTGGCGTGGGGCGCATCTGGTTGCCGGGCGTCTTCTGGAGCAGCTTGAACGCCCCGTCGACGTCCGCTGACGCCAGGACCGCGTACCGGCTGGCCACGACCTGGGACTGGGACGTGAAGTCGCGCTGCCCACCCGCCATCCCGAAGAGGATCACGGACATCAGGACACCGAACACCGCGCCGCCGGCCATGCCGATGAACACCCACGGCACACCCGCCTGCCCCGATGTCGTGGCGAAGGACATCATCAGGCCCATGAAGGTGCCCCACAGGGCACCCGACCCCGCCCCGGAGGCAGCGGCCTTCCCCAGCGTCAGGCGCCCGGTCACCCGCTCCACCATGTGCAGGTCGGAACCGACGATGGTGATGCTCTTCACGTCGAAGCCGTTGTCGGAGAGGTAGTCGACCGCATTGGACGCCTCGAGGTACGTGCGGTACGACGCGACCTCAGTGCCGTCGGGCATCGTGGGCACCCGCAGACGCGGGTTCTGCCTGTTGTCCATGTGTCGTGCTCCTTCCGGGCCGGAAGGGTCCACACCCCTCCCCCTCCCCCAGCAGCCTAGGCTGTTCCCGTGAGCAATGCACCGACCCGAGTGGGAACCAGCGGAAGACGCATCTTCGTCGCCAAGTTGGCGGGCACCGGCGTCTTCGATCCCCTGGGCGAGAAGGTCGGGAAGATCCACGACGTGGTCGCCACGATCCGTCTGGACCTGACGGCCAACGTCATCGGGTTCGTCGTCGAGGTCGGCCCGCGCAGACGCGTCTTCCTGCCGCTCACCCGGGTCACGGCCATCAAGCCGGGTGCCGTCATCACCACCGGCCTGCTCAACATGCGTCGCTTCACGCAGCGCCCCATCGAGACCCTCGTGCTCTCCCAGCTCTTCGACCGCATCGTCACGATGAACGACGGGTCGGGCCAGGTCCGCATCCTCGACGTCGCCATGGAGCAGCGCCGACCTCGCGACTGGGTGATCTCCAAGCTCCACGTCCAGCGCGTGCGCCAGAACTCCCTGGGGTTCCGCAGGGGCGGGGAGACGATGACCGTCGACCTGGACGAGGTCACGGGGCTGCTCAAGACCGACTCCACCCAGGCCGCCACGGCGCTCGTCCAGCACACCGAGGACATGAAGCCGGTGGACCTGGCGGACTTCATCCACACGCTCCCCCCGGACCGTCAGTTCGCGGTCGCCATGGAACTGCCCGATGCCCGCCTGGCCGACGTCCTGGAGGAGCTGGGCGACGACGACCGCGTCGCCATCGTCTCCGCCCTGGATGCCGCGCGCGCCGCCGACGTCCTCGACGTCATGCAGCCCGATGACGCCGCCGACCTCGTCTCCGAGCTCCCCGACGCCAAGGCCCAGTCGCTCCTGGCCCTCATGGAGCCCGAGGAGGCCGAGGACGTCCGCCGCCTCCTCACCTACGAGGAGTCCACCGCCGGCGGCCTGATGACCACCGAACCCGTCATCCTCGGGCCCGACGCGACGGTGGCCCAGATGCTCGCCGCCGTGCGTCGCGAGGACATCCCCGCCTCCCTCGCGACGATGGTCTTCGTGACCCGGCCGCCGACAGAGACACCGACCGGTCCCTACCTGGGTGTCGTCCACGTCCAGCGCGCCCTGCGGGAACCACCGCAGACCCTGCTGGGGACGATCATGGACTCCGACATCGAGGCCGTCCCCCCCACGGCCCACGTCGCCACGGTGACGCGCCTGCTGGCCACGTACAACCTGACGATCCTCCCCGTCATCGACGACGACGACCACCTCCTGGGCGCCGTGTCCGTGGACGACGTGCTCGACGAGTTGCTGCCCGAGGACTGGCGCGACTTCGACGACGAGGTCACCGACCGCATGATGGCGAGGAACATCGATGGCTGACCGGCTCGACACCCCACGGGACTCCAACCGGCACATGCCGCGCCTCAACCTCGAGTCCGAGGTGCTCGGGCGCGGGGCGGAGCGCATCGCCCGCTTCTCCGGGACGCCCCAGTTCCTCGTGTACCTGAGCGTCTTCGTCATCTTCTGGATCGCCTGGAACACCCTGGCCCCGGCGAAGCTCCAGTTCGACAAGGCGGAACTCGGCTTCACCGCCCTGACGCTGATGCTCTCCCTGCAGGCCTCCTACGCAGCCCCCCTGATCCTGCTCGCCCAGAACCGCCAGGACGACCGCGACCGCGTCCAGGCCGAGCAGGACCGCCAGCGCGCCGAACGCAACCTCACCGACACCGAGTACCTCACGCGTGAGATCGCCGGCCTGCGCCTGGCCCTCCAGGACGTGGCCACCCGGGACTTCGTGCGCTCCGAGCTGCGCAACATGCTCGACGACCTGCGCGCCGAGCGCGACAGCGTCCCCGAGACCCGTTCCCACCCCCACTCCGAGGCGGGTGGTGGCCGTTCGTCCACCGACGAGGGCGGCTCCCGCAGTCATGCGGACACGGGCTCTCCCGCCGGACAGGACGACCCTCAGGGGCCGGACGGGTCGGGGGGCACCGGCGGGACACCCCTGTCCTGACACGGGAGACCTTCCGGACCGGAGGGGCAGGGCCCGCGGTGTCCGGGGAGGCGAGGACCTCCGGTCGCCGCGCAGGGTGCGCGTGGGTGTCGCCGGTCGCAGCACTGCCCGGAATCCCCGATCCGCGCAACGGACCTGCACGCATGTCCGTCCGCCCTCGTGGAAGGGCAAAGGTCACTCGGCCGCACCGCCCACACCCACGTACCATGGGAGCCATGTCTGTCACCGAAGCTGAGGTCACGGCGGCCCTCGAGACCGTCATCGACCCCGAGATCCGCCGCCCCATCACCGATCTCGACATGATCGACTCCGTCGCCGTGGACGGGGACCGGGTCGCCGTCACCGTCCTCCTGACCACCGCAGGGTGTCCGCTGCACGCCACCATCACCAAGGACGTCAAGGAGGCGGTCGGGGCGCTGGACGGCGTCGCCGCCGTCGACGTGTCCATGGGCGTCATGGACGACGAGCAGAAGAAGGCCCTGCGCGAGAAGCTCAACGGGGGACGGGCCGAGCGCGAGATCCCCTTCGCCCAGCCGGGTTCCCTCACCCGCGTCATCGCGGTGACCTCCGGCAAGGGTGGGGTCGGCAAGTCCTCGATGACCGCCAACCTCGCGGCCGCCATGTCCGCACAGGGGCTGAAGGTCGGCGTCATGGACGCCGACATCTACGGGTTCTCGATCCCCCGCATGCTCGGCGTCGAGCACGAGCCGCAGGTCATCGACGGCATGATCATCCCGCCGGTGGGCGTGGAGGGCATCAAGGTCATGTCCATCGGGATGTTCGTCCCCGACGGGCAGGCCGTCGTCTGGCGTGGGCCGATGCTGCACCGGGCCCTCCAGCAGTTCCTGGGTGACGTCTTCTGGGGTGACCTGGACGTCCTCCTCATCGACATGCCCCCCGGCACCGGCGACGTCGCCATCTCCATCGCGCAGCTCCTGCCGAACTCCGAGATCCTCGTGGTGACGACCCCGCAGGTGGCGGCCGCCGAGGTCGCGGAGCGCGCAGGTTCCATCGCGGGCCAGACCCGCCAGCGTGTCATCGGCGTCGTGGAGAACATGTCCTACCTGGTGCAGCCCGACGGCTCCCACCTCGAGGTCTTCGGTTCCGGGGGTGGCGCCTCCGTGGCCGCGCGCCTGAGCGCACAGCTCGGGTACGACGTCCCGCTCCTGGGACAGGTGCCCCTCGACATCGCCCTGCGTGAGGGTGGGGACACGGGTCGTCCCGTCTCCCTGGGCGAGGGCGACGCCGCCGACGTGGTGCGCGACCTGGCCGCGACGCTCGGGCAGCGTGCCCGTGGCCTGGCGGGTCGTCCGCTGGGGGTCTCCCCGGTCGGAGGCCGCTGAGCACCGGGACACCCCGGTGCCCTCCCCTGACGGGAACGGCACCACCTCACACCGGGATAGGCTGGGCACCAGGACGAGGACGGGAGACGTCATGGCGACCGACAAGGCGCAGACCTGGGTGTACACCGAGGAGTACGCCACCGAGCGCGAGGAGGTCGCGGCAGCCCGTGAGGTCGCCGTGGAGCTGGGGGCCGAACCCGTCACGACGGGGGTCGGTGCCACCCTGCGCATGCTGGCGGCAGTCGCGAACGCACGCGCGGTCCTCGAGATCGGTACCGGCGCCGGGGTGTCCGGGCTGTGGTTGCTGGAGGGCATGTCCCCCGACGGGGTCCTCACCACCATCGATTCCGAGTCCGAGTTCCAGAAGCACGCGCGCAGCGCCTTCCACGCAGCGGGTGTCCCCGGACACCGCACGCGCCTGATCGCCGGTCGGGCACTGGACGTCCTCCCCCGCATGGCGGCAGGGGGCTACGACATGGTCGTCGTCGACGCCGATGTCTCCGAGACGCCGGAGTACCTGGACCACGCCGTGCGGGTCCTGCGTCCGGGTGGTGTCGCCGTGGTCGTGCACGCCCTGTGGCACGACCGCGTCGCCGATCCCGCCCAGCGTGACACCGACACCGTCGTCATGCGGGAGGTCACCCGGGTCCTCGGGGAGACCGAGGAGTTCGTCTCGGCACTGCTCCCCGTCGGTGACGGCGTCGCCGTGGCCGTGCGACGCTGATCCGGCACCCGCCTGCGGTCCTGCCGCGGTGTTCGTGCCGGGGACGGTCGTGTGCGTCCCCGACCTGAAGTCAGGTCTCCGCGATCCCCCCGGTGACAGCGAGGGGCCCCGGCACCACACGGTGCCGGGGCCCCTCGACTGCCTCGTCAACGGCCGGGCCGCCTCCGTCCCTCCGGGGACCGGCGCGCGCGGCCGATGGGTGGATCAGACTGCTGCGGAGAGGGCCTCCGCGAGCTCGCTCGCCTCTGCCGGGGTGAGCTCGATGACCAGGCGTCCACCGCCCTCGCTGGGGATGCGCATCACGATGCCGCGCCCCTCCTTGGTGGCCTCCAGTGGTCCGTCACCGGTCCTCGGCTTCATCGCTGCCATGTGCGCGCTCCTCAGTGCCAATCGTGCTCTGCTGCCGGGCGTCGTCCCACCCGTCCGGCAGTGGACCACCCCATTCTACCTGTTGGCACCGCAACGGCACCCGCCCACGGGCGGCGAACATCCCCGCCCGTGCCTGCCGGCCGCCACGGAGCACCCCGGGCGTGGATCCGCCACGGACCCTCAGCGCGCCCGGGAGATCACCAGGCGCACCGCCTCCTCCGGGTCGTCGACGATCGTCACGAGCCCGTCGTCGCCGGGGGACACCGTCCCGCCCTCGACCATGGTCGAGCGGATCCAGTCGAAGAGGCCTCCCCAGTACTCGGTCCCGAGCAGCACGATCGGGAAGGACTCGATCTTGTGGGTCTGGACCAGGGTGAGCGCCTCGAAGAGCTCGTCCATGGTGCCGAAGCCCCCCGGGAGCACGATGAACCCGTGGGAGTACTTGACGAACATCGTCTTGCGCGCGAAGAAGTAGCGGAAGTTGATGCCCAGGTTGACCCACTGGTTCATGCCCTGCTCATGGGGCAGCTCGATGCCGAGGCCGACCGAGGTTCCGCCCGCGTCCCAGGCACCCTTGTTCGCGGCCTCCATGGCTCCGGGGCCACCACCGGTGATGACTGCGTAGCCGGCCTCGGCGACGAGCTCACCGATGCGGCGTCCCTCCTCCCAGCGCTTCGACCCCTCCGGGGTGCGCGCGGAGCCGAAGACGGAGATGGCGGGGCCGATCTCGGCGAGTGCGCCGAACCCCTCGATGAACTCCGCCTGGATGCGCAGGACGCGCCAGGGGTCCTCGTGGAGCCAGTCGGCCTCGGGCTGGGGACGCAGCAGGCGCGCGTCGGAGGTCTCCTTCGGGATCTGCTTGCCGCGCAGGAGGACCGGGCCGCGGCGGTAGGACTTGCGGTGGTTGCTCGGGGTCCCGCCGTTGCCGGGGGCCTTCGGTGGTGTGGGTGTCACGCCGGTGTTCCTTCTTCCCCCGCGCCCAGCCAACGTCGCAGGACGTCCGAGCAGCGGATGATCTGGTCGACGGGCACGTGCTCGTCGACGGTGTGGGCCAGGAGGGGGTCCCCCGGTCCGAAGTTCAGTGCCGGGACCCCGAGCGCCGAGAAGCGCGCCACGTCGGTCCACCCGTACTTCGGGCCGACGGTGACGTCCCCGGCCGCCCTGATGAACTCCTGGGCCAGAGGGGAGTCGAGGCCGGGACGCGCACCCTCGGCGAGGTCGTCGATCTCCAGCGAGGCATCCGATCCCTCGAAGACCCAGCGGACCACCTCCATCGCCTCGTCCCCGTGCACCGAGGGGGCGAACCGGTAGTTGACGGTCATCGTGGCGGAGTCGGGGATGACGTTGGTGGCGCCCCCACCCTCGAAGCGGACCACGGACAGGGACTCGCGGTAGTCGAGGCCGTCGACCGTGACGACGGGGTTGCCGAAGGAGGCGATGCGCTCGATGACGGGGGCGGCCTTGTGGATGGCGTTCTCCCCGCGCCAGGCGCGTGCGGAGTGGGCGGCCACGCCGGGGAAGTGGGCGATGACGCGCAGGGTGCCGTTGCACCCGCCCTCGACCTGCGTGGCGGTGGGCTCGCCGAGGAGGGCGAGGTCGCCCACGACCCAGTCCGGGTGGTGGCTGCACAGGCGTCCCAGGCCGTTGAGGGAGGAGGCGACCTCCTCGTGGTCGTAGAACACCCAGGTGACGTCGTGGCGGGGATCGACGAGGGCGGCCGCGAGGTGCACGAGGACGGCCACGCCACCCTTCATGTCGACGCTGCCCCGCCCGACCAGGGTGTCCACGCCCTCGCGCACCTCCCGCCGGGAGGGCACGTTGCCGACGATGGGCACGGTGTCGAGGTGACCGGCGAGCACGATTCGTGCCTCCCTACCCAGACGGGTGCGCGCCACCACGCCGTCCCCGTCGCGCAGGACCTCCAGGTGTGGGAGACCCTCCAGCGCGTCCTCGATCGCGTCGGCGATGCGCGCCTCGTCCCCCGAGACGGAGGCGATGTCGACGAGTTGCCCGGTCAGGGTGACCGGATCGGTCAGGTCGAGGGTGGTCATGGTGTCCTTCCGGGTGCGGGGCAGGTGCCCCGTCAGTGCAGCATACGTGCGACCTCGGCGATGCTGCCGGAGATCGAGGGGTAGACGGTGGGGGCTGCGGAGAGCTCGTCGACGGTCATCCGCTGACGCACCGCCAGTGTCAGTGGGAAGACGAGGTCGGAGGCGTGGGGGCCGACGACGACACCGCCGAGGACCACGCCCGCCTCCGAGGCGATGATCTTGACGAAACCGTCGGAGACGCCCTGCATCTTCGCGCGGGGGTTGCGCGCCAGGGGCAGCTGGGCGACCCGGACCTCGCGCCCCGCCCGGGTGGCCGCGGCCTCCGAGAGGCCGACGTTGGCGACCTCCGGGGAGGTGAAGACCGCCTGGGCGATGGCGGAGGTGTCCAGGGGCTCCAGGGTGTCCCCCAGGGCGTGCCACATGGCGATGCGTCCCTGTTGGGCGGCGACCGAGGCGAGGGGGAGGACGCCGGTGCAGTCCCCGGCCGCGTAGACGCGGAAGGCCGTCGTCCGCGACACGCGGTCGACGCGGACGTGGCCGGAGGCGGTCAGCTCCACCCCGGCCTCCGGTAGCCCGAGGCCCTCGGTGTTGGGGACGGCCCCGACGGCCATCAGGCAGTGGGAACCGCGTACCACGCGCCCGTCGGTCAGGGTGACCTCCACGCCCTCGCCCGTGTTGACGGCACCTGCGGCCCGCGAGCGCCGCTCGATGCGCATGCCGCGGCGCCGGAAGACCTCCTCGACGATCTCCGCGGCATCGGCGTCCTCACCGGGCAGGACCCGGTCACGGGAGGACACCAGCGTCACCCGGGAGCCGAGCGTGAGGAAGGCTCCTGCGAACTCGGCGCCCGTCACCCCCGACCCGACGACGACGAGGTGGTCGGGGACCTCGTCGAGGTCGTAGAGCTGCGTCCAGTTGAGGATGCGTTCCCCGTCCGGGATCGCATCGGGGAGTTCACGGGGGCGGGCCCCCGTCGCCAGGAGGACGATCTCGGCCTCGAGTTCGCGCTCGGCGCCGCCCGGTTCGCTCACGACCAGCACCCGACGACGTCCGTGCTCGGTGGGGCCGGGCAGGAGCCGTGCCGAGCCGTCGAGGAGGTGGACACCACTCTGGGCGAGGGCGGAGCGGATGTCCGAGGACTGCGTGGCCGCCAGGAGGCGCAGTCGGGTGTTGACCATCGCCATGTCCACCCCGACGGCACCGGTGCGGATGCCGAGCTCGCCCGCCGACTCCGTCTGTGCCGTCCACTCCGAGGTGGCGATGAGCGTCTTGGAGGGGACGACATCGGTGAGGACCGCCGACCCGCCCATCCCGCGCCGCTCGACCAGCCAGACGTCCGCCCCCATGCGCGACGCCACCGTCGCGGCCTCGTAGCCGCCGGGGCCTCCCCCGATGATGACGACCCTCGACCCGGTGCGGACGGGTGAGACGGACTCGGCCTGCGGCGTGCCCTGCGGTGCTGCCTGCGTCATGCCCCCATGTTCGCAGAACGCCGCCCCCGGCGTGGCCGTGACCCGCACCGTGGCTCCCCCACCACGTCGCGTCGGACACCGACTGCACCGGCTCGGGCACCCCGCCCCCGGGGAGTCCCCCGAATGCCGGGGAGGCACACCCCTCGGCTAGCGTGGAGGCATGGAACAGAGCCCACGACACGCCTCCGCGCCCCTCGAGACCCCCACCGACCACGCACGTCGCGCCGCCGACGTCATTGCGGAACGCTCCGGCATCGCCCACCACGACCTCGCCCTCGTCCTGGGTTCCGGGTGGGGTGGGGCGGCCGACCTCGTCGGTGAGACCGTCTCCGAGATCCCCGCCGCCGAGGTCCCGGGCTTCCACGCCCCCGCCGTCGCCGGGCACGTGCCCGTCATGCGCTCCATCAGGCTCGCCGGGTCCGAGCGGGTCGCCCTCGTCCTCGGGTCCCGCACCCACCTCTACGAGGGCCGCGGCGTGCGCGCCGTCGCCCACGGCATGCGCACGGCGGCGGCCACGGGCGCCACACAGGTGGTCCTCACCAACGGCTGCGGGGGCCTCA
>NZ_CCXH01000212.1 GCF_000820725.1 Actinomyces polynesiensis | reverse complement strand
GGTGGTCCTCACCAACGGCTGCGGGGGCCTCAACCCGGAGTGGGCGCCCGGGCAGGTGGTCCTCATCCGTGACCACATCAACCTCACCGCCACCTCCCCGCTGGAGGGCGCGACCTTCGTCGACCTCACCGACCTGTACAGCCAGCACCTGCGCGACCTCGCCCACGAGGTCGATGCGACCCTGCCGGAGGGCGTCTACGTCCAGTTCCCCGGGCCCCACTACGAGACCCCGGCCGAGGTGCGCATGGCGGGCATCATCGGCGGTGACCTGGTGGGGATGTCCACCACCCTGGAGGCCATCGCGGCCCGCGAGGCGGGCATGGAGGTCCTGGGGCTGTCCCTGATGACGAACCTCGCCGCCGGCATCTCCCCCGATCCCCTGTCGCACGCCGAGGTCCTGGAGGCCGGCCGGGAGGCCGCACCCCGTATCGCCCGGCTCCTGGCCGACATCGTGGCGAGGATGGGCTGACGGCGCTCGGTGGCGCAGGCTAGGCTGGGAGGCCGGATTCGACCGGCCGCCAGGACCGGGGATGGAAGCGGAGGAACGATGACCTCATACGACGTGGAAGCCGTGCGCACGTGGATCGACGACGATCCCGACCGGGTGACTGCCGAGGAGTTGAGCGCACTGCTGGGTGCCGCGGAGGGCGGTGACGGCGCGGCGGCCGCGGAGCTGGCGGACCGCTTCGCGGGTCTGCTCGAGTTCGGCACCGCCGGGCTGCGCGGACACCTCGGCGGCGGCCCCCACCGCATGAACCGCGCCGTGGTCATCCGCGCGGCGGCGGGACTCATGAGGGTCCTCCACGACCACGTCGGCGACGGCTTCACCGTGGTCATCGGCTACGACGCCCGCCACAACTCCCACCGGTTCGCCCTGGACACGGCGGCCGTCGCCGTGGCGGCGGGCGGGCGCGCGTTCCTGCTGCCCCGCGCACTCCCCACACCGGTCACCGCCTTCGCGCTGCGGCACCTGGACTGCGACGCCGCCGTCATGGTGACCGCCTCGCACAACCCGCCCGAGGACAACGGCTACAAGGTCTACCTGGGCGGACGCGTCGTGACCGACTCCAGTCAGGGGGCCCAGATCGTGCCCCCCTTCGACAGCGAGATCTTCGAGGCGATCCGCGCCGTCCCCTCCGTCGCCTCCGTCCCGCGCGCCGAGGACGGCTGGGAGGTGCTCGGTGAGGACATCCTCGAGGCCTACCTCGACCGCGCCGTCTCCCTGGTGCCCTCGGGGGACAAGGACCTGCGCATCGTGCTGACCTCGATGCACGGGGTCGGCGGTGCGCCCGCACTGGAGGCCCTCCACCGCGCCGGCTTCGCGGACGTGCACGTGGTCGCCGAGCAGCAGGAACCCGACCCGGACTTCCCCACCGTCCGCTTCCCCAACCCGGAGGAGCCCGGTGCCCTGGACCTGTCCATGGACCTCGCACGGCGGGTGGACGCCGACATCATCCTGGCCAACGACCCCGACGCGGACCGGTGCTCCGCGGCCGTGCCCGACCCGACCGTCGAGGGCGGGTGGCGCCAGCTCAGCGGTGACGAGGTCGGAGACGTCCTGGGCCTGCAGGCGGCGCGCGAGCACGAGGGTGAGGGCTCCGGCGAGGGCGTCAGCGCCCGCGGGGCAGTCCTCGCGAACTCGATCGTGTCCTCGCGCCTGCTGGGCCGCATCGCCGCGAGCCACGGGGTGGGCCACCGCAACACACTGACGGGGTTCAAGTGGATCTCGAGGGTGGACGGCCTGGTCTTCGGCTACGAGGAGGCCCTCGGCTACTGCGTCGACCCGGGGTTCGTGCGGGACAAGGACGGCATCTCGGCCTGCCTGAAGTTGGCGACCCTGGCCTGGCAGCGCAAGTCGGGCGGGGACAGCCTCCTGGGTGTCCTGGACGAGCTGGCCGTCGAGTACGGCCTCCACGCCACCTCCCCCCTGACGATCCGGGTGGAGGACCTGTCGCTGATCACCACCGGCATGGCGAACCTGCGTGCCCACGGCGTGCCCTCCCTGGCGGGGTCGGAGGTGGTCGAGACCATCGACCTCTCGCTCGGCTCCCCCGAGCTGCCCCCGACGGACGGGCTCTCCTTCCGCACCGCGGCCGACGACCGGGTGGTGGCGCGTCCGTCCGGGACGGAGCCGAAGCTCAAGTGCTACTGCGAGGTCATCGTGCCAGTCCAGGGCGGGGACGTGACGGCTGCGCGGATCGCGGCGGCGCAGCGCCTGGAGGCCGTCAAGGACGACATGAGGGCCGCGCTGGGGATCTGAGGCGAGCGGGCGCCCACGTACGCTGGGGACCGTGGATCACGACTCCCCTGCACATGTGGACGCCTGCCGTCGGTTCTTCAGGGACGGACGCCTCCGCGACCTCCCGCGGCGGCACGGGGCGCGTGGGCCCGTGCTCGACCTGGTGGCGGCGTCGGTCCTCGACGAGGGCGAGCACGTCGACGAACGTCGGCTCACCGAGCGTCTCGCCGGTGTCGTGGACGACCCGGTGCTCATGCGCAGGCTGCTCGTCGACTCCGGACGGGTGCACCGCACTGCGGACGGGACCGACTGCTGGCTGGGGCAGGTACCGCCGGAGGCGTCGCCCACCACAGGCACGGCCCACCCGTAGGAGCGACCGGCCCGGGTCGCCCTCGTCGGGTCCCCCCGCCCGAGGGATGCCCCCGGCCCGGGCAGGACCCCACACGCCGGGTACGGCCGACGGGCCCCGGGTACGGCCGACGGGCCCCGGGCGCGAGGACGCCGCGGGACCCTCCGGGACCGGGGAGCGGCCGTCACTCCGAACGGCTCCACCTGCGCCCCACGTGGAGGTCCCGGCGGTGGGACGCGGGAGGGGAGCGGACCTCAGTGCGCGAAGAGGGCGGACCTCACCCCTGCAACTGAGCGGACCTCGGTGCCTGAACAGGGCGGACCTCACCCCTGCAACTGAGCGGACCTCGCGGTCAGGCGGGGAGGGACTCCAGGATCGCCCGCGAGGCGGACAGGCCCAGACGGGACGCCCCCGCGGCGACCATCGCCTCCGCGGCCTCGGCGGTGCGGATCCCGCCGGAGGCCTTGACCCCCAGGCGGTCCCCCACGGTCCGGCGCATGAGCTCCACCGCGTGCACGGAGGCCCCACCGGCCGGGTGGAAACCGGTCGACGTCTTCACGTAGTCGGCACCGGCGGTCTCGGCCGCCCGGCAGGCGGCGACGATCTCGTCATCGGTGAGCACCGCGGACTCGATGATGACCTTGAGGAGTGCTCCCGGGCAGGCCTCGCGCACGGCCCGGATGTCCTCCTCGACGCCGGTCCAGTCCCCCTGCCTGGCCAGGCCCAGGTTGATGACCATGTCGACCTCCTCCGCGCCGTCGGCGACGGCGCGGGCGGCCTCGGCGGCCTTGACCTCCGGCTTGTGCGCGCCCGAGGGGAAGCCGCAGACACAGGCGACGTGGAGTCCCTCGGGGACCTCGACGGGCAGCAGGGACGGTGAGACGCACACGGAGTACGTCCCCAGTTCGGCTGCTTCGGCGACGAGGGCACGGACGTCGGCGTCCGTCGCCTCGGGCTTGAGCAGGGTGTGGTCGATCATCGCGGCGAGTTCGCTTCGGGTGGTCATGGTGTCTCCTCGTGTGGTCCCGGCTGTCGGCCGGAGGTGGATCGTGTCGGTGTCGTGGTGGTCTGGTCGGTCGTCCGTCGCCACCGGGGAGGGCGACGGACCTGTCGGTCGGGGGTGCGTGGGCGGCGGTCCTCAGGTCACCGGCACCACGACCAGCAGGGGCCGCGCCCAGTGCCCGAACTCGGGCCCGGGAAGCGGCCACGGGCCCTCCAGGGAGGCGCGTGGCACCTCCCTGACCCTTCCCGACGAGGGTTCGAAGACCGCGCAGGCCCCCGCAGGTCCATCATCGCCCAGCAGTGCGACGACGTGGCGCGGAACCAGGTCCGCCCCCCACCGGTCGAGCACCCGCGCTGCGCCTTCGAGCCCACGTCGCAGCGGGCCGTGTCCCTCCCCCGTCGCACCGGCAGCGGAGCCGCCCCCGACGTAGAGGAACGAGTCCCACCCGCGCGCCCGCGCGGCGTCCAGCGCTGCGAGAGCGGACGGCCCCCAGAACATGATCCGGTACCGGTGGCCGGTGGCACGGTGCGCCAGACGGCCCAAGGCCCACGGGGAGGTGCCCCAGGCCTGCGGCCACGGGTGTCCGGTCCGGGCGGCCAGTGCGTGCAGCGAACGCTGGGCGTGGGCCTGTCGCCCCGGCGTCGCGTCGAGGTAGGCGGGATGCACACCGGCCCTTGCGGCGACCGCGGCGAGTGCCGCTATCCCGCAGGTCGTCGGATCGACCTGGGAGGGCAGGGAGGTCCGCCCCCGTCCGGGCCGCGCGTGCCCCGGGTCCGGGCTCACCGCGGATCGATGCGTCCCAGCACCACGGATCCGGGCAGGACCGGGGCATCGGGACCGATGGTGATGGCTCCGGACAGTGCCTGGCGGGCGCGCTCGAAGCGCTCCGGGGTCTGGGTGTGCAGGGTGAGCAGGGGCTGACCGCGCACCACACGCTCCCCGGGCTTGGCGAGGATCTCGATGCCGGCCTCCGCCTGCACGGGGTCCTCCTTGCGGGCACGTCCGGCGCCCAGCCGCCACGACGCGACCCCCACCGAGAGGGCGTCGAGACGGGTGAGGTAGCCGTCGGCCTCGGCGACGACGGTGTCCAGGTGGTTCGCCACCGGCAGGGGCGCGTCCGGGTCCCCGCCCTGGGCGCGGACCATCTCGCGCCACCGGTCCATGGCGCGTCCGTCCTTCAGCGCTGCCTCCGGGTCCGCGTCGGGGCGGCCCGCCTGGCGCAGCATCTCGCGGGCCAGGGCCAGCGTCAGCTCCACGACATCGGCGGGACCACCACCGGCCAGCACCTCCAGGGACTCGCGCACCTCCAGGGCGTTCCCGACGGTGAGCCCCAGCGGCGTGGACATGTCGGTGAGCAGTGCGACCGTGTCGACACCGGCGTCGGTGCCCAGGTCCACCATGGTGCGGGCGAGTTCCTCGGCGCGGTCACGGGTCTTCATGAAGGCACCGGACCCGACCTTGACGTCGAGGACCAGGGCACCCGTGCCCTCCGCGATCTTCTTCGACATGATCGAGGAGGCGATCAGGGGCACGCACTCCACCGTGGCCGTCGTGTCGCGCAGGGCGTAGAGCTTGCGGTCCGCCGGGGCCAGCCCCGACCCGGCCGCGCAGATGACTGCTCCGGGACCGGTGCCGAGGATCTCCATGATGCGCTCGTTGGACAGGGTGGCCTGCCATCCGGGGATGGACTCCATCTTGTCCAGGGTGCCGCCCGTGTGGCCGAGTCCCCGACCGGACAGCTGGGGCACCGCGACGTCGAAGACCGCCACCAGGGGCGCCAGCGGCAGGGTGATCTTGTCGCCCACCCCTCCGGTGGAGTGCTTGTCGGCCGTGGGACGGGGCAGCGACGCGAAGTCCATCCGCTCCCCCGACGCGATCATCGCGTCGGTCCACCGCTTGATCTCGGCGCGGTCCATGCCGTTGAGGAAGACGGCCATGGCCAGGGCCGACATCTGTTCATCGGCCACGACCCCTCGGGTGTAGGCGTCGATGACCCAGTCGATCTGGGCGTCCTCGAGACGACGGCCGTCACGCTTGGTGGCGATGACGTCGACCGCGTCGAAGGGTTCGGTGCTCACTTGTCCTCCTGGATGTCGTCGTTGACCTCGTCGAGGTCCCGGCTCCCGAACGCGCCGGGCAGGACCTCCTCCATCGTCATGGTGCCACCGGGCATGGCCAGCTGCAGCCCGGGTCCCCCGTGCTCCATCAGCACCTGTCGGCACCTCCCGCACGGCGAGATCGCCTCACCGTGCGCGTTCACGCAGGCGAAGGCGACCAGGCGCCCACCCCCGGTGTTCACCAGCTCCGAGACGAGGCCGCACTCCGCGCACAGCGCGACCCCGTAGGCCGCGTTCTCCACGTTGCACCCGGTCACCACACGCCCGTCGTCCACCAGGGCGGCCGCACCCACGGGGTAGCCCGAGTAGGGCGCGTAGGCGCGCCCCATCGCGGCCACCGCCTCCTCGTGCAGCATCGCCCAGGTCGCGGCGTCGGTGGTGCCCATCGTCCCAGTCATGGTCGTCGTCCTTCCGTACGGCGCGCTGCGCCCCGCCCTCGTGCGCGCCGGGGACGGGACCGACGAGGGCGGACCTGTGTCACCGTCACGGGTAGGGCACCCCTTCCGCGGCCGGCGCGCGCACGGCCCCCACGAAGCCCGCGACGGCGAGGATCGTGACGATGTAGGGGATCATCAGGAGGAACTGCGAGGGGATCCCCGCACCGACCGCCTGCATGACGGCACCCAGGTTGGTCGCGAAACCGAAGAGCAGCGCCGCGCCGAAGGCCCCCTTGGGGTTCCAGCGACCCAGGATCATGGCCGCGAGGGCGATGAAGCCGTTGCCGGCCGCCATGTCCTTGGAGAACGCCAGACCCTGGGCGCAGGTGAAGAACGCCCCACCCAGTCCGGCCAGTGCCCCACCGAGGATGACGTTCTGCCACCGGATGCGGTTGACCCTGATGCCCACCGTGTCCGCTGCGCGCGGGTGCTCGCCGCTGGCCCGCATGCGCAGGCCCCACCGGGAATTGAAGACCATGAACTGCAGGACGACGACCGCGATGTACATGAGGTACACGAGGATCGTCTGGTTGAACAGCACGGGCCCGATCACGGGGATGTCCTTGAGGACGGGGATGCCGATGACGGGGAGCTTCAGCGCCTGGTTGACCTGGGGGGAGTCCTTGAGCAGGGTCGAGAACAGGAAGGAGGTCACCCCGAGGACCAGCATGTTCAGCACGACGCCGACGACGATGTGGTCCGCCCGGTACTTGATGGTGAACAGCGCCAGGAGCACCGCCACCAGCATGCCCGCGATGGGGGCGCCGATGAGGCCGACCCAGGGGGATCCGGCCAGTGACCCGACGACCACGCCCAGGAAGGCGCCGGCCAGCAGCTGACCCTCGATGGCGATGTTGATGATGCCCGAGCGCTCGCACACGACACCTGAGAGGGCACCGAAGACGAGCGGGGTGGCGAAGAGGAGACCGCCTCCCAGCAGTGACACGACGGGGAGGACGGCCCCGGGCTTGTCGGCCACCGTCCACAGGAGGAAGGTCAGCACGAGGGCCACGCCCACGACCACCATGAGCCATCCGGACACCTCGCGGTGCTGGAGGGAGCGGACCCAGATGAGAGCGGTGGCGGCGACGGCGACCACTGTCAGGACGATGCCGACGGGGCCCGCCGGCACGGTGACCTCGCCCATGGCGAACCAGGACGTCGAGCCCGCGAAGGACACACGCGAGGAGCCGCTGGAGAGCAGTGCCATGACGAGGGTGAGGACCGCCATGAGCGCCGACACGACGGGGTCGCGCCAGTGCACCGGTGCGGTCACCACGTCCTGGGGTGTCGTCGCTCCCGCAGGGGCGACCGAGGTCTGGGCGCTCATGCCGCCGCTCCTTCCTTGGTGGTGGCCTCCGCACTGCGGCTCGCCAGCGACTGGCGCACCCGCCGGTGGCGGATGGCCTCGGAGGCGGCGATGAGCAGCACGATGATGGCCTGGGTGATCTGGACGATGTCCACGGGGATCCCCGCGGAGGCCTGCATGAGGGCACCCCCGGCGTTGAGGCCGCCGAAGAGGAGGCCCGCCAGGACGACGCCGAGGGGACTGTTGCGTCCCAGCAGCGCCACGGTGATCGCGTCGAAGCCGTAGGAGCCGGCGACGCCGTTCGTGATGACCTTCTCGGTGCCGAGCACCGGTGCGGTGCCCGCCAGGCCGGCGAGTGCGCCGGAGATGACCAGGGTGAGCATCAGGGTGCGCGGGACGTTGATGCCGGCGGTGCGCGCCGCCGAGGGGTTGGCGCCCGCGGCCCGCAGCTCGAAGCCGAAGGTGGACCTCTTGAGGAGCCACCACACGAAGACCGCCGCCAGCAGCGCCACGATGAACCCGAGGTGCAGTCGGAATCCCGATCCCGCGATGAGCGGGTACACCGCGGAGTCCAGGACCCGTTGGGACTTCCCGGGGTAGCCGCCCTCGCCGATGAAGGTGCGGGTCGTGAGCACGTACTGGACGAGGAAGAGGGCCACCGAGTTCAGCATGATCGTCACGATCACCTCGTTGGCCCCGAGCCTCGCCTTGAGGATGCCGGGGATCAGACCCCACAGGGCCCCGCCGATGACCGCGCCGATGATGGCGACGACCAGGTGGAGGACGACCGGGAGCTGGAAGTGGAAGCCGATGTAGCCACCGACGACGGCACCGAGGATCAACTGGCCCTGGACACCGATGTTGAACAGGCCCGCGGTGAAGGACACCGCGATGGCGAGGCCCGCGATGATCAGCGGCACCGAACGGGTGAGGGTCTCGGTGAGGGAGCGGAACGCCATCGTCGCGCTGGACTGGGTCCAGTCGAAGAGCGAGCCGCGCACCAGGGAGGTGAAGAAGCCTCCGAAGGCACTGCCGAACGCCCCGAAGAAGTCGCCGGGACGGGCGAAGAGGTAGCCCGCGGTGCGCTGCACGTCGTCGTCGAACACGGCGACGATGAGGGCGCCGATGACCAGCGCGATGCCGATCGCCATGGCGATGGTTCCCACCGACGGACTGAAGAACTGCTGGATGATGCGTGTCAGCCAGTTGGAGCTCCGCTTCGGCTCCAGCTCCTCGGGTGAGGCCGGGCCGTCCGGGACGATACTCACTCTGCGACCTCCTCGATGGTGGTGGGATGGGCCTCCGCCTCGGCCGTGGCGTCCTCCAGGGGGACGCCGGCCATCATGAGGCCGAGGACGTCACGGGACGTGTCGGAGGGCACGACCCCGACGATCCGTCCGCGGTACATGACCGCGATCCGGTCCGCCAGGGCGGCGACCTCGTCGAGTTCGGTGGAGACGACGAGCACCGCGGTGCCCTTGTCACGCTCCTCGACGATGCGGGAGTGGACGAACTCGATCGACCCGACGTCCAGCCCGCGGGTCGGCTGGGAGGCGACGAGGACGCGCAGGGGGCGGGAGAGCTCGCGGGCGAGGATCGCCTTCTGCTGGTTGCCGCCCGACAGGGTGGAGATCGGGTCGTCCACGGAGGTCACGCGCACGTCGAACTCCTCGCGCAGCGCCTCGGCGTGCTCCCGGACCTTCCCCAGGTCCATCGAGATGCCCTTGGCGAAGGGCTCGCGGTAGTACTGGTCGAGGACCATGTTCTCCGAGATGGTGAACGTGGAGATCATGCCGTCCTCGGAGCGGTCCTCGGGGACGTACCCCAGGCCCGCCTCCAGGCGCTGGCGGATGGACATCGACGCGATGTCCGTCTCCCCCAGGCGGATGGTGCCCGCGTCCGGACGCACGGAGCCGAGCGTGGCCTCGCACAGTTCGGTCTGGCCGTTGCCCTGGACGCCCGCCACGCACAGGATCTCGCCGGCGCGGACCTCGAGGTTGACGTGGTCGAGGGAGGCGTGGCCGGCCTCGTCGAGGACGGAGAGGTCCTCGAAGGTCAGGACCGGTGCACCGGGTTCGGCGGGGGCCTTGTCCACGCCGAGGTCCACGGCACGCCCGACCATGAGCGAGGCGAGCTCGGACTCGGTGGAGGTGGGCTGGGCCTCCCCGACGACCTTGCCACGACGGATCACCGTGATGCGGTCGGCGATGGCGCGGACCTCGCGGAGCTTGTGGGTGATGAAGACGATGGAGGTCCCCGCGGCCCTGAGCTCACCCATGATGCCGATGAGCTCATCGGTCTCCTGCGGGGTGAGGACGGCGGTGGGCTCGTCGAGGATCAGGACCTTGGCGTCACGCGAGAGCGCCTTGATGATCTCGACCCTCTGCTGGGCACCCACCGGCAGGTCCTCGATGACGGCATCGGGGTCGATGTCGAAACCGAAGCGTGCGGACAGCTCCTCCACCTTGGCGCGGGCTGCCGCCTTGTCGAGGACACCGGCGAACCCTGCGGGCTCGTAGCCCAGTGCCACCGACTCCGCGACGGTGAAGACCGGGACCAGCATGAAGTGCTGGTGCACCATCCCGATGCCCGCGGCCACGGCGTCACCCGGGCCACGGAAGGAGACGGGCGTGCCGTCGATGACGATCCGCCCGTCGTCGGGCTGGTAGAGCCCGTAGAGGACGTTCATGAGAGTGGACTTGCCCGCGCCGTTCTCCCCGAGCAGCGCGTGGATCTCACCGGGTTCGACGACCAGGTCGATGTGGTCGTTGGCCACGAGGGGCCCGAAAACCTTGGTGATCCCCTCCAATTCAAGTTTCACATCGGTTCCTTCTGATTCGGTACCCGAGACGTCGCTGTCCGGGCGGGCAGATCAGTCTATCGGGATTCGAGCTGGTCCGGGACGGCTCCGGCACCAAACCTACTCGCTCGAGGGACGTCGACACGACAGGCAGGGTGTGGGGCGGGTCCGGTGGGTGGTCCGGGTGGGATCCGCCGTCCACCGGGGGACGGCGCACGCGCGCGACGGGCGTGGCCGCGCGGCAGCGGGACGCGTCGGGGGGCGCAGGGCGG
>NZ_CCXH01000211.1 GCF_000820725.1 Actinomyces polynesiensis | reverse complement strand
CCCCCGACGGTGGGGTCGAGACCTCAGCCGATCAGCTCGGCGAGTTGTCGGACTCCACGGTGATGGTACCGTCCTTGACCTGGGACTCGAGGTCCTCGAGCTGCGACTTCAGCTCGTCGGGGACCTTGTCCTCGAAGTCGTGGAACGGGGCGATGCCGACACCGCCGTTGGCGATGGTGCCGATGTAGTCGTCATGCGTCCAGGAGTTGTCCTGGACCGACTTGACGGTGTCGTAGACGGCCTGGCCGATCTCCTTCACAACGGAGGTGAGGATGATCGAGGCGTACTCCGGCTGCGTCTCGTAGCCGTCGGCGTCGACCCACACGACCGACACGTCCCCGGCCTCCTTCGCGGCCGCCAGGGTGCCGGCGCCCACGGGGCCGGCGACGGGCATGATGATGTCCGCACCCTGCTGGATCAGCTGCTCGGAGAACTGCTTGCCCTTCGAGACGTCCTCGAAGTCACCGGTGGCCATGCCCTTCTGGGTGGCCTTGTCCCAGCCGAGGAGCTCGACGGAGGTCCCGTTGGCCTCGTTGTACTTCGCGATGCCGTCGGCGAAGCCGTCGGCGAAGACCGCGGTGGAGGGGATCTGGCCGCCGAGGAACGTGCCGACCTTCCCGGTGGAGGTCATGCCGGCGGAGGCGTAGCCCGCGAGGTAGGCGGCCTCAGCGGTGTTGAAGACCAGTGCCTTCGAGTTCTCCGGGGCGTCGGCGAAGCTGGAGTCGACGAGGGCGAACTTGATGTCCGGGTTGGCCTTGGCGGCATCGTTCATGGCGTCCGCCATGAGGTAGCCGACACCGATGATCAGGTCGCAGTTGCCCTGGACCATGTTCGCGATGTTGGAGACGAAGTCCGCGTCCGACTGCGACTCCGCGTAGGCCACGTCGACACCGAGCTCCGACTTGGCCTTCTCCATCTTCGTGGCCGGACTGGTTGAACGACTTGTCGTCGAAACCGCCGGAGTCGGAGACCATGCAGGCCTTGATCGAGGCACCGGTGGCGGCGCCCGACTGGTCACCGGACTGGTCGCCGGATGCGGCCTCGGGTGCGGCTCCGCAGCCCGCGAGCGCGAGCGCGGCAGCGGCCGCGACCGAACCGAACTTGAGGGAGTTCTTCACTGTTGTTCCTCCTGGGACATTGGGGGCGGCCGTTGTGACGGCACGTCACACAATCCTAACCAGTGGACGGGGGCCCTCTCGGCGTCGTTGCCCAATCGCAACCAGCTCTTGGCAATCGCGCCCTCAGAGCAGGTCGGACCTGCCCTCCTCACCGAGGGCGTCGACGGCCCGCTTGACCTCCTGCGCTGCTGCGTCACGCGTGACGAGGACCGCGTCCGGCGTCGTCACCACCACCAGGTCCTCCACCCCCACCAGCACCACCCGTTGGCCGGTCTCCGTGTAGACCACCGTCCCCGGGGCGTCGACGCGCAGTGCGTCCCCGACCTCCCCGCGGACCTCACCCAACGCACGGAAGTCCCCCAGGTCCGTCCACCCGATCCCCGCGCCCGTGGGCACCACTGCGACGCCGCCCTGCGCGGCGACGGGTTCGGCGACCGCGTGGTCGATGGCGATGCGCTCCAGGGTCGGCCAGGTCTCCTCCAGGACGGCCTGCTCGCCGTGCCCGCCCCACGCCTTCGCGATCCGCTCGAGCCCGCGGTCCAGGTCGGGGTGCAGACGCGCCAGGTGGTCGGTGAGGACCCCGGCGCGCATGACGAACATGCCGGCGTTCCACACGTATCCCTCACCGAGGTGGCGTCGCGCGGTGGCCGGGTCCGGCTTCTCGACGAAGCTGGTCACGAGCTGCGCCCCGGGGACGCCCGGGAGGTCCGCGCCCGGGTGGATGTACCCGTAGGCGGTCGAGGGCTCCGTCGGCGTGATCCCGATGGTCGTCACGTAGCCCTCACGCGCGGCGCCCACGGCCGTGTCCAGGGCCGCGAGGAAGACGTCGGGGCCGGTGATCAGGTGGTCGGCCGCGAAGGACCCCACCACCGCGTCCGCCCCGTAGCGACGTCTCACGAGGTAGGTGGCCAGGCCGATGGCGGGCATCGAGTCACGTCCGGAGGGCTCGATGACGAGGTGGCGGTCCGGGTGGCCGTTGAACTCCGGGAGTTGTCCGAGCACGGCCCCGCGGTGGGCCGCTCCGGTGACGATCGTGATCGAGGCCGCCCGCGGGGTGAGCCGGTCGACCGTGGCCTGGAGCAGGGTGCGCCCCGACCCGGTGAGGTCGAGGAGGAACTTCGGACGGGAACGCCGCGACAGGGGCCACAGCCTGGTCCCCGCGCCGCCGGCGGGGATGATGACGTGCAGGTCGGTGCCGCTCATGTGTGGTCCTCCGGTTGGGTGGGGGCGTGCTGGGCTGGGAGGTCCCGTCCGGGTGTCGCCCCGACGGGGACGTCCCGCTCGGGGACGTCGTGTGCGGGGGCGTCCCCGGCGGGGGGTGTGGCCGTGGGCCCCGGATCGACGAGGGCGGCGCCGCCCTCGTCGGCGGACGGGACCGTCGTGGCGCGCCATGCCGCGCGGCACATGGACACCGCCAGCACCACCACGAGGACGTTGCGCGAGATCATGACGACCGTGCCGAGCAGGAACGTCCACCCGGTGGAGCCCGAGTAGAGCCACCCGTAGGTCGTCGGGTACGACAGCTGCGTGAGGAATGCGGTGACCACCAGGGCCGGGGCCCACCACTGCGGCAGACGTCGACCGCCCAGGGCGATGGCGACGGCCGAGACCGGCACCCACCACATGACGTACTGCGGGGAGAACACCTTGTCGGTGGCCAGGAGCACGCCGACCAGCGACGCGGCACAGAGGGACACCGGTGCGGGGTCCGCACGGCGGGTCCGCCACATGCGCCACGTGGCGGTCACGACCCACGCCACCAGCCCGACCTGGGCGAGCGACCCCAGCGCGAGGGTCGCGGTGACGCCGGGACCGGAGAAGTCCCAGGAGTTCGCGTCCGACAGCTGCGCCGTCCACGTCGAGGGCGAGACGGTGCGGGCCAGCAGGATCCAGGAGGCGAGGACGGTCTCGACCTGGAGCCCGCGTCCCGACTGCCACCCCAGGGGGGACAGGAGACGGTCCCACCCGGCCACCGCCACCGACACCACGACGAGGGCGAGGCCGGTCGCGGTGAATCCCACGACCTCGCGCCGGCGGGTGCTGCGCCGACCGAGCACGAGGGGCCAGGCGATGACGGGCCAGAGCTTGACGCCGGTCCCCAGGGCGACGGCCACCGACCACCCCGACCGTCCCCGTGCGAGGAGGACGCAGGCCAGCGCCAGCAGCGCACCGGGGAGGAGGTCGAAGCGGTAGAAGGTGATGGGGCCGAGCGCTCCCAGGCCGAGGAGGAAGACCACTGCGGCCCGCGCGCCCGCGCGCCTGTGGGGAAGTGCCAGCAGTGTCCACGTCGTGGCGGTGGCGATGACGACGCCCAGGGCGACGAAGAGACGGAAGTAGGAGTCGGCGGTGGTCGCCACCAGGCTCGGCAACCACAGGAGCAGGGCGACCGGGGTCGGGTACTCCCTCATCGCACCCGAGAGGCCGTTGCGGGTGATCCACTCGGCCCACTGCTGGTAGTAGTGGACGTCGTTCTCGACCGTGCCACGGGGGGTGAGGAGGTGGGAGAGGAGCAACGCCGCAATCGCCACGAGTGCGGAGCCCCCGACGAGCGCGCCCGTTCCGCCCTCCCGGGGGACACGCGGCGGGTCGGGGTCGGGCGGCACCGTGGGGTCGCGCGGCGCATCGGCATCCGGGGACGTCACGGTGTCGCCCGACGAACCGGCATCACCGGCCGTCACGGCACTGCGCGGTCCCCGGGACCCGTCCGGCACGCGGGTGGACGGACTCCCCGGAACGTGCACCGCAGCGCCCGCGGCCACCGCGTGGCTGGCGGACGGGGTCCGGACCTGGGGAACATCGGGCACCCGGCCATGCTATCCGAGACGCACAGCGGGGCCGCACCTCCCGGTGCGGCCCCGCTGGTGGTCTGGGGAACCAGGTTCACTCGGCCTCGGTGGCCGCCTCGTCCCCGGCGGGCGCCTCGCCCTCGGCGGGCTCCGTCGTCTCGGCGGGCTCCTCGGGCTCCTCCTGGACCTCCTGGATGGAGAGGATGTCCTGCTCGGGGTCGAGCTCGATCTCGACGCCCTCCGGGACGGGGAGATCGGAGACGCGGATGACCGCACCGATCTCGAGGCCGGTGATGTCGACCTCGATGCCCTCGGGGATCGCGGTGACGGGGGCCTTGACCGGGATCTCGAACTCCTCGACGTTGTGGACGGTGCCGGGGGTGGGCTCGCCGACCACGACCAGCGGCACGGTGACCTGGACCTTCTCGCCGGCCTTGATGGCGAGCAGGTCGACGTGCAGGATCGCGCGGGAGACCGGGTGGCGCTGGATGTCCTTGACCAGCGCGAGCTGCTCGGCGTCAGCCGTCTTCAGCGTGACGACGGCGTTCTTGTTGGAACGCACGATCAGGAAGAGCTCGTGGGCCGGCAGGTCCAGGTGGACGGGCTCGCCCTCGTGGCCGTAGACGACGACGGGGACCAGGCCCGCGCGACGGGCGCGACGGGCCGCGCCCTTGCCGAACTCGGTGCGAACGGTGGCGGACAGGATCTCGGTGCTCATGGTGTGTCTCCTCGACGGTTGCGGTGGTCGTCCCGCTCCGGCGCGGGGGACCCCGACCACGGCCGGGGAGCCCTGTCGATCACGGCGACGGCACCGTGCCGTCGCCCTCGCCGGAGCAACCCGGACAGTCTACCGCCCGGGTGGCCTCAGGCGACGCCTTCGAAGAGGGATGTGACCGATCCGTCCTCGAAGACCTCCTTGATCGCTCGGGCCAGGAGCGGCGCGATGGGCAGGATCGTGAGGTTCGAGAACCGCTTCTCCGGGGTGATGGGCAGGGTGTCGGTGACGACCACCTCCGTGGCGCCCACCTCCGCGAGACGACGGGGAGCGGGGTCGGAGAGGACACCGTGGGTGGCGGCGACGATGACCGACTGCGCGCCGGCGTCGTAGAGGACCTTCACGGCCTCGGCGATGGTTCCACCCGTGTCGATGAGGTCGTCCACCAGGACGCACTGGCGCCCCGCCACGTCACCGACGACCCGGTTCGCCACGGCCACGTTCGGCCGCGTCGTGTCGCGCGTCTTGTGGACGAAGGCCAGCGGGCAGTTGCCGAGCTTCGCGGCCCACTTCTCCGCGACGCGGATGCGGCCGGCATCGGGGGAGACGATGGTGACATTGGCGAGGTCGACCCGACGCCGCACGTAGTCCACCAGGACCGGCATGGCCCAGAGGTGGTCCACGGGCCCGTCGAAGAAGCCCTGCTCCTGGGAGGCGTGCAGGTCGACGCTCATCACGCGGTCGGCACCGGCCGTCTTGTAGAGGTCCGCCACCAGGCGCGCCGAGATGGGCTCACGCCCCTGGTGCTTCTTGTCCTGGCGCGCATAGGGGTAGAAGGGCGCGACCGCCGTGATGCGCTTGGCCGAGGCCCGCTTGGCGGCATCGATCATGATCAGCTGCTCCATCAACCACTTGTTGATGGGCGCGGTGTGGGACTGGAGGACGAAGACGTCGGCCCCGCGCACCGACTCGTTGAAGCGGACGTAGATCTCGCCGTTGGCGAAGTCGTAGGCGGTCGTGGAGGAGACCCCGCAGCCGAGCTCCTCCCCCACCTGTGTCGCCAGATCGAGGTGTGCCCTGCCAGAGACCACGACCAGCCGCTTCTCGCCGCTCGCCACCAACCCGCTCATGCGGTCGTCCTTCCGCTCCGCCGCAGCGCCCGAGGGACTCGGTCAGGCACCCGTCACTGCCCACCGAGGACGCTGAACGGCTCGCCCATCGTATCGGCTGGGATGTCGACATCCGCACCCCAGGACGCCGGGAGGACGCATCCGGCGCCCACACGTGCGTCGCTGAGGGTCGTTCCGGGACCGATCTCACACCACTCGCCGATGCTCGTGGTCCCCCGCAGCGACGTGGCGGGGTGGATCGTCGTGTCCCGTCCGATCCTGACGTCGACGTCGATCCACGTGCTGGCGGGATCGGTGATCGTGACGCCGGCCCGCATGTGGGACCCGCAGATGCGGCGGTTGAGCTCGGCCCCGAGCTCGGCGAGCTGGACCCGGTCGTTGCAGCCCCGGGCCTGCCAGACGTCGGCGAGCTCGAGCGCCCCCGCCCGTCGACCGGCGGGAGCCGCGGCGGCGAGGACGTCGGTGAGGTAGACCTCGCCCTGGTCGTTGTCCGTGCCGACCCGTGCCAACGCCTCGGAGAGGAAGCGGGCGTCGAAGGCGTAGATCCCGGCGTTGATCTCCGTGATCGCCTGCTGCTCCGGGGTCGCGTCGCGCTGCTCGACGATCGCGCTCACCGCGCCGGTGGACGGATCGCGGAGGATCCGGCCGTACCCGGTGGGATCGGGGACGCGGGTCGTGAGCACCGTGACCGCGTCAGCGGCGCCCTCGTGGACCCGCACCAGTTCCTCCAGGGTGTCGGCGCCGAGGAGGGGCACGTCGCCGTAGGTGACCAGGACCGTCCCCTCGACCTCCCCCGCGGTCTCCCGCAGTGCGGCGAGGCCGCACTGGACGGCCCTGCCGGTCCCGGGCACCTCGTCCTGGTCGGCGATGACCGCCTCGGGTGCCACGCGTGCCACCTCGGCTGCCACCAGTTCCCTCTGGTGGCGCACGACGGCGACGAGGTGGAGCGGGTGGACGCCCTCCGCGGCACGCAGGGCGTGGCCGATGAGGGACAGCCCCGCCAGGGGGTGGACGACCTTGGGCAGGTCGGAGTGCATCCTGGTCCCCTGGCCTGCGGCGAGGACGATGACGGCGACGGGCTGGGACACGGGTCCTCCTGCGGTCGGTCCGGTGTCGGGTGCACGGGCAGTCCCCACGACCGGTCCGGGTACCGGTCAGCGCACCCGTGGCTCCGCCCCCAGGATTCGAACCCGGACCCAGGGCACCAAAAACCCCTGTGCTGCCATTACACCAGGGCGGAAGGGCGCTCCGATTCTGCCACACGGCATCGCGGGGCGGGAACGGGTCCCGGCTGCGTCCACTACGGTGGGCCCATGGCCGAGAAGCGCACGCGGATGAGCGGGTTCGCCCGACGGGAGCAGCTGGTGACGGTGGGTCGCTCCCTGTTCGCCTCGAAGGGGTTCGACTCGACCAGCGTGGAGGAGATCGCCTCCAAGGCCGGGGTGTCCAAGCCCGTCGTCTACGAGCACTTCGGGGGCAAGGAGGGGCTCTACGCGGTCGTCGTCGACCGTGAGGTCCAGCGCCTCGTGACGCAGCTCCAGGCCTCCCTGGAGTCCTCCGAGCACCCCCGCGAGATCCTCGAGAACGCAGCCCTGACCCTGCTGGACTACATCGAGGGCAACTCCGACGGGTTCCGGGTCCTCGTGCGTGACGCACCCGACGACCGCACCTCCGGGTCCTTCTCCTCGGTCATCGGCGACGTCGCCGTCCAGGTCGAGCACCTGTTGGCCGACCAGTTCGAGAACTCCCACATGGACCCGACCTGGGCTCCCCTGTACGCGCAGATGAT
Source organism: Actinomyces polynesiensis (assembly GCF_000820725.1). GTDB lineage: Bacteria > Actinomycetota > Actinomycetes > Actinomycetales > Actinomycetaceae > Pauljensenia > Pauljensenia polynesiensis. Next base: position 259 of record NZ_CCXH01000211.1, on the reverse strand, counting down.
GGTCGGCCTCATCGCGCAGGTCGGCCAGTGGTGGCTCGACGAGCGCCGCATGCCCAAGGACGTCGTGGCCGCGCACGTGGTGAACCTCGTGTGGAACGGCATCCGGAACCTGCGTCCGGACCCCACCCTGCGCGTGCGTTCCTGAGGGAACCCCGAGGCCGGGGTCGTCCTCGTCCTCGTCCCCCCACGGTCGTCCGGACCCACGGACCCGTCCGACCGTCCCCCCACGGTCGTCCGGACCCACGGACCCGTCCGACCG
>NZ_CCXH01000210.1 GCF_000820725.1 Actinomyces polynesiensis | reverse complement strand
AGTGATCAGCGCCCCTTCCGAGGCAGCCATGCAAGCTTACCGCAATATTCACCCGTGTCAAATCGGGGTGAATATCAACTGCTTGTCCAGGCTGTTTCCCCGGGCCTTTCGTTTCCGACCGGCCGGGGCAACGGATAGAAAGATTACGCAGGCTCCCACAGGCGGTCAAGCGGGGAGTGGGTGAGCCTCCTCACCAGCCCCTGACCTGCGCTCTCCGACGCGTTGTCAGCCAGTGGGAGTGGCTGTCGGCGAGCACGTCCACCGTGCGCACACCTCCGGGTCCCGGCGCGGCCGACCGGGTGCTCCCTTGCTGAGGTCCGCGGGCCCACGTCCGCTCACGTGCGGCGCCGGGGATCCTCCCGAGGACTCGTCGGTGGAGCTCTGGCCACGATGTGGCGCGTGGAGGCCTCGGACGGCTCCCTCCGGGGCCCACGGGACCCACTCTTCGCGCGCCGGCCGAGCAACGGCCCACGGGGAGGGACGAGGGGGCCGGGAGCAGAGATCTTCGATCGACTGGCACGACGGCTGATCCGCGTCACAGTTCGGCTCGGGGACGACTTCGGCCCCACCCTGAGTTCCCTCAGTGGTGGGGCCGACTGCCCGTTTGGTGGAGCTAGGGGGATTCGAACCCCCGACCTTCTCATTGCGAACGAGACGCGCTACCAACTGCGCCATAGCCCCAAGGCCCGGTCAGTTTAGCACCCGCTTCCGACGAGTGCATATTCCCTCGTCAAGCGCCGTTGCACCGGCAGCGGGAACCCTCGGGGGACAGGTGTCCCCGCCACCTCACTGGGCGGCGCGCCTGTTGTCGAGGACGGCATCCAGGTCGAACACCACCGGCTGCGAGGCCACCACGTCCTGGGTGGACCGGGCGGGCTCACTCGCACTCCCTGCCGCACGAGGTCGCGCCGGCACCGAGGCGGCCACAGCGGGGATCCCCCTCAGGTCGGTGTCGGCATGCACCTGGCGTCCCTCCACCCGGGTCCGTGCAGCGTAGGTGGGTTGCGGGACGGCGGTGACACTCCAGGTGCGCTCCCCCTGCGCCCCGGGCTCCCGCGGGACCTCTGTCCCCTCCCGCGCGGACTCCGTGGTCGCGTCGTTGGGTCTGCCCGTCATCTCGGGGGTCTGCACGGCACCGTCGTCGAGTTCCTCACCGGACTCACCCGGAGACGTCTCCTCCGCCACCTGCCCGGGTGTGTCGGCTCCGCCCGGTGATGCGGATCCGAGCCCAGTTCCCCGGGACGACTCGGAGGCCGCGCCCTCGTCGGCAGGTCCTCCCGCCGAGCCGGGAGCCGCACCTGCGCGCCCCTCCGGGCGCCCCGAGCGCGGTGGACGGGAGGTCCGGCCGCGCCCGTCGAGCCCTTCCCTGAGCTCCCGGAGGCGCGCGTCCTCACTGCGGCCGGCAGCCTCGGACCGGATGGCGGCCCATCTCGAGGCGCCGAGTGCGGCCGCCAGCAGGACGGCCGGGAGCGCCACCCACGCCCATCCGATCACCGAGAAGGCCGCGAGCGCGGCGACGGCCAGGGTTGCCAACGCCGTCAGGGCCGAGGCGAGGAAGCGACGCTGTCCGGCGGCCCGTTCATTGGCCAGGCGGGCAGCGCGACGCGCGCGCAGCTGGGCGATCTCGCGCACACGGGCATTCTCGCGGTGCGCGGCGCGCGCGCCCACGATGGGTCGGCGGCCGTCCTCAACGTGGGGCGACATGGTGCCTCCTGCTGTTCGGTGCCCGGATGCGGAGGCCGAGAGGCTCCGCTGAGGGGACCGGCACTGCTGGGTCGGTCCCACCGTCTCGCCGTTCTCCGTCCTCAACACCCTCATGCCCGGGGAGAAGCGGTCGAACTCCCTCGACTGGGTGATGGCGGTGCGTCTGGAGACCAGGTGTGGGAGCAGGAGAAGACACACGATCGCCACCGCAGCGGCGACGACCACCCCTCCATACTCCACGGTCCCCACGCTACGGTCACCGAAGGGTCCCGGTGCCCGGGGCCCCTCGCGTGTTGACGATTCGGGGACCGGAGATGCCCGCGCCGACCCCGACGACCGGCGCCCACCCGACGACCGGCCCGCTGCCCGCCGCGAGGCCGGGCTCCCACGGCCGGTGGACTCGGGACCCTCCGTGCGCCCCGGGGTGTGCGGCGCGACGGGTGTGGGGTCACACCGCGGCGTGGCCCCACACCCGGGCCACCAGCCCACCCTCGGGGAGCTGCTCGGCGTCGATCGCGAAGGCGACGTGGTCGGCCCACCGTCCGGCGATGTTCATGTAGCGCACCTTGAGACCCTCACGCCGCAGGCCCAACTTCCGGCACAGCCCCAACGAACGTCCGTTCTCCGGGCGGACGTTGACCTCGATGCGGTGCAGCCCCAGCTCTCCGATGACGAGGTCGATGAACATCGCGGTGCACAGGGAGCCCAGACCGCGGTGGGCGTACCCACCGGCCACCCAGTACCCGAGCGAGCCCTGGCACATGGCACCGCGCTGGACACCGGAGAGGGAGAAGAGTCCCGCGACCTCCCCGTCGAGCTCCGCCACCATCAGCAGTGCCTCGCCGCGCCTCTGCTGGCGGTCGATCCGTCGCCGGAATGTCGCGAGGTCCGGCAGGTCCTCCGTCGAGCCCGCGGGGAGGGTCGCCTCCCACGGTCCCAGCCATTTCCAGTCGCGCCGCCTCACCGCGTCGATGCGCTGGTGGTCGCGGCCCAGGGCGGGTCGCAGCACGAGCCTGCGCGGGGCCGCGCCCCCGGCGGGCCCCGGCCGCAGGAAGCCCTTCCCGACGGGGTCGTTCACGACCAGTGTCAGCTCCTGGACGGGTCTGCCCCACACGCGCGCCATCAGTGCCGTCCCATCAGTCCAGCACCATGCACCTCAGCGAGTCCCCGGCCCTGACGTTCGTGACGTCCTCGGGGACGATCGCCAGCGCATTCGACTCGGCCAGGGCGGACAGGAGCAGGGAGGCGGGCGCCCCCATCACCCTCGCCCGGTACCCGGAACCCGGATCACCACTGAGGCGCACCCGCACGAACTCCCGTCGGCCACGCGGGGAGTACCAGGACCGGTCCACGCTCGCCTGGATGCTCGGCCTGTTCAGCACCGTCCACCCCTGCATGTGCCTCAACGCGGGCCTCACGTAGACCTCGAAGCAGACCTGGGCGGACACCGGGTCACCGGGGAGGCAGAAGATGGGCGTCCCCTCACCGACCGTGCCCACCCCGAGGATGTGACCCGGCCAGGCGGCGACGTTGTCGAAGCGGACGGTGCCCAGGGAACCGAGCACCTCCCGCACCGTGTCCCCGGATCCGTAGGAGATGCCCCCGGTGGTGACGATGAGGTCGGCCCGGACGAGTTGGTCCTCGATGGTCTCACTGAGCACCAGGCGCTCGTCCGGCACCGCGGCGACCCTGAACGTCTGTGCCCCCGCGTCGGCGACGGCGGTGGACAGGGCATGTCCGTTGGCGTCGAAGACGGTACCCGGTCGCGCCTGGCGTCCCGGCTCCACGATCTCGTCCCCGATGGAGATGATCACCACGCGGGGCCTGGGGTGCACGACCACCCGCGATCGGCCCACACCGGCGAGGAGGGCGACCTGCCGGGCCCCCACACGGGTCCCACTGCGCAGGACCACGGCCCCGCGCTCCACGTCCTCGGCCCGCCGACGGATGTTCTCCCCCACCGCCGGTTGTGTCCTCACCACAACCCGGGCCATCCCGTGGTCGGTGAAGTCCAGCGCGATGACGGAGTCCGCACCGGTTGGGACCGGGGCACCGGAGGCGATGCGGATCGCGGAGCCCACTGCGAGGGCGGCGGGGTCGACGTCCCCCGCTCGGACCTCCTCGGTCACCGAGAGGGTCACCGGCGAGTCAGGCGCGGCACCGGCGAGGTCGGCGGAGCGCACGGCATACCCGTCACAGGCCGCGAGGTCGGCGACGGGCAGGTCGAAGGGCGCGCGGACGTCCTCGGCGAGCACGCAGGAGACGGCGTCCACGAGCTGCACGTCCAGGGGCGGCTGCTGGCCGACGGCGTTGAGGCAGTCCTGGTAGAAATCGGCGACGGACCGCACGCTCAGCCCCTGTCCTGCCGGTGGTGGTCGACCACGTCGAGGGTGCCCGCGTCGGGTGCGCGACGTCCGGTGACGACGTTCCCGGAGGACGTGTCGTGGGTGTGCGCCGTCGGGACGACTCGGTGCCGGACCAGCCCCGTGATGTCTGCCATGATGGCCACACTAGCCGAGGGCCGGGGATTGGATGGGTCATGGCGACACGGAAGGCACGGATCCGGGGCGCGGTGCGCGCCGCACGGGCGGACCGCCGACAGGGTGCCCGCCGGACGTCCACGGACTCGGGACACCTCGATCCCGCGGATCCCGACGGCATGCTGGCCGCCTGGAGGAGTCTCCTGCCCGAGCTGGGCCTGGCGTCTCCCTCCGGGGGACCCGCCGACCGCCTGCCGGCGCTGTTCGTCCCCACCGCACAGGAGCCGGACGTCCGCCCCATCGTCGACGCCGAGCCCCGCTCCCTCCTCCCCGTCCTCGTCACCCCGGCGGGCGTCCCCCTGCCGACCCCGGCGTGGGGGACCCACGAGGGCGGCTCAGGGGAGTTGACACACCCACACCCTCGGCGACCCGCCCAGCCGGCGGGCCCGGTCCTGCCCCCGCAGGCCCTCGCCGATGCCGCGATCGTGCTGGTCGCCGCGCTGGCCGTCGACCTGTCGGGAACGCGGTTGGGACAGGGGGGTGGCTGGTACGACCGGGCCCTCCTCCACCTCCGGCCCGGCACCCCCGTGGTCGCGGCAGTCTTCGACGAGGAGGTCCTGCCGGCGGAGTCCCTGCCCCGCGAACCCCATGACCGCCCCGTGGACGCCGTCATCACCCCTTCACGCACGATCCTCATCCACCCCGGGGGACCGGGCGGGACCGGGCGGCGCTGACAGCTGGCGGTGCGCACGGACGGGTGCGGACGGACCCGAAGCACCCTCCACAGGTCCGGTCGACCCGTGTGGCCCCTCCACAGCACGGCCGGGTCAACGGGAGTCCTGCCGCGCCCCGTGCTCGACTGGGTCGATGGACACCGACCGCCTCGCCCGCCTCCTCGCCCGCCTGCGTCCGGTCCTGTGCGCGCTGCTCCTGGCGGGTCTGGTGGTGTCGGTGCTCCTCGCCCTCCGCCCGCAGCCGGAGGGCCTCCCGGTCCTCGTCCTGCGTCACCGTGTGGTGGAGGGTGGGGCGCTCTCCCGGGCCGATGTCCGGGAGGTCCGTGTCCCGGAGGCGGCCGTCCCCGCCGACGCCCTCGACACCGACGCCATCCTTCCGGGGACCTGGCAGGGAGCGCCCCTCGATGAGGGCACCATCCTCACGGAGTCGAACGTGGACGGGTCTCCCGGGGGCCGCGTCCTCGGAGCCGGGGAGGCGCGCCTGAGCCTCGTCGTCCCCCTCCACCAAACCGCTGGTCTCGAGGCGGGTGACATCGTGGACATCTGGTCGGCCCCCCAGGTGTGTGACGGGTCGGGCTGCGTGGCATCTTTGCTGGCGCAGGAGGTACGCCTAACCTCGATGGTGGTCGACGATGATTCCTCGTGGGGGAATTCACCCACCGCGCGGGTGGGTCTCGTCCTCCGCGTGGTGGACACCGGCCGCGTCCTGGGCCACACCGGGGCGGGAACACTCAGCCTGGTGCTGCGCCCTCCGGGCGGGGCGCCTGTCACCCAACACAGAGGAGACTCCCCATGATCCAGGGCTTCAAGGACTTCATCTCCCGCGGCAGCGTCATCGACCTCGCCGTCGGCGTCATCATCGGTGGTGCCTTCACCGCCGTGATCACGGCGGTGGTCGACAAGTTCATCAACCCGTTGATCGGCGGCATCTTCGGCAAGCCGAACTTCGACTCCCTGCTGCAGTTCACCATCGGCACGGGGGACAACGCGGCAGTCGTCCAGCCCGGGGCGATCCTCACCGCCCTGGTCAACTTCCTGTTGGTGGCCATCGCCCTGTACTTCTTCATCGTCCTGCCCATGAACAAGCTGGCTGCGATGAACAAGACGAAGGTCGAGGAGGCCGAGCCGGAGCAGACCGAGGAGACCAAGCTCCTCGTCGAGATCCGCGACCTGCTCGCCAAGGAGATCCCCTCCGGGAAGTGAGTCCTCCGGCGTCCGCTCCAGGACGTCATGAGCCCAGTGGGCCCCGCACCTCCCGGTGCGGGGCCCACCTCCGTTCCAGGGGGGGTACCCGGAGGGCGGGCCGTCCCCCGGCCGGTCAGTGGCGCAGGAGTCGCCGCCTGGGGGCGGATCGGCCCGGCGGGGCCCGCCACCACTGGACTGCCGCCTCAGGCCCTCGGCTGCGAGTGCGGGGGGACGTTGTCCAGGAGGCGCCGGTCATTGGCCCCGTCGCCGCGGTCAGGATCGCGACCGTCCCCACCGCGCACCGTGAGGTCCTCCGTGTCGACCTTCTCCTCCCACGAGGGGGGGAGTCCACGCTCGATGAGGCGGCGGTCCATGTCCGAGACTCGCACGGCGCGTCGACTCCCCCGCCGTCGGCGCGGCGCCGTCACACTCCCGTCGCCCTCGGCGCGGTCCTGCCCGGACCCGTCGACCTCCGGGCCGGGCCGACCACTCCCGCGTCCACCCGGAACGCGACCACCCTCCGTCCCCGTCATGGCTGCGGGGAGGTCCGGCGGACGACGTTGCGCAGCACGGCGTCGGTCTGCACACCCCTGCGGGTGAGGCCAAGTGCCTCACGCAGTTCGTCCACCATCGTCTCCTCGTCACGCGTGACGCCGTCGGAGCGGACCCACTCGGCCAGTTCGTCGAGCTGGTCGTCGCCGTAGGCCGCCAGTGGCAGGCCCCGGGCGATCGCCGGTCGGGCGTCCGCTGGGTGGCGGCCCCCCGTCCTGTCCCTCCCGGTCGTCGCCCCGGGGAGCCCGGCGCCGCGCCGGGGCCGGTGAGCGTGTCGTGACGCTCCCGCAGGTCGTCGGTGACCGCGACCCGGGCGTCGAGCACCGGGTCGACCTCCGGCGGGTCGACGGCAGCATCCTCCGGTATCTCCACGACCTCGGCCTGAGGGCCGTTGATGCCGTCGACGGCGTCGAGGACCACCTGGACGATCTCCTCGGCCTCGTGCTGGGGATCGATGAACACCGCCATGGACAGCTCCGTGCGCACCTTCCACCCCTGTGCCTCCAGCAGGGCCGGCCACACGCGGTCGCGGACCCTCTGGGAGGGTTCGGCCACGTAGGTCTCGTCATCGGTGAGCACGGCCACCAGCAGACGACCGGGGACCTCGGGGTGACCGATGGCCAGTGGGATCCGCATCCCCCCGGGGATGCCCACGTTCGGCACTACCTCCAGACCCATGCCGTAGAGCCGGTCGGCGAGGTCGACGAGGAGCCGGTCGGGAGCGGCCTCCAGGGTCGGCCACTCGCCCGGCCCAGTCCCCGCCCCTCCCTCGGCGACGTCGAGGAGGTCCGCGAGCATGCGTGCCCCCTCGGCGGAGAGGCGGGAGCGGTCGAGTTCGGAGGCCCGGATGGAGGAGACCACGGTGAGGTCACCGCGCACCGCACGCAGCACGTCCGCCATGGCGGCGAGCCCCTGCTGTGTGGAGAACACGCCGAAGTCGTGGAGGACACGGCCGTGGGGGGTCTTGGCGTAGCCCACCGCCACCACCACGTGGTCACGTCCGAGCCCGCGGGCCCCTGCCGGGTCCGTCACCACGAAGGGCTCCGCCGCGTCGGGCCCGAAGAAGGAGGCCAGGCCCGGGGAGGCCTCGACCTCCCGGGACACCGCCTGGCGGATGCGCGTGGCGTGGAGCGGGTTCAGGGCGATGACGGCCAGCGACCGGTCGGGCTCCGTGAGCGCATGGTCCACCACCACGTCGACGACGGCCTGGACCTCTGCGGTGGAGGACTCCACGGCGGAGGCACCGGGGGCGGGCATGCCCGACCCCTCGGCCCACACGGCGCGCACGGTCGCGGAGGCGGTGGTCCAGGGCACGGGGACACCGGTCCCCTCCGCGCCGTGGGCGCTCAGCAGGCGGGCGACCTGGTCGTTGAGCTGGGCGGGCCTCACCTGGAGGCGCGTGGCGGGCAGGACCTCGGCGAGGGCGGCCGCCGCGCTCCCGGGCGCGGTGCGTGAGAGGTCGGAGACGACCACGACCTGGCGCGCGCGGGCGATGAGCGGCACGAGCTCAGCCAGCGGGAGGTCGTCGACGTCGTCGAGGACGAGCAGGTCGATGCGGTGCCCCTCGGGCACCAGCCTCGGTACGAGGGTGGGCACGGTGAGGACCACGGGCACCAGGTGTGAGACGAGCCCGTGGCGGGCGTAGAGCTCCGTCGCGGGGACGCCCGCCTGCAGGGCGGCCAGGAGGTCGCCCTGCTGCTCGGGACGGGTGGCCAGGGCCTGGCGGCGCAGACGGCGCAGGCGCTGGAGTGCCTGGGGGGTCAGGGAGGCGACCTGCTCCCGGTCGAGTTCGCGTCCCTCCTCGAGCATCCCCTCCAACCGCGTCGGGTCGAAACCACCCAGACGGGGCTCCGAGGCGAGCATGGTCCCGAGCACCGACGCCCACCAGGCGAGGTCGAGTTCGGCGTCGATGAGGCCGTCGGGCGTGTGGCGGGCCCGCAGGTCCGCGGCGAGGTCCTCCAGGCCGGCCTCGGAGAGGGCCTTGAGGACGGCCACCCGCTGGGGCAGCTCCCGGGCACCCTCGGGATCCGCGTCGAGACGGTCGATGAGGCGCGCCAGGTCGGTGACCGGCATGTGCGCCAGGTCCGGGTGCGCGGTGGAGAGCAACGGGGAGAGACGGTCGAGGTCGGCGCGGACCGAGGCGGCCAGGGCAGAGGCCTCGTCGAGGCGCTGGGGCAGGCGGGGCCAGCCGTCGGAGTCGCAGTGCTGGCGCCACACCTCCCGCTTCTCCTGGACGAGGAGGAGCTCGTGGTGGAGGTCCTCGACATGGCGACCGGGACGCACCAGGTCCTTCGCCTGCTTGACGAGCCGAGAACGCTGGGATCGCTTCATTGTGATCCCGTGTTCACGCCGCCAGCGCTTGGGGGCGGTCGCGATGACCATGTCGGCCGCGGAGCGCTCGAAGACGGCGGGGCGGAAGACGTCGAGGACGTCACGCACGCCCTCGAGCATGCGCAGCTGCTCCTCCCACTGGGCGAGCGTGGTCGCGGTGACGATCCCGGTCTCACCGGCGACGGCCCCCATGTGGACGCGCATCTCCGGCAGGGTCTCGGTGGCGAGACGCCTCACGCGCAGCAGCACGTCGGGGACCTGCTCGGCGGAGTTGATGACCACCCCCCGCCAGGCCATGTGCTCGGTGGTCCGGGAGAAGATCCCGAGTGCCCCGGCACGGTGCAGCAGGGTCCGGGCCCGTTCGCCCTGGTCGTGGGCGACGTCGATGAGGACGTCCTCGCGCAGACGGACGCGGGTACGGGGCGCGGGGTGCGCGCCGGTGAGGTCGGTGAGGACCTGGAGGGCGTCGTAGGCGGAGGCGCCGAATCGCTCGAACGGGCGGTGCAGGTAGGTCGTGTAGGAGGACAGCGCCTCGCGCACGCGCCTCAGCTGCGTGCGCATCTCGTCGACCTCGGTGGGGTCCACCACGTCGGAGGTGTCGGCCATGGCGTCGGCGAGGAGCGTGCGCAGTCCCTGTCCGTCCTCGGAGCCGCCGTCGACCCGCACCGCCATCTCGTCCAGGCCCAGGGCGCGCAGCCGCGCCGCGAGTCGTGAGGTGCGCGAGGGCGACCCCGCCACGTGCAGCGTGGAACGTCCGCGGGAGCCGGACTCGGCGAGCAGGGCGGCGAGGACGGGGGTGTCGTCGCCTCCGTCGGGGACGTCGATGACCAGGGAGCGTCCCGCGGTGACCGCCTCGACGACGTCGAGTTGGCGGGGTGTGAGGTCCCCGACCCCCGGCTCCTCCCAGGGATCGCGGTCGGCGGGGTTCGGGTCCGGCAGTGCGGTCCGCATCTCCGAACGCGCCTGCCCGTCACCGGCGAGAGCGCGCACCACCGGGCTGGACAGGAGGGTGTGGGGATGGTCGAGCTCCCGCAGCAGCACGGTGGCGGGATGCTCGAAGATGCCCAGGACGAGGTCGTCGCGGAGGTCGAACCGGTCCAGCGCCGAGCCGATCCCACGCAGGGTCGACAGGGCGCGGGACGGTGCGAACCCGTGCACGGTCCGCGCGTCGGCGAGCAGCGCGGGGACGTCGATGGAGACCCGTCGCGCGGCGAGGGCACTGGCCAGCCCCGGTCCGATCTCGGCGCCCGGACGCAGTGTCAGCAGGATGTCTCCCCCGGCGTCCTCCTCGAGGAGGACCGGGCGGAGCATCGCGGGCGAGGACACGCGGGCACCGTCCCGGTCCCACTGTGCGCGTCCGATGGCCAGGTGTACCGGGCCCACCCCGTGACGGGCGGTGAGCTCGCGGGAGTGCTGCAGGATCTCGCGGGCCACCTCCAGGGCACGGGCATGGGCGGCGGGCTCACGCACGAGGTTCGACAGCCGCGTGGTGTGCTCGGCGTAGAGCTGGGCGAGGCCCCCGGGGTGCGCCTGTGTGAGACCCAGGCGCGGGGTGCCCTCAGCCGCCTGGTCGGCCGTCGTCACGGCGCCCAGCTCGTCCCTCCACCGGGACACGGTTGCCTCCAGGGGCGCTGCTGCCGGGGGCACGGGTGCCCCGTCCCGGGGCTCGGGGCCGTCCGGGTCCGCCGTCTGGGATCGCGAGAAGAGACTGGGTGCCACGCTCCCACGGTAGTGTGCCCGGCCCGCACATCGGCGAGGCGTGCCGCGCGGCCCCCCAATCGGTCCGTCCCGTGCCCGAGCCGGGGCGTGACGAGGGGCCCGGGGACGTTGTCCCCGGGCCCCTGTGCCGTCACCGGACGTGCCCAGCACGCCGGAGGTGCGGTCGGTTCACTCGGCCGCGACGCGGTTCTCCGCGCTGACCATCCACGACAGCTTCTCGAAGTCGGAGATGATCTCGTGCAGGAGGTCAGCGGTGGTGGGGTCCTCGGAGTCGACGAGGTCGTGCACCTCGCGCACCGTGGCGACGGTGTGGTCGAGACGCTCGGTGATGAGGTCGATGGTGCGGTCCGTCTGGACCTCACCATTGGGGTACGGCGGCAGCGAGGTGGTCGCTGCCACGGTGGCGCTGCGCCCGTCGGGCACGGCGTGGAGTGCACGCAGCCGCTCCGCGATGACGTCTGCCTGCTCGCGGGCCTCCTCGACGATCTCGTCGAGCTGCAGGTGCAGGTCGCGGAAGTTCTTGCCCACCACGTTCCAGTGCGCCTGCTTGCCCTGCAGGTGCAGTTCCGTCAGATCGACGAGCACACGCTGCAGTGCGGTGATGAACGCGTCGGATGCGACGAAGCCGGACTCGGAGCCCTCCAGGCTCGTGCGGCGCGCACCGGCGTCGGCGGACGGTACGACGGTCTGTTCAATGATGTCGGTCATCCTTCTCCCTTGCCTTCCTGTCGGTCGTGGTCCGGGAGGGACCTCCCCCGGGGTCGCCCGGGGCTGACACCCCAACAGTAGGCCCGACCGCGGGCATTTTCCACGGGAAGCAGCGGGCTGGGCGGCACGGCCACCGTCGTCACGTCGGACGCCGCGCTCGACGCGCGGGAGGGTCGCCTGAGTGGCACCGACCCGTGCGGCACGGTCCTCGTGGGACATCCCCTCTGCCACACGGGCAACTCCCACGACCTCACCGAGTGTGCCCACTGCGCTCTCTCCTGCGTCTCCTCCGCGATGGTGACGTCCAGGCCGGTGAACTGGCGGGGCAGGTGCTCAGGCCGGATTCTGGGCAGGGAGGATTCGGTCGACGATGTCGTCGATCGTCACAGCGACACCGTCGTCGACGAGACCCCTCCTGATCAGCCTGCGTGCCGCCTGGAAGCTCCGTGAAGCCCCGATGTCGACCGATGCCGCGACCTGCTCAGCCCTCTCCACCGATGCCACGAGGTCATGGTGATCCCCGTCCGTCCCGTCGTACGCCGGGAATGCGATGTCGAAGATGTGCTTGTCGAAGTCCCGACCGCCGAACAGTCCCTGGTTCTGCAGGGGCTTGACACGGGCCAGCAGGGGCGAGGAGTTGAGAATGCCGACCAGGTAACGACCCTCTGCGAGTGATCGGACCGGGGCCCAGTAGAGCTTGTGGTCGATCACGACGACAGGGTCGTCGACAACGGCCGCCGCCAACGAGTTGCCGGACTTCGAGTAGACGACCCGCTGTGGAACGTCGAGTGGCAGCTGGGCACTCAACTGACCCGAGTAGTCAATGCGAAGACGCAACGGCTTCCTCTCCGTCCTCACACGGTGCGCCTCCCACTGCTCCTCGACGGTGGCCCACCACCGGGACATTCCGGTGTACTCGTCGATCTCGTCCTGCGGGGCCAGGGCCGAGGGGTCCTGCAGACCGATCGGGAGGACGGCCTCCAGCGGCTCCGTCATCCGGTAGGGGAGCAGGGTCTCCCCCAGATGGACGGGGTGGATGAAGGCGCGCTCGACAGTCCCCGTCAGGTCAGGCACGTCCTTCCACGGCTTCTTCTCCGTGGAGCTGCGCCGGGAACGGACACGGACACGTCCCGCACCTGACCCGAGTGGGCCGGCGTCCTCCTCGACCACGAAGAGCAGGGCCCGGGGATAGATGATCGCGCCGTTGCGGAACTTCCTCTTGTAGGGGGAGACCTCATGGGCCCCTCGCGGGTCGAGCACGCTGACGCGACTCGGCTCGCGGTCGAGCTCGGGCTCGAACTCGGACCAGGACAGTGCCGAGGACGAGGTGTGGGCGGTCCAGGCCTCGACCCGGGCGGGCATGCGCTCCGCGGGGCCGGACGTGACCTCACCCCGGATGACACACGAGACCATCGGGAAACCGGTGGCCGCAGCCGCGCCGGTGAGGTCCCACGCCCGGTCGAACCGGGCCCTGACCGGAAGGCCCCAGTCCCCCGAACGGAACCCGTCGTGCGGCTTGCGCGTCAGCGTCCCCTGCGGCATGACATAGGCGAAGCGCGCGCCCGGCGCCGCATAGAGTTCCAGTGCGCGTACGACGAAGAGGGTCGACAGGTCCCGTGCCGAGGCCCCGAGTGGTCCGGACAGCAGGTTCCGTGCACGCGCCAGGGTCCGGTAGCGCGCCTGCATGTCCGCCGTCATCTTGTTGAAGCGCAGCCACGGCGGGTTGCCCACCAGGACGTCCACCCGGTTCCCCGGTTGTGTCAGCCAGAGCGGACGGACCAGGTTCCGGACGTAGTAGCCCCAGATGTGGTCACGACCTGTCCGGTTCAGGGATCGCCAGGTGGCGAAGGTCTGGGTGAGGACGCTCCTCGCGTGGGAATCCGTGACCTTCGCACGCCGGAGAATGGGCTCGATGAGGGTCCGGTCCAATGTGTCCGACGTGTCCTGGGCACTGTCGGCCATGTCGGAGAGGAGGGCATCGAACCTGTCTGCCTCCACCGCCACCGACCGCGGGAAGACCAGGTCATCAGCGAACAGCGTGCCGCCCCCACCACTGACCAACTCATCCCCTGACGTCGACACCGTGAGCGTGTCGTCCCCGGTGAACAGGTCCTGGTGGTCCTCCCACTGCAGTGAGTCTCCCAGGAACACCGGCACGCCCAGCGGTCCGCGGTCCGCGGCGGTCAACCTCTCCGAGCCGATCGCCAACAGGTAGGTGACCCGTGCCAGGGTCACGGCGACCGGGTGGACGTCCATGCCCAGGACATGGGTGGTCAGACCCTCCAACGCCTGCCCATTGGAGATCCCTGCCTCGTCAGCCGCCCGGAGGTAGGCGTGCACCGCGTGGAAGACGAATGTGCCCGACCCGCAGGCCACATCCGCGCAGACCTGCCCCAGGGGGTCGGTGTCGACGTCCGCGATCATCGCCTCGGCCAACCAGTCCGGCGTGTAGTACTCACCCAGGGATTCCCGCGTGCTCTGGGAGATCACGGCCTCGTACAGGTGCTTGAGGACGTCGTGGTCGGGGCGGGACCAGTCGAAGCGTGACAGGCGCGTCGCCAGTGACCGGACGAACTGGTCACCGCCCTCGACGTCGGCCGGCCAGTCGAAGAAGTCCGACTCCACGACACCGCTGATCTGGGAGTCCCGGAACCTCGCACCCGACACCAGGTCCCTGGCCGAGAGTCCCCCCGTCCGGGAGATGTCGAAACCGATGACGGCATGGGCAATGATCTCACCGATGAGGACCAGCAGCGTGTGGTCGACGAACAGGTCCTGGTCGTCGTCGAAAGAACTGCCGAATGCCGTGCGCAGGAGCTTCGCCCACAGCTCCCGCTTGAGGCGTACCTCGGGGGAGGCCGAGCCCGCCGCGTAGAGCGCGTGCAGCGTCGCGTGGTCGGCCGCGTGGGCCGGGGAGTCCGCCCCGAGTGCCCGGACGATGGCCTCGGCCGACGGACGCACGTGCTCAATCGTGGCCAGGACCGTCCCCAACCAGTACCGCAGGCGCTCGGTGTCCGCAGCTGAGGAGATCACCAGTGGATCGCCTGCCGGAAGCACTCCGTCCCCGTCCGGGTCGGGGACGTAGAGCCGCCACTCGTGCCCGTCCGTCAGGACACCCAGGTACCGGGCTCCCTGCTCACTCGAGCGACGCTGGAGGTACCCGGCCAACTGGACCTCGGCATCCGCGCGAGTCGTCCCGCGCGAGAGGTCCTTCTTGACCTCGATGACGGTCGTCCCCGCCTCGATGTCGATCCTGCGCCGCGTCCCGTCCCCCACCTGGGACTCCATCGCGACATCCAACATCTGGTCGTCCGAGACGTCGAGACCGGCATGAAGGATGAACGACCGGATGTCCGCCTGCAACGTTGCCTCTGCCCTGACGGGGTCCCTGTGTGAGATGCGAGCGACGATGGACTCCGGAGTCTCCATGACACGACCCTACGTCTGCGATGCACGTCGCAGGTGGTGTTCTCGTGCGGGGACGCAGGGCACCTACACCACGCGGGGCGTGGGCCGACACCTGCGCGACGATCTCCCCGCGCACGGCTCCGGACTGCGGGCACCGGGGGCCGAAGATCTCGTCGGAGGTCAGGACGACGGGAGTCGTGAAGGTCCGACCTCGAGAACTCGGCACCTCACGGCTGGTTCCCCACCAGTGCCCCCGAGACGATTCGAACGTCCGACACCCGCTTTAGGAGATCTCCCGGGGCATCATTCGCATGAAACGACATTGACCGACGCACCCGAGACCGGTGTGATCGCGCCGATTCCGAGAGTTCAGCACGTTCGATCGACAACGATTAGACCGACCACGGTGAGGCAGAACTGAGGAAGACCACGGGCGTGCGGGTTCACGGACGAGCCGAGGAGGCGGAGCCCTCAGAGGAGGATTGAGGACGTCGCGGAGTCACGTCACATGGTGTACGCCGGGCGTATCTCATCCGGCCCACAGGCTCGACGAGGGCGAGAAGGGGGTCGGTGCTACCGACACCCTCGGAGGAGCACAGTGCGTCGGCTGTGCCGACGGGGTCTTCGAGCATGCAGATCTCGCTCAGGGAAGGTCGGTCTGGACTACTCGTCGAGCTCGTCGGTGGTACCGGTTCGCCTGGCGTAGTACCTGGCCACGAATCTGCTGGCGCCCTTCAAAGCCACGAGGGAGTCATCAACGTGCTTGAGGTGGTCACGGATGGACTTGAGGAGGCCATGGTCATCCTCGGAGGTGCTGGAGAGCGTCTCCATGCCCAGAGTCTTCCAGTCGAGGACGAACTCGTCGCCATAATCGTGCCCGGAGCCGTCGTCATAGCTGATCCGCACCGTGAACCGGTCCGCGACATCGACCTCCTTCTCATGGTCACCGTAGAAGGTGCCGATCCAGTAGAGGTTCGTCCAGGTCTGGCCTGGGATGAAGACAGGGATGGGATCTGCGTAACGGGTCTGGATCGCGTTGATCGTGGACCGGTAGTGCTCGTTCAGCACGTGGGCCCGATCGATCGGGGGGTCGAGGGTGACCTGAACGTTCCGCGCAACGGTTCGTCCCAAGTTAGAGATGACGAGAAAGCCGCGGCGCTGCAGGTAGGGGCGAAGTTGAAGCTCGGCGACCATCATCGGTCTGTTTGCTTCTCGACTGTCCCGTTCCTGCTGCTCGTAGTTTCGCTTCGACGCTCGGAGAGTCGAAATGCCCACCCACAGAGTGAAGATCGCAGCAGCGGCGGCGACTCCGGTGATGGCGACCATCGCCCGGTCTGCCGTCCACCACTGCAGGAACTCGCTCACATGGCAACGATACGGCCGTATCGCTCGTCAGCCGGAGTCCAGTCTGGATTGCATGGGGTGGAAGACCGCCCCGTCGCGCTGCTGGAGCAGGTTTCTCCCTTCCGACGACTCAGAAGTTTCCCCCACCGGTTATCGAGTGGACGGATCCCGCCGTTCTCGACCTACCCCCGGTCCTGAAATGGCCGAGGGAGAGGACTGGGTCACGCTGGTGGTAGGCCGGACTCGGGTCGTCGCTGGATTCTCTGACGACCTTGGCGCGGGAGCCTGAAGAGAGGGCGGCCCGAGCTCTTGGTGTGGGTTAGGCCCGCCCTTCGTCTGTGTTCGCCCGCGGTCGAACGAGCACCGCGTATCGCTGGTCCTCGAGCAAGGTGTTGACCTCGTCGATGGTGTTGAGGTGGAGTCCTCCCATCAGCAAGGAGATCCAGTTGGTCATCCCGGGTTCTTCCTTGTTCACGTAGTAGGTTCCGTCAGCGGCCCAGTTCTCCCCGGCTGCGAAGCACACCGAGTAGTCGGCTCCCCGGGGAGTCCGCCAAGTGATCCCTGGCCGACCGTGTCCCGGAGGCCTTCCCGGGTGGGCGCCAGGTCGAACTGCGTCAATCAGAATGATCCTGGTCGATGCGAAGTCGTCGAGCTCGTGCCATGCTGGCTCGGCTGCGCGCCACGCCTCGACCGCGCCGACATCACCGCGATCGATGACCTGCGCCCGCCTCGAGCCCAGATGCTCCGTGGGCGCCGTCGTTGTGTCTGCGGATCGACAGGTCGAGCAGATGGTCACGAGCCTGATCGTCTGTGAGGCTGGAGTAGCCACCTTCGGCACCGGCACGGCTGCGTCGACGACCTCGATCAGTTCGAGGGCCCGCGTGATCTTTGCTGGCACTTCGAACCCGAGCTGCTCGATCCGCGTCTTGAACCGATAGATGTTGGTCCAGTTCATCGCTGCGCTCCCTTTGTCGCGCGGACCGCGGCCCGCTTCTCGATGAGGCCCGCGAGCGCGAGAGGTTCTGGTCAGCTCGCTACGACGAAAAGGGGTGAGATGTTGGGAGTGTCATTCAGATCCCGTCGGGGAAGTGGCGGGCCCGATATCAAGATGCGGCGAAGGGCCAGTACACGAAGGTGTTCCGACGGAAGGTCGACGCGCAGCGGTGGCTCGATGAGGCGTCGGCAGGCATGGTGTGGGGGCTGGATCGACCCGCAGCGGTCCAGGGCCGCGGTGGGCGACGTCACAGTCGTGTTTGTCAAGTCCCCGGACTGGAAGGACGGGACCACGGCGCGCAACCGGGGTGTGCTCACATGTGCTCCCCCGGTGGGGCACCGTGAAGCTCGAGCATGTCGCGCACGATGACGTCCAGGTGTGCGTGAACGATCGGACCCGGTCTTGCCTGGCGCCGAACACGGTCCGCGGGGTCGAGGGGGTGCTCTCTGCGATCCTGTCGGCTGCCGTTCGTTCCCGGCGCCTGGCGTCGAGTCTGGGCGAGGGTGTCGGTCTGCGGGCGCCGGCGGCGAAGCGGCGTCGGTACCTGAGTGATGTCCAGGTGGAGGACCTGTCAGAAGCAGCCGGAGAGGCCCACCAGCTCCTCGTCGACGTTCTGGCGTACACGGGGTTGCGGATCCGTTAGATCGCGGCGCTGCAGGTGCGTGACGTCCACCTCAAGCGTCGACGCCTGCGGGTCGAGTAGTCCGTGACCGAGGTCGACGGGCGCGCGGTGTTCTCCCAACCGAAGGACTATGAACGGCGCACGGTGCCCTACCCGTCGTTCCTCGACGAGCTCATGGTGCCGGCGGTGACTGGCCGGGATCCCGCTGTGTTCCTGTTCCCCTCCCCCAAGGGCGAGGTCCTGCGCTACCGCAACATGCACCGGGCATGGTGGGACGGGGTCGCCGAGGACGTGGGACTGGCCGGCCTCACGCCTCACGAGCTGCGCCACACGGCTGCGAGCCTGGCTGTACGGTCAGGAGCGTCCGTCCTGGTGCCGCAACGGATGCTTGGACACGCGAGCCCTCGATCACCCTGGACGTCTACTCGGACCTGTTCGACGACGACCTGGACGCCTTGCCGGACAAGATCACGACGGCCCGGACGGCGACTCTCCCGGCGGCCGCCTCGGAGAGTGAGACAGGTCGAGGGTCGGGGCGACGATGACCCGAGGATGAAACCTCCCCTGACCTGCGCGTTTGCTTGTGCCCCCGAGACGATTCGAACGTCCGACACCCGCTTTAGGAGAGCGGTGCTCTATCCCCTGAGCTACGAGGGCCCGTCGGCGCGCCGGCGAGGGCGCTCCGAGGCATGGGACAGCCTACACCGACAGCAGGAGGGGTCGGGGACGACTTCCGGGCCCTCCCCGACCCCTCCCACGATGCCGCCGGCGCGGCCGACCCGTCAGCGACGCTCCCAGCGCGACGCCGGGTCGGGCGCCTTGTCGCGGTGACGCGAGGGCACGACCAGGACCGGGCACGTCGAGTGCGCGATGACCGTCTGGGAGGTCGACCCGAGCAGAAGGCCCGCGAAGCCGCCGCGCCCGCGTGTGCCCACCACCACGAGGTCGACGGCCGTGGAGAACTCGACGAGCAGGTTGGCGGGCGACCCGTCCAGGGCGTGACGGGCGACGTCCAGGTCACGACCGTCGACGGCACTGGCGACGGCCTTGTTGAGGCCCTCGCGGACATCGCGCAGCAGGGAGTCCCGGTCCACCGATGCGGGCAGCCAGGACATCATCCCGCCACCCGAGGCGATGGGGACCGCGGAGACGGCCGTCAGCTTCGCGCCCCAGACGATCGCCTCGTCGACTGCGAGGTGGAGTGCGGAGGAGGCGACGTCGGAACCGTCCACGCCGACGACGATCCGCTCCACCGGGGTGAAGTCCTTGCCGGAGGTGTGCCTGGGGACGATGACCACCGGGCACTTCGAGTGCGCGGGCAGCGCCGAGGAGACGGTCCCGAGGAGCCGGTCCGCGAACCCGCCCCCACCCCGGGACCCGATGACGAGGAGATCCACCTCCCGTGACATCTCGACCAGGACCGCCGCGGGATCCCCCGGCTCGATGGAGCCGGAGACCCGGACGTCACCACGTTCCTTCGCCGCCGCCACCGCCTCGTCAACCACCTGTTGGGCGCCCCGACGCAGGGCCTCGTCGTCGAGGACCGCGTACCCGCCGTCCAGGGCGGCGGCGGAGTAGGAGGCGAGTGCGTAGGTGCAGATGACGTGGATCCGAGCCTGGGTGCGCAGCGCACGGTCCGCGGCCCATCTGACCGCGGCGAGGCTCTCCGCCGAACCGTCCGCGCCCACCAGGATCACTTCTGTGGAGCCCATGATGCCCTCCTTGTGTCGGGTGTCACCTCCATTGTGCCCCGACGGGCGTCATCGCGTGCACGAAAGGGCGGGGCCGGGTCCCGTGGGACCCGGCCCCGCCGGAAGAGGTGTCCGGTCAGTACCGGACGTACACCGGGTTGCCCCACACCGCGCGGACACTGGTGACGGTGCCCGGCTTGGAGGAGTCCACCATCATGCCGTTGCCGATGTAGATGCCGACGTGGTAGCCCCAGGAGACGATGTCTCCGGGCTGCGCGGCGGCCGCGGAGACGATCGTCCCGCCGGCCTGCTGGGCGTAGGAGGTGCGCGGCAGCGAAATGCCCGCCTGCGCGTAGACCATCTGCACGAATCCGGAGCAGTCCGCGCCTGACCAGCTCGAGCCACCGTAGACGTAGGGGATGCCGAGCATGCCCTGCGCGATGGCGGCGATCGAGGATCCCGCGCCGCTCGCGGCGACGGCGGCGACCTCGGTGCGGGTCTCACTGCGGGAGGCGACCTGGGTGGTGTCCGTGGCCGCGGCCTCGGTGGTCGTCGTGGCGGCAGTCGCCTCGGGGGCCGTCGCGGTGGCCTCCTCGACGGGCTCCGGCTCAGGCGCGGGAGCCTCCGCGGTGGCGGTGACCTCGTCGGTGGCCGTCCACGCGATGTCGGGGACCGTGACGGTGGTCGCCAGGGCGGAGACCTTGGCCGTCGGCGCCTGCTGGGCGGAGTCCGCCAGCGCGACAGGAGCGGCGTTCGCCGCTGCCGACACCGCAGCCGTCAGGGCCAGACCGGTGACGGAGACGACGGCGGTCCCCCGCATGGGGTTCAGTGAGATGGAGGAAAGGGTGTCGGTGACGGGAGCGAGCGGGCGGCGTGCCTTGCGGTGCCGCGGCGCGGTCTTGACGGTGGTCACGAGTGGTGCGTTCTCCTTGTTCAACCTGCGAGGTCAGCTGTCGGATTCGGGCAGGAGAGCCCGGTCCGGTCTCCCGGACTTCACCCCGAGGCCCTTGCGGGCCGATTGGTGGTTCCCCCGTGCCGGACTGGTGATGTGCCACGTTCGTCACCGCCCGGCTTCGGTTCATGACGTGTGGTCGGCTGCGTCGCAACCGGGACTCACACTAGCCTGCTGCCGACCCGGATGTCACGTATTCATAACGGCCCGGTGGACAGCGGGTGACGACCACCCCATCAGTGGACGTCGTCGAGGAAGAGGTGGGGCGCCAAAGACGCAGGCAGAGCGAGGGTCCGGGCCTCCCCGGCCCCTGCGCCCACAGCCTCCGCAGTGACGAGCACCACACCGTTCCCGGGCCGCACGGCCACGCGTGTCCCGGGACGTATACCGAGCTCCTCGAAGTCCCGGAGGAGCTCGGTGTCGGCCTGGATCGGCTCACCGATGCGCCGCACCACTCCGGAGACGCCCTCGTCGCCCCGCGTGCGGATGGCCAGCTCGACGGAGGTCCCCCCGAGTGCCCCACCGCCACCGGGCACCGGGTTCCCGTACGGGTCGAGGCTCGGGTCGTGGAGCAGGTCCACGAGGCGTTCCTCGACCTGGTCGGACATGACGTGCTCCCAGCGACAGGCCTCCTCGTGGACCTCGGCCCAGTCCAGGCCGACGACGTCGAGGAGGAGCCTCTCTGCGAGGCGGTGCTTGCGCATCACCTCCACCGCCCGGGCCTGGCCCTCCTCCGTGAGCTCGAGGCGCCGGTCACCGAGCACGTGCAGCAGTCCGTCGCGCTCCATCCGGGCCACGGTCTGGGAGACGGTGGGTCCCGAGTGACCGAGTCTCTCGACGATGCGAGCCCGCAACGGGGTCACATCGTCCTCGCCGAGCTCGTAGACGGTCTTGAGGTACATCTCCGTGGTGTCGATGAGGTCGCCCATCCGGTCCCGTCCTCTCCGCGCAGTTGCGCCTTGTGGTGGCCGTCTCCAAGGATATGGTCACCCCGGTGCACCTGGCCTCCCGGAGCCACGCCGGGACGTCCCCGCAGCCCCTTCCACCGCCTCCTGCGTCCCCCGGACACGGCCCCCGCATGGGGGCGTCCCACGGCCCGGACCGCTCTCCCCCGCTCCGCGGACCACCCTCCCGACCCCCGTGCGCGCGGGCTACATTGCCCTCCATGACCTCCGAACTGCCCACCGTCCCGCTCGAACTGCGCCCCGCCGACGGTCGCTTCGGGTGCGGCCCCTCGCGGATCCGTGCCGACCAGCTCGATGCCCTGGGCACCCCCCTGCTGATGGGCACCTCGCACCGACAGGCACCCGTCAGGTCGGTCGTCCACTCCGTCCGCGAGGGTCTGACGCAGCTCTTCGACCTTCCCGACGGGTGGGAGGTCGTGCTCGGCAACGGGGGGACCACGACCTTCTGGGCCGTGGCCACCGCGTGCCTCGTCGAACGGCGCTCAGCGCACGCCTCCTTCGGCGAATTCGGGCACAAATTCGTCACGGAAACCTCGGCGGCACCGTTCCTGGAGACCCCCGCAGTGGTCGAGGCCGCGGCCGGTGAGGTCGCGATCCTGACGGGGGACGAGGGCGGCGACGGCCTCTCCGCACCCGATGTCTTCGCCTACCCGCACCACGAGACCTCCACCGGGGCGATCTCCCCGGTGCGCCGCATCGGCCACGGGGATGCCCTCACCCTCGTCGACGCGACCTCCGTGGCGGGGGGCGCCCTCGTCGACGTCTCCGCCACGGACGCCTACTACTTCGCCCCGCAGAAGTGCTTCGGGTCGGACGGGGGGCTCTGGGTCGCCCTGCTCTCCCCCGCCGCCCAGGAGCGCGCCAGGCGCCTCCACGCGGCCACGGACCGGTGGGTCCCCCAGATCCTCGACCTCGCCGTCGCGATGGACAACTCCTCGAAGGACCAGACGCTGAACACCCCCGCCGTGGCCACGCTGGTGCTCATGGAGCGCCAGATCGCCTGGATGCTCGCAGGGGGCGGGCTGGAGGCCATGGCCCGACGGTCACGCGCCGCCTCCGACCTCATCTACGACTGGGCGGAGGCCAGCGACGTCGCCGCGCCCTTCGTGACGAACCCGCAGTGGCGCTCACCCGTCGTCGCCACCGTCGACTTCTCCGAGCAGGTCGACGCGGCACGCCTGGCCGCCGCACTGCGGGCCAGCGGGATCGTCGACGTCGAGCCCTACCGCAAGCTGGGCCGCAACCAACTGCGCATCGCGACCTTCCCCTCGACCCACACCTCGGACGTCGAGGCACTGCTCGCCTCCGTCGACTGGCTCCTGCCCCGTCTCTGAGCGGCGGTCGCTCCCCACGGAGCCCCCCCACACCCGGGGCACTCCCCGGCCCCCGACGGTGTCCGACGCACACGGACACGGCCCGGGCCCTCCGCTCCGACCCCTGCCAGGGGT
>NZ_CCXH01000209.1 GCF_000820725.1 Actinomyces polynesiensis | reverse complement strand
CCGGCCCCCGACGGTGTCCGACGCACACGGACACGGCCCGGGCCCTCCGCTCCGACCCCTGCCAGGGGTCAGGACGTCTCCTGGGCCCGACGGGTGGCCTCCTCGGCGTCCATCGCGGCACGGGCGCGCTCGACCGGCCCCTCGGCCTCGAGCGGGTGCCACGACCAGTGGAAGCGCAGGTGGATCTGCCAGTGGGCGATCGCCCACACCCCGGCGATGACCGCGACCACCAGGGAGGCGATGCCTCCGACCAGGATCGACCAGCGCGCCCCCAGGTTCTCCCCGATCCAGCCCACGAGGGGGGAGCCGATGGGCGTGGCACCCAGGAAGATCATCGTGTAGAGGGCCATGACGCGACCGCGCATCTCCTCCGCCGTTGAGATCTGGATGGCGGCGTTCGCCGAGGTGATCATCGTCAGCATCGCCAGCCCGGTGGGCACCGTGAGCACCGCGAACCACGTGTAGGTGGGGGCCAGGCCCAGGAGGATCTCACAGACGCCGAACAGGCCGGCGGCGATGACGATCATCCGCAGGCGGGGTGTCGCCCGTCTCGCGGCCAGGAGCGCCCCCGCCAGGGCGCCGATCGCCATGTAGGAACCGAGCATCCCGTACTCCCCGGCGGCCTTGTCGAAGACCTCAGTCGCCATCAGCGCCGACGTGAGCTGGAAGTTCATCCCGAGCGCGGACACCACCGCGACGACGACGAGCAGCAGCATGATGTCGGGACGGTTGCGGACGTAGGCGACGCCCTCGCGCACCTGCCCCTTCTTCCTCTCCACGAGGCGGTGGGGGACGAGCTCGGCGGGGCGCATGGCGGCCAGCGCGACCACGGGCGCCAGGAAGAGCACCCCGTTGACGATGAAGACCCAGCCGGGCCCGACCCAGTCGATGACCAGCCCCGACACGGCGGGGCCGAAGAGACGGGCGATGTTGAACGCGGTGGAGTTCAGCCCCACGGCATTGGGGAGCGAACGGGCGGGCACGAGTTCGGAGACGAAGGCCTGCCGCGCCGGGGAGTCCAGTGCGGACACGGCACCGCCGAGCAGTGCGAGCACGTACACGTGCCACAGCTCGGCGGTGCCGGTGAGGACGAGGACGCCCATGACCAGACCGAGGAAGCCGGTCAGGCACTGGGTCATCTGGAGGAGGCGGCGGCGGTCGACGCGGTCGGCGACCACACCCGCCCAGGGCGACAGGACCAGGAGGGGCAGGAACTGCAGCGCAGTCACCAGCCCCACCTGGAACCCGTCGTGCGAGGTGAGGACCGTCAGCACCACCCAGTCCTGCGCCACACGCTGCATCCAGGTCCCCGTGGAGGCAATGACGTTGCCCGAGAACCAGAGCCTGAAATTGTGGTAGCGCAGGGAGTGAAAGGTACGTGACACCTGGTCGGGAGCCTCCTCAGGGCATCAGGGTCATCCCGCCAACGCCGCCTGGATGGGGCCGAGGACGAAGTACAGCACGAACAGCGCCGAGGTGACCCACATCAACGGGTGGACCTTCGAAGCCTTGCCGAGCGCGACCTGGATGACCGTGTAGGTGATGAAGCCGACGCCGATGCCCACTGTAATGGAGTATCCGAAGGGCATGAAGGCGATGGTGAGGAAGGCCGGGATCGCGATCTGCGGCGAGGACCAGTCGATGTCGACCACCTGGGTCATCATCAGGAAGCCGACGAACACGAGCGCGGTTGACGCGGCTTCCGTCGGGACCAGTTCGACGACCGGCGCCAGGAAGGTGGCCAGGAGGAAGAGCACACCGGTGACCACCGAGGCCAGGCCCGTGCGCGCGCCCTCGCCGACACCCGCGGAGGACTCGACGTAGGAGGTGTTCGAGGAGACGCCGCCCAGACCACCGGCGGCTGCCGCCAGGGAGTCGATGAGGAGGATCTGCTTGGAGCGCGGCGGGTTGCCGTGCTCGTCGAGGAGCTTCGCCTCCCCGCCGATGGCGACCATGGTGCCCATGGTGTCGAAGAAGTCGGCGAGCATCAGGGAGAAGATCAGGAGCACGACGGCGATGGGGCCGAGCTTCTGGAAGGCCCCGAAGAAGTCGATCTGGAACAGCGTGCCGAAGGAGGGCACCGCGACGGGCGACCCGGAGATGGAGGGCACGGTCTGGCCCCACCCC
Organism: Actinomyces polynesiensis; assembly: GCF_000820725.1. GTDB lineage: Bacteria > Actinomycetota > Actinomycetes > Actinomycetales > Actinomycetaceae > Pauljensenia > Pauljensenia polynesiensis. The sequence goes on along the minus strand of NZ_CCXH01000209.1, from coordinate 20,616 downwards.
GTGGGATCGTCATCCGTCTTCACGCCCAGCTTGGCAACGGCCTGGATGATGACCGCGAGGACGGTGGAGGCGAGGATCGAGATGAGGATGGCGCCCTTGACCCTGCGGACGTACAGCACGATGGTCAGCAGGAGGCCGAAGACGAAGACGAGGGCGGGCCAGCCGGCCAGTGAACCGTCCACGCCGAGCTGGACCGGGGTGCCGCCCGGGCGGATGATGCCGGCGTTGATCAGGCCGACGAAGGCGATGAACAGGCCGATGCCCACCGAGATGGCGGTCTTGAGCTGACGGGGCACCGCCTTGAAGACGGCCTCACGGAAGCCCGTGAGGACCAGGATCGTGATGAGGGCGCCTTCCCAGAAGATCAGGCCCATGGCTTCCTGGTAGCTGAGCCCGGAACCGAGGACCAGGGTGAAGGCGACCATCGCATTGAGGCCCATACCCGCGGCCAGGGCGAGGGGGAAGTTCGCGACGACGCCCATGAGGATGGTCATGATGCCGGCGATGAGGGCGGTGCCCGCCGCGATGTCCGTCGTGGTGAAGGTGGCGTCGTCGGGGAGGGCGTTGGCCAGGATGATCGGGTTGATGACGAGGATGTACGCCATCGCGAAGAAGGTGACGAAGCCGCCACGGACCTCGTGACCGATCGTGGAGCCTCGTTCCGAGATGTGGAAGAAGCGGTCGAGTGCGTTGGTGGGAGTTGCCTGTGGGGAGCGCGCGCGCGCTGTCTGGGTGCTCACGCGCACATCGTGCCCACACGTCCCCCGATTTTCAAGGCCGTCCCAAGTGGGACTCCCCTACGGGCAAAAGGAGTAGGCTTTCCCGAAACGCACCATCGGCCCGTCCGGCCCGGTGCACCCCCCGGTGCGACCGCGCGGGGTCTCAGGCCCCGGTGCCCACTCCCACGTTCACCCCGGCGTCCATGCGGTCCGACTCCACCAGGAAGTCGTTGACCCGCGAGGGCTCCACGGGCCACTCGGGCCCGTCGGAGGGGATGTCGGTCTCGGAGTGCGACCCGCAGGTGTGGTCCAGGCTGACGACCCGGCCGTCGTCCGGCGACCACTCGTTGGCGCAGACCCCGAAGACCCCGCGCAGGGAACCCGACATCTTCACGAGGAACCCGCAGGTCGAGCAGGGTGCCTTCGGGAGCCGGGGACCGACGGGCCCGTGGTCGGAGTGGTACCAGCGTTCCACGGCCTCGTCGCGTCCCTCGCGGGAGAGCACACGCGGGCGCCCCAGCCCCAGTTCGCGTACCACCGGCTCGTCGGGGTCCTCACCGGTGTCCTCGAAACCCGGTTCGAGTCTCGGGTCCTCCGCGCTGTAGGGGAGCACGTCCTCGCGTGTGACGTCCCCGGGACGCAACCGTTCCTCCCACGGCACCCACGGGGGCGCCAGGAGGGAACCCTCACCCGGGACGAGGTCGACCTCGCAGACGGTGGCGACCTTCGACCGCGGCACGCGTGAGAGCGACACCGCCCAGCGCCAGCCCGCATACCCCGGCTCGAGTGTGGCGAAGTAGTGGGTCAGCAGGCGCTCCCCCTCCAGATGGATCCCCTGGTGCTCCCCGACCGTCCCACGCCGTGCGACAGACTCCGCTGCCTCACGGGCCTGGTCGACGGCCGCCTCGAGCACCGCGTCGGGACGCGGCCTGCGTGCCCGCACGGGCTTGCTCCCCCCGCTGCGCTCAGGCATCGAAGTCCTCCGCGACCGCCTGGAGCACCTGGGCGATCTTGTGGGCATTGTCGGGGTACTTCCCCCGACGCAGGGAGTTGGAGGAGATGTCCAGGAGCTTGATGAGGTCCTCGACCACCGGGACCATCGCCTGCGGCTTGCGCCTCTGGTTGCGCACGACGGAGGGCGCCTCCTCGAGGATCCTCACGGACAGGGCCTGGGGACCCTTGCGACCGTCGGCGACCCCGTACTCGACGCGGGTCCCCGGTCGGGGCGCGGGAGTCCCCTCGGGCAGCGCGGAGGCGTGCAGGAACACCTCGACGCCGTCATCGCCGCCGATGAACCCGAAGCCGCGGTCGGCGTCGAAGAACTTCACCTTGCCGGTGGGCACGATTGCACTCCTTGTGGTCAGCGGCCCGTACGGGCCTCCGACCCATGATAGTTCGCCCGGTCGCCGTGGTCGAAGGCTGGGCGGGTCGCCCCCGGCGCGCACTCCCCCGGGCACCCGTCCCCCGGACTCCCCGCGGCGCCCGTCCCCCTCCCTCCCCCCGACTCCCGCCCGCCGGGGCCCTCGAGGGGACGCGGGCGCGTCAGGGGTTCCCCCGCGTCGACGGGGGCGGGACGCACAGACCGGTCCCACAGGGGTGGGCGCACGGCGCGGCGGCGCGGGGGCCCCCGCGCACAATAGGCTGGTCCACGGGGCCCCACGGTCCCCGGAGAGGGAGGCACCCATGAGGAAGATCCACCGTCTGGCTGCCGCCGGCGCAGCAGCCCTGACCGCCATGGCGGTCGCTGCGGGACCGGCCGGCGCGACCTCGCCGGTGACCATCGGCGACACCGTCACCGACCCCGAGGGCTTCCTCTCCACCTCACAGGTGGACACGATCCAGGAGGACGCCCGACAGGCGGGTGCGGAGGGGATCGACTTCTACTTCGTCGCTGTCCCCGACCTGTCGGGGGAGAAGGTCGTGGCGTGGTGCCAGACGAGTGGCAGCCAGTCAGGGCTCTCCTCGAGCTCCGTCGTGCTGGTCATCGCCTACGAGGAGCGCCAGATCGGCTCCTGCGGCAACGAGGGTGAACAGGTCGTCACCGACTCCGACCTGACCAGCGCACGCGCCGCCGCCGTCGACGTCCTGGGTGGTGCCGACCCCCTGGACGCGGAGACGACCACCGAGGCCGTGACGGCGTTCGTCAACTCCGTGGTCGACAGCGCCGGCGGGACCACCTCGGGCACCGGGGACGACGGCGACAACGGGTTGGAGGGGTACACCCCCGGCGAGGACGGTGCGTACCCCTCGACGGACACCTCCGGAGGAATCAGCGGCTTCGGGGTGCTGGTCATCGTGATCCTCGTGGTCGCCGCCGGCCTGCTCCTCGTCGGGGCGATCTCCTCGCGGCGCACGAGGTCGCGCATCCAGGGCGGTGGCGGTGGCACCGGGTCCGGTGGCGCACCGGCCCCCACCCCCGCCCAGAGGGTCGACCTCGCCAACCGCCGTCTCCTGGAGGCCGACGAACTCGTCCGCAGCGCCTCCGACGAACTCGAGTTCGCCCGCGCCCAGTTCGGATCCCTGCGCACCGACGACTACGCGGCCGCCCTGCGTGCCGCCCAGGAGGGCGTGGCCCGGGCATTCGACCTCCAGAAGCAGATGAACGACGCCACCGACACCCGCCGACAGGGGGCGTCGGCCGACCAGCTCCTCGCCGCCCTCGACCAGGTGATGGTCCCCCTCGTCTCCCAGCAGAAGGCATTCCACGACCTCCGCGACTCCGAGGCCACCGCCGACCAGCAGGTCGCGGGACTGCGCGAGCGGATCACGGAGGTCGAGGCCTCCCTGCCCACCGCGGTCTCCGAGCTCCACTCCCTGTCCATCGCCTACCCGCCCGCGGCGATCGCCACACTGCAGGACAACCCCGACCAGGCCAGGGCCCTCCTCGACTCCGCCCGCCAGGCGGCCGACCAGGCCCAGGGCCTGCTGAGCGGCGACCGCTCCGCGGCACTCACGGCGGTCGACACCGGCATGCGTGCCGTGGCCATGGCCCAGCTCCAGGTCCGCGCCATCATGGACGCCCAGAAGAACCTGGATCACGCCAAGGATGACCTCACCCAGGCGGTGGCCTCCCTGACCTCCGACCTCAACGACGTCACCCGGCTCCACGCCGATCCCCAGGCCTTCGCCCCCCTCGTCGAGGAAGCGCGCCGCGCGGTGGCCGCCGCGCAGTCGGCGCGGGAGGGTTCCGGGGACCCGCTCGCCGCCCTGGAGGCGCTCCACAGCGCTGAGGCCGCCCTCGACGCCGCACTCGCGGGCCTGCGCTCGACGGAGGAGCAGCGGACCCGCGCGGTGGGCAATGCCCGCAGCAGGCTGGCCTCCGCGGAGGCCGCGGTCTCGGAGGCGGAGACCTTCGTCCAGTCCCGACGGGGGCTCGTCGACCTGGAGACACGGTCGCTCATGTCGCGCGCGGGGTCCTCCCTGGAGCGGGCGCGCGCCACCGTCGACTCCGACCCACAGACCTCGGTCCAGGCGGCGATCGACGCGGAGTCCACCGCCCGCTCGGTGCTCCGCAGCAGGCCGGGTGGCTCCGACGGCCAGGGGCCGCGCAGCGACTCGGGGGTCTCCTGGGGCAACCTCCTGCTGTGGTCGATCTTCATGGGCAACCGCTCCGGTGGCTCCTGGGGCGGCGGGGGCGGGGGCGGTGGCCACCACCGTGGCGGGTTCGGTGGCGGGGGCTTCGGAGGCGGCGGCTTCGGCGGAGGTTTCGGCGGAGGCGGTGGAGGCAGCTTCGGTGGGGGTGGCGGCGGCAGCTTCGGCGGAGGTGGCGGGGGAGGCGGCTTCGGCGGTGGAGGAGGGTCCTCCTTCTGACACCAGCGTGCGCGGTGCCGCACTTGCCGGCAGCCCTCGCAACGCAGCGGGCCAGCCGATATCATCCGTGGAGGACGTGAACTCGATCACCCCACCCCGAACGAGGAGAACACATGGCTGAGAAACAGTCGATCCTGGGACGCATCTCCCAGCTCGCCAAGGCGAACATCAACGCGATCATCGACCGCGCCGAGGATCCCCAGAAGATGCTCGACCAACTGATCCGCGACTACACCAACTCCATCGCCGAGGCCGAGACCGCCGTGGCCCAGACGGTCGGCAACCTCCGCCTGGCGGAGAAGGACCACGCGGACGACGTCGCCACCGCTGCCGACTGGGGCCGCAAGGCCCAGGCCGCCTCCGACAAGGCCGAGCAGCTGCGCGCCACCGGCGACAGTGCGGGTGCGGACAAGTGGGACGGCCTCGCCAAGGTCGCCCTGGGCAAGCAGATCCAGTTCGAGGGCGAGGCCAGGGACGCAGAGCCGATGATCGCCTCCCAGACCGAGGTCGTCGACAAGCTCAAGTCGGGACTCGTGGGCATGAAGGACCGCCTCGAGCAGCTCAAGTCCCGCCGTGACCAGTTGGTCGCCCGCCAGAAGTCCGCGGAGGCCCAGGCGAAGGTCACCGACGCGATCTCCTCCATCAACGTCATGGACCCGACCTCGGAGCTCGCCCGCTACGAGGACCGCGTCCGTCGGGCCGAGGCCATGGCCCAGGGCAAGGCCGAAGTGGCCTCCACGTCCCTCGAGTCCCAGTTCGCGGAGTTGGACACCGATTCCTCCGACATCGAGGTCGAGGCACGCCTGGCCGCCCTCAAGCACAAGGACTGAGCACACCCACAGGGGCGTCGCGGCCCGGTCAAGATCCGGGCACCCGTCGTTGGTACGCGAGGGGCGGGGTGGTCGGGACAGCCGACCACCCCGCCCCTCCCCGCTGCTCGCAGGCCCTACGCTGGGCCCATGGCTGAAACGACCTACCTGGTGGTCGATGGCGAGAACATCGACGCCACCCTCGGAATGTCCGTGCTCGACCACCGACCCGCGTCCGAGGAGCGCCCCCGGTGGGACCGGGTCCTCGCCGCGGCCGCGGACACCTGGGGTGAGCCCGCCAAGGGCCTCTTCTTCCTCAACGGCTCCAGTGGCTACCTGCCGATGGGCTTCGTGCAGGCGCTGACGGCCATGGAGTACAAGGCGATCCCGCTGGCGGGACCATCCGGCATGAAGGTCGTGGACGTCGGTGTCCAGCGCACCCTGGAGGCCATCGCGGAGCTCGACTCGGGCTCCGTCATCCTCGGCAGCCATGACGGTGACTTCGTCCCCCAGGTCCGCGCCCTCCTGGAGATGGGACGCAAGGTCGCGGTGGTCTGCTTCCGCGAGTTCCTCTCCTCCCAGCTCCACGAGCTCGTGGACATGGGCCTGGAGGTCATCGACCTGGAGTACGACGTCCACGCGTTCCAGGTGCCGCTGCCGCGCATCCGCATCATCCCCGTCGACGAGTTCAACCCCTTCGACTACCTCTGAGCCGACGCGGCTGCGCCCGGCACCACCTGCCGACCGTGGACCGGTCGCATCCCGCGACCGCTCTCACTCCCACCGGCCGACCCGGTGGCCCGCCTGTCGCGGGGTACAGCAGGACGGGCCCCGTCCACTCCGGTCTCCCGGAGGGGCGGGGCCCGTCCCTGTGCTGGTCACTCCCCGGTACCCGCGGGGCCCGGCACGCATGTGCCCGATCCCGCGTCACCGACGGTGGAACCTCACTTCACGTCGTCGTCCACCCAGTCGAAGGTCCGCGTGACGGCCTTCTTCCAGAGACGGAAGGTGCGGTCGATCTCCTTCTGGTCCGCCTTCGGCGTCCACCGCTTCCCCTCCTGCCAGTTCGCGATGACGTCGTCGGTGCCCTCCCAGAAGCCCACGGCGATCCCGGCCGCGTAGGCGGCGCCCAGCGCGGTGGTCTCGATGACCTTCGGACGCACCACGTCAACACCGCACAGGTCCGCCTGGAACTGCATGACCAAGTCGTCGTGCGTCATCCCGCCGTCGACCTTGAGCTCCTTGAGGGGAACCCCGGAGTCGGCGTTCATGGCGTCGAGGACCTCACGGGACTGGAACGCGGTGGACTCCTCCACCGCGCGAGCGATGTGTCCCTTGTTGGCGTAACGGGTCAGGCCCACGATGGCGCCGCGGGCGTCGTCACGCCAGTACGGGGCGAAGAGACCGGAGAACGCCGGGACGAAGTAGACCCCGCCGTTGTCCTCCACCGTCTCCGCCAGTGCCTGGATGTCGCTGGACTTCTCGATCATGCCGAGGTTGTCGCGCAGCCACTGGACCAGAGACCCCGCGACGGCGATGGAACCCTCCAGCGCGTATACCGCGGGCTGCTCGCCGATCTTGTAGGCCACCGTCGTGAGGAGGCCGTTGGCGGAGAACACCGGCTCGTCACCGGTGTTCATCAGCATGAAGCAGCCCGTGCCGTAGGTGTTCTTCGCCTGGCCGCGCTCGAAGCAGGCCTGGCCGAAGGTGGCAGCCTGCTGGTCACCGAGGATGCCGGCGATCGGGGTGTCGATGAGCAGGCCCTGCTTGCGACCGTACCCGTAGACCTCCGAGGATGAGTGGATCTCGGGGAGCATCGACATCGGGATGCCGAAGTCGGCAGCGATGTCCTCGCGCCACTGCAGCGTCGTGATGTCCATGAGCATCGTGCGGGAGGCATTGGTGACGTCGGTGACGTGGATACCACCGTCGACCCCACCGGTCATGTTCCACAGCACCCAGGAGTCGGTGTTGCCGAAGTAGAGATCTCCGGCCTCGGCCTTCTCACGGGCACCGGGCACGTTGTCGAGGATCCACTTGACCTTCGGACCGGAGAAGTAGGTCGACAGGCCCAGGCCGCAGATGTCCTTGTAGCGGTCCATCCCCTTGTCGCCCGCGAGCTCACGGGCGATGGCCGCGGTGCGGGTGTCCTGCCAGACGATGGCGTTGTAGACGGGCTCACCGGTGTTCTTGTCCCAGACGACCGTGGTCTCACGCTGGTTGGTGATGCCGACCGCAGCGAGCTGGTGGCGGTTGATGCCCGCCTTGGCGAAGGCATCTGCGACGACGGCCCGGACCGAGTCCCAGATCTCCTTCGGATCGTGCTCGACCCAACCGGGGTTCGGGAAGATCTGCGTGAACTCCTGCTGCCCGACGGCGACGATCTCGCCGGAGTGGTTGAAGATGATCGCCCGGGACGAGGTCGTCCCCTGGTCGATCGCCATGACGAACTGTTCTTCTGACATGTCTGTCCTTTTCACTTCTACATGGTGGTGTTCAGGGAGTTCCCTCGGTGCCGGGCGGGCCAGGGCCGCGCCCGGCACCGAGGAGGGAGGGGTGTGGTGACCGATCCGGTCAGGCCAGGTTCACCGCGAAGACGATGACCGTGGCGACGATGGCGCCGATGATCGGGCCGACGACCGGAACCCAGGCGTACGACCAGTCCGAACCGCCCTTGCCCTTGATGGGCAGGACGGCGTGGGCGACACGGGGCCCGAGGTCACGGGCCGGGTTGATGGCGTACCCCGTCGGGCCACCGAGGGAGGCGCCGATGACGACGATGATGATCGCGACGCCGAGGGGTCCCAGGCCCGAGGCGGAGTAACCCGAGACGAAGACCCAGATGATCAGGACTGCGGTGGCGATGGCCTCGGTGACGGTGTTCCATCCGTAGGACCGGTCCTCAGGACCGGTGGAGAAGACGCCGAGCTTGAGGGCCGGGTCGAGATCCTCGTCGAACTGCTTCTTGTAGGCCAGCCATGCGAGGACCGCACCGACGAAGGCCCCCAGGAACTGGGCGACGATGTAGATCGTCACGTTCAGCGCGGTGACGGCGATGCCGCCCTCACCGATCGCAGGTCCGTTCAGGGTGACCGAGGAGTCGAACATGTGGCCCACGACCTTGGCGATCGTGACTGCCGGGTTGAGGTGACCGCCGGTGGCGTAGGCGACGTAGACACCGGCGAAGACTGCGAAGCCCCACCCGAAGTTGACCATCAACCAGCCGGTCCCACGGCCCTTCGACTTGGGCAGCAGGTTGGTGGCGACCACGCCTGCACCGAGGAGCAGGAGGACCGCCGTTCCGAGGAACTCCGAGATGAAGATCTGTCCGCTCGTAGGGGTTGTTCCTGCTTCTATCGCCGCAGGGAGCAATGTCGTGAACACTGTGTTCTACCTTTCTCCGACGCGTCCTCGCGCCGGCGCGTGAGGGTGGCCCATTCCACCATTCACATGTGCCACATTCGGGTCCGTGGACCCCCGTCGTGGTCACGGTCGCGGGACGCTGCCCCGCTGGGTGCCTCTACTTATACGCCGGGCGCCCACTTGGTGGCCCCGGTTGGTTGGTGTGTCGGGATGAGGGGACTCAGCCCTGCACCTCCGGCGCGACATCGATGAAGGGTGTCACCTCCCCGACCTCGCCGCGGACCTGCTGGGCCTCGACCTCGTCGAGGATCCCTTCGGCCTCATCCTCGGCCTCGCACCTCGCCCTGTAGGCCGAGAGTTCGTCCGACCTCCTCTCCTGGTTCCATCCAAGCAGGTCGGATGCCAGGTCCGCGGCCTCTTCGGCCGCGGATAGTCCCCGGTCCCTGTGCTCGTAGGTCAGCCTGGTGCGGCGCACCAGCAGGTCCTCGAGGTGCAGCGCGCCCTCGTGCGTGATCGCGAAGGCGATCTCGGCCCGCAGGTACTCCGGTGCGCCCGCCAGTTCCTCACCCAGGTCGGGGCGCTCGGAGATCATGTCGAGGATGACCTCGATGTCGGACCCGTAACGGTCCAGGAGGTCCTCGACGTGGTCTCGGCTGAGACCGGACGCCTCCGCGAGCGCATGGCGGCGTCCCCACAGCGCGTGGTAGCCGTCTGCTCCCTCGAGGGGGGTCTGCGCCGTCACGGAGGGCAGCTCACGGGCCCGCTCCTCCCCCAGCGCGAAGTCGACCGCGTCCTCGGCCATCTGCCGGTAGGAGGTGAGCTTGCCCCCGGCGATGACGGTCAGGCCCGGGGCGGCCTCGGTCACGGTGTGCTCGCGGGACACCTTGGTCGACTTCGAGTCGTCTCCGTCCAGGGTCCCCGGCTGCAGCAGCGGCCGCAGTCCCGCGAAGGTCCCGATGACGTCGTCCCTGGTGAGGGGCTGGGCGAGGACGGAGTTGGCGTGGTCCAGCAGGTAGTCGATGTCCGCGCGGTCCGCCACGGGCTCGCGGCGGTCGAGGTGGTAGGCCGTGTCCGTCGTCCCGATGATCCAGTAGCGCTTCCACGGGATGATGAAGAGCACCGACTTCTCGGTGCGCAGGAAGATGCCGACCTCGGACCTGATGCGGTCCTTGGGCACCACCAGGTGGATTCCCTTGGAGGCGAGCACCTTCAGGCCCCCGCCGGTCCCGGCCAGGGCCTGGGTCTTCTCGGTCCACACACCGGTGGCGTTGATGACAGACCTGGCCTCGACGTGGTGGTCCGTGCCCGTCTCCAGGTCGCGCAGGTCGGCCCCGGTGATCCGTCCACCGGTGTCCTTCGTGAGCCCGACGACCTGGGTGCGGTTGGCGGCCAGGGCCCCGTAGCGCACCGCCGTGCGGATGAGGGTGACGACGAGTCGGGCGTCGTCGACGCGCGAGTCGTAGTAGACGATGGACCCGGTGAGGGCGTCGGGCCGGAGCGCGGGAGCCAGACGGAGGGACCCACGCCTGGTGTGGTGCTGCTGCATGGGCACCGATCCGCGGTGGGCCCACTGGGCGAGCGCGTCGTACATGCCCACGCCGACGGCCGAGTAGGCGCGCTCCACGACGGGCTTCTTGAGCGGCCACAGGAAGGGCTGGGCCTTGACGAGGTGGGGTGCGGTCGTCGTGAGCAGGAGCCCGCGTTCCCTCAGGGACTCCGCGACGAGCTTGAAGTCGAGCTGGTAGAGGTAGCGCAGGCCACCGTGGACCAGCTTCGAGGAACGCGATGAGGTGCCCGACGCCCAGTCCTGGGCCTCGACCACCCCGACGCGCAGGCCACGGGTGGCCGCATCCAGTGCGATGCCCGCCCCGGTCACCCCGCCACCGATCACGAGGACGTCGAGTGGTTCAGCTGACATGTCGGACAGGGCGTTGGTCCTGCTCGTGACCGATAGCTCAGGGACTGCCATGACGTCTCATCTCCTTCGATGTGGGTATCCGCGCATGTCGCGACGGGCCCCAGTATCTCAGCAGGTGCACATCGAACCGTAGGCATTGAACGCCTGTGCATGTCACACTGGTCCCCGTGAGCATCCGTGATGAGCAGGCCCACGAGGCCGCTTCCATGTACTACCTCCAGGGCCAGACGATGGAGACCATCGCCCGGCACCTCGGCGTCTCCCGTTCCTCCGTGTCGAGACTCCTCGCACACGCACGGGAGAGCGGCCTCGTGAGGATCTCCGTCGCCGCCGCCCCGGGGACGCGCGGCACCCTGGCGGGCCAGATCAACGAGATGTTCGGCGTGCGGACCTCCGTGGTCCCGGTGCCCGACGTGGACACCGAGGTCAACAGGCTGCACAACGTCGCCCTCGTCGCCGCGGAACGCCTGGTGGAGCTCATGTCACCGGAGGCCGTCCTCGGCATCGCCTGGGGCAACACGACCGCGGAGGTCACCCGCAACCTCCCCCACGTGCACTTCCCCGCCTCGGTCGTCGTCCAGCTCAACGGGGCCGCCAACGCCAGCCAGTCCGGCCTTCCCTACGCCGACTCCATCATCTCCCAGGCGGCGGAGGCCTTCGGGTCGCGCATGGTGCACTTCCCCGTGCCCGCCTTCTTCGACTACCCCGACACCAAGCGGGCGCTGTGGCGGGAGCGCTCGATCCGCTCCGTCCTGCAGCTGATCGAGTCCACCACCGTCGCCCTCTTCGGTGTGGGCGCCCTCGCCGCCAACCTGCCCTCCCACGTGTACTCCGGGGGCTACCTCGAACCCCAGGAGATGCGCGAGGCCCGCGCCGACGGCGTGGTGGGGGACGTGTGCACGGTCCTCATCCGCGAGGACGGCTCCACCGACATGGAGCTCAACCGACGGGCCTCCGGCCCCACCCCCGCCACCCTGCAGAAGATCCCCCACCGACTGTGCGTCGTCTCCGGGGCCTCCAAGGCGCTGCCACTGTTGGGTGCACTGAGGGCCGGGGTCGCCACCGACCTCGTCCTCGACGACGCCGCCGCGCGCTCGCTGCTGGACCTGGCACGCATGAGGTCCGTCCACCCGCGCACAATGGTGCGGTGAACCTCCACATCCGCGACGCACGGCCCCAGGACGTGCGCGCCATCGCCGCCCTCGTCGCCCCCTACGCGCGGAGGCGCATCCTCGTCTCCAAGGAACTCATCCACTACTTCGAGGACGTCCAGGAGTTCATCGTCGCCGAGGAGTGCCCGGGGGGACGGGTCATCGGCTGCGGGGCCCTGCACGTGATGTGGGACGACATCGCCGAGGTGCGCACGCTGGCCGTCGACCCCGCCCACCTCCACCGTGGCATCGGTGCCGCCCTGCTCGAGACGCTGGTCGCCCGCGCCCGTCGTCTGGGCCTCCTGCGGGCGTTCTGCCTGACCTTCGAGGTCGACTTCTTCACGCGCCACGGGTTCCGCGTCATCGAGGGCACCCCCGTGGGCGAGGACGTCTTCGCCGAGATGCTGCGCAGCCACGACGACGGGGTCAAGGAGTTTCTCGACCTCGCCTCCGTCAAGCCGAACACCCTCGGGAACACGCGGATGATCCGCGAACTCGTCCGCTCCGACGCGCCGCACTTGGCGCACGTCTCCCCCCGCCCGTGGGAACGGCAGGGCACCGACGAGGGCGGGGCCTCGGGCTGCTCCCACGGCGACGACTGCTCGCGGAGCATGGCGAAGGGAGCCTGACCACCCCGCGTGGTCGCTGACCTCGGGCTATCGTGGTGGAAAAGCCCGTCCACGGGCGGGCCCCCAACGAGCTGAGAGGGGTCGTCACATGCGCATCGCACTGTTCGCGACCTGTATCGGCGACGTCATGTTCCCGCAGGCGCCGCAGGCCACCACCCACCTCCTCGAGAGGCTCGGGCACGAGGTGGTGTTCCCACCCGACCAGGCCTGCTGCGGCCAGATGCACGTCAACACCGGGTACTTCCCCGAGGCCATGCCGATCATCGCCAACCACGTGCGCACCTTCGAGCCCGTCCTGGACGGGGAGTGGGACGCCATCGTCGTCCCCTCCGGGTCGTGCACCGGGTCCATCCGCCACCAGCAGGCGATGGTCGCCGCCTCCGAGGGTGACGACGAGCTGAGCCGCCGTGCCGCCCAGATCGCGGAGCACACCTTCGAGCTCTCCGAGCTGCTCGTCGACGTGCTGGGTGTCACCGACGTCGGCGCCTACTTCCCCCACCGGGTCACCTACCACCCCACCTGTCACTCCCTGCGGATCGCGAAGGTCGGCGACAAGCCCTACCGGCTCCTGCACGCGGTCGACGGCCTCCAGCTCATCGACCTGCCGGAGGCGACCAGCTGCTGCGGCTTCGGGGGGACCTTCTCCATGAAGAACGCCCAGACCTCCACCGCGATGCTCGCCGACAAGATGGCCAACGTCATGTCCACCAAGGCTGAGGTGCTGGTGGCCGGCGACTACTCCTGCCTCATGCACATCGGGGGCGGCCTGTCGCGGACGAGGTCGGGGGTGCGCACCATGCACCTGGCCGAGGTCCTGGCGGGGACGCGCGACGAACCCTGGGCAGCCCCGGAGACGACGACGAAGGTGGGTGCGTGATGAAGGTCCCGATCCAGCTCCAGGAGACCGCGACCAAGGCGATCGGTGTCGCGGCCACCGCCACCGCTACCGCGATCCAGGCCGTCGACCAGGTCATGCACCGGGGCACCACCGCCGAGGAGGACGCCGCCGACCGCGGCAAGGTCCAGGCGTGGACGCCCTCGGCCCCCACCCCCGAGGACCCGCTGCGCTGGGGAGCCACGTTCCCCACGGCCGCCTCGGCCACGCTGCGCAACACGCAGATGCGCCGCAACATCAAGCACGCCACCCACACGATCCGCGACAAGCGCGACATGCGCGTCTCGGAGCTGCCCGACTGGGAGGAGCTGCGCCTGGCGGCCGCCTCCATCAAGAACGACGTCATGAGCCGCCTGCCGGAGCTCCTCGAGGAGCTCGAGGCCAATGTCACCGCGCGCGGCGGCATCGTCCACTGGGCACGTGACGGCGAGGAGGCGAACCGGATCGCGCTGGGCATCGCCCGCTCGAAGGGCGTCGACGAGGTCGTCAAGGTCAAGTCCATGGCCACCCAGGAGATCGGCCTCAACGAGTACTTCCACCAGCACGGCATCGAGGCCCGCGAGACGGACCTGGCGGAGATGATCGTCCAGCTCTCCGACGACATGCCCTCCCACGTCGTCGTCCCCGCCATCCACCGCAACCGCTCCGAGGTCCGTGCGATCTTCCGGGAGCGCATGGAGGACGCCCCCGCGGACCTCACCGACGACCCGCGCGACCTCACCGCTGCCGCCCGCGCCCACCTGCGCCGCAAGTTCCTGGCGGCCAAGGTCGCCATCTCCGGGTCGAACATGATGATCGCCGACACGGGCACCCTCAGCGTCTTCGAGTCCGAGGGCAACGGACGCATGTGCCTGACACTGCCCGAGACGCTGATCTCCATCGTCGGCATCGAGAAGATCGTGCCGACGTACCAGGACGCGGAGGTCTTCGCCCAGCTCCTCCCCCGCTCCGCGACCGGCGAGCGGATGAACCCCTACACGTCCATGTGGACGGGGGTCACCCCCGGTGACGGACCCCAGGAGTTCCACCTGATCCTCCTCGACAACGGGCGCACACGCGTCCTGGCCGACCCGGTGGGCCGCCAGGCGCTGCACTGCATCCGCTGCGGGGCCTGCATGAACGTGTGCCCCGTGTACGAGCACGTCGGGGGCCACGCCTACCAGTCCATCTACCCCGGTCCCATCGGGGCGATCCTCACACCCCAGCTGCGGGGGGCCTTCGAGCACGGTGACCCCGCGGCGACACTGCCCTACGCGTCCAGCCTGTGCGGAGCCTGCTTCGAGGCGTGCCCGGTGCGCATCGACATCCCCTCCGTCCTCGTCGAGCTGCGCCACCGCACGGTGGAGGCGTCACGCGGGGGCATCCCCGACGGGTGGGACCTGGCGATGAAGGCCTCGATCATGCCGATGTCGAAGGGTTCGGTCATGGGCATGGCCGGAGCAGTGATGCCGGTCGGACGCGCCGTCGCCGGCGCCGACCACCGCATCGTCCACCTGCCCTGGCCGGCCACGTCCTGGACGAACACCCGCGACGTGCCCGCCCCTCCCAGCCAGTCCTTCCGCCAGTGGGAGGCCGCCCGCCGTGCAGGTCGCGACGAGCCCACCCCGGGTGCCATCCACCCGCCCCACCCCGGTGCCCTGCCCGGTCAGGACACCGCCGAGGGTGCGGCGCAGCCCACGTCGTCCCGGCCCACCCCTGAGGGAGGGTCTGCGGGGTCGAGCGCCGCCGGAGCGTCGGGACCCACCACCACCGGCCGAGCCCCCGGGGAACCCACCACCACCCGGGAGGAGGACGCCCGACTGAGCGCCAAGACCGAGATCCTGTCCGCCGTGCGCGCCGCCATCGCGCAGTCACAACCCGCGGCGACCCGAGCCGCACATCGTGCGTGACTACCGTTTCCACGCCAGCTCCCCCGCCGGGTCCGAGGCGATCGTCGCCGAGTTCGTGGAGGCCCTGGAGGACTACCACGCCCACGTCGTCCAGGTGACCTCCGAGGAGGTGCCCGGCGCCATCGACGACCTGCTCGAGGAGGCCGGCGCCCACGGCGTCGTCGTGCCCTCGGGGCTGCCCCCGGAGTGGGCCGCCGCTGCCGGGGGCCAGCTCAGCCGCGGTCGGGGGCGTCGGCGCTCGGCGCCGCGCGAGGTGCACACGGACTCGCGCGAGGAGCCCCTGGACAAGATCTTCCTGGCGGGCGTCGATGCCGTCGTCACGGCTGCCCGCACCGCGATCTCGCTGTCGGGCACCATCGTGCTGGACGGCGAGCCCGACCAGGGCCGCCGGGCCATCACCCTGCTGCCGGACGTCCATGTCTGCGTCGTGCGCGCCTCACAGGTGCAGGGCACGGTCCCCGAGGCGGTGGCGATCCTCGGCGAGCACGCGGAGCGGCCCCAGACCTGGGTGGCCGGCCCCTCGGCCACCTCGGACATCGAACTGGTCCGCGTCGACGGCGTCCACGGGCCACGGACGTTGTGCGTGGTGGTCGTCACCGACGCCTGAGGTCGCGGACGCCCCCGGTCGCACGGCTATCCTTGGGCCCATGCATGCCGCGTCCCCGGATCCCGACCTGGGTCCTGTGTCCCCCCGCGGGACAGACACCCCGGCGAGGACGCCCGGCAGCGGGGGCCTCGGCGCAGCGGGTTGGGGACCGGGCTCCGTGGGTCCGCACGACGGCGAGGACACGGGCACCGGCACGGCCGCCCCCGACGCCAGCGGGCCTGACAGTGGCGTGCCCGAGAGCGGCGTGCCCGACACCGACGCGAACCAGGAGGGTCTCTTCGAGATCCCGCCGGGGGCGCGCCGGACCCGCGCCCGCGTCATCATCCTCACCGGCCCGTCGGGCTCCGGCAAGACCTCGCTGACCACCCGGACGGGCGTCACGTCCCTGTCCCTCGACCACTTCTACCGCAACGGCGACGAACCGGACCTGCCCAAACTGCGCGAGGACCTCGTCGACTGGGACGACCCGCGCTCATGGAACGCCGACGACGCCGTCCGGGCGATCCTCGAGCTGTGCCGACTCGGTCAGACCGAGGTCCCCATCTACGACATCCCGACCAACCGCCGCACCGGCATGCGGCACATGGTCCTCGACCGCGACGAACCACTGTTCGTCGCCGAGGGGATCTTCGCCGCGGAGCTCGTGCACCGGCTCGAGGACGAGGGCATCCTCGCCGACGCGATCTGCATCGCGCGTTCCCCGATGCGCAACATGTGGTTCCGCCTGCTGCGTGACATGGGCGAGGCCCGCAAGCCCGTCCCCGTCCTCCTCGTGCGCGGTGCGAGACTCGCCCGTGAGGAGCCCGCCAAGGTCCGTCACCTCGAGGAGTGCGGGTGCCGACCGGTGGGGTCCCTGGACGAGGCCGCGGCCGTGCTCGAAGCCCTCGTGCACGCCGAGCGCCGCGCCCAACGCGCTGCGCGCTGACCCTCCCCTCCAGCGAAGTCCGCTCTGTTCTGAGGTCGAAGTCCGCTCTGTTCGACTCCGACCTGCACCGGGTGCTCGCTCCCGTTCCCGAGCACCCGCCCTTGCGGGTGAAACCGGGTGCACCACCGTGCGCACATCCGCCGCACCAGCAGGCCCATCCGAGTGAGGGATCGTGGCCGACAGACCTCGACGCTTCCGAGCGACATCGCGATGCGACGACCGACACCGATCGGCCACAGGGAGACATCCCGGACGGGTCCGCGACGCTCCTGTGGGAGGGCGGACCTCACCGCCCGAACAGAGCGGACTTCGACCTCAGAACAGAGCGGACTTCGGCGTCAGAGTTTCTTGACGAGGGGGAAGGTGATGGTCTCCCTGATCCCCTGACCGGTCAGCGCCATGAGGAGCCGGTCCAGACCCATGCCCATGCCACCGGCGGGCGGCATGCCGTACTCCATGGCCGTGAGGAAGTCCTCGTCGAGGACCATCGCCTCGGGGTCGCCCTCGGCGGCCGCCAGCGCCTGGGCCTCGAAACGCTGGCGTTGGACCACCGGGTCCACCAGCTCCGAGTACGCCGTGGCCAGCTCGAAGCCGCGCACGTAGAGGTCCCACTTCTCCACCACGCCGGGCTTGGTGCGGTGGGCCCGGGTCAGGGGGCTGGAGTCCTCCGGGAAGTCGCGCACGAAGGTCGGTGCCCACAGGTGGTCCCCGACCGTCTTCTCGAAGAGCACCTCGACGATCTTGCCCGGGACGTAGTGGTCGGGGATCTCCTCCCCGATCTCGCCCGCCAGGGCCACGAGTTCGTCCCTCGGGGTGAAGGGGGTGACCGTGCGGCCCACGGCGTCCGAGACGGCGTCGAAGAGGCTGATCCGGTCCCAGTCGCCCGACAGGTCGTAGAGCGTGCCGTCAGGCAGGGTGACGACCTCGGTCCCCAGCGCGTCACGTGCCGACTTCTGGATGAACTCGCGTGTGCGGGTCGCCATGGTGTCGTAGGTGCCGTAGGCCTCGTAGGCCTCCAGCATCGTGAACTCCGGGGAGTGGGAGGAATCGGCACCCTCGTTGCGGAAGTTGCGGTTGATCTCGAAGACCTTCTCGATGCCACCGACCACGGCGCGCTTGAGGTAGAGCTCGGGGGCGATGCGCAGGTAGAGATCGGTGTCGTAGGCGTTCATGTGGGTGCTGAACGGGCGGGCCGCTGCACCACCGTGGAGCACCTGGAGCATCGGGGTCTCGATCTCCACGAATCCCGCGTCGTCGAAGTAGCGGCGCAGCGACCTCACGACCTTGGCACGCAGCCGCACCATGTCACGGGCGGCGGGACGCACGATCATGTCGAGGTAGCGGCGGCGCACCCGCATGTCCTCGGAGAGTCCACCGCCGGTGCCGCCCTCGCCGGAGGTGAAGGTCTTGGGCAGCGGGCGCAACGCCTTGGAGGCGATCTCCCAGGCGGGCGCCCGGTCCCCACCGGGCTCGGCCATGACGGAGAGCTCGCCGCGGCGCGAGGAGATGACCCGGCCGTGGACGAAGAGGTGGTCGCCGAGGTCGACCTCGGCCTTGTACTCGGCCAGCGACTCGGGGCCGACCTCCTTCGCGGAGAGCATGACCTGGATCCGGTTGCCCTCACCGTCCTGGAGGGTCGCGAAGCAGAGCTTGCCGGAGTTGCGCATCAACACCACGCGCCCGGCCAGACCGACCACCACGTCGGTCTCCTCCCCGGCCTCCAGACCGGAGTAGTCGGCCCGGACCTGCTTGATGGTGGTCGTGATGGGCAGGGTGACGGGGTAGGGGCTCACGCCCTCGTCGAGCATCTTCTGCCGCTTCGCAGCGCGCACCCGGACCTGCTCGGGGGTGTCGTCTGCGGGTGTCGCCGCGGGTGCCTGGGGCGGGGTGGGCTCGGTGTTCTCGTCAGTCACGTGCCCATGGTAGCCGGTGGGCGGGGATGCCCCTCCGGCCGTGGGACACCCGACGAGGACGACCGGAGTCGCCCTCGTCGGGGAGCCGACACAGCCCGCCCGGTCGTGGCAGCAGGTGCCCACCGAATGGGTCCACGTGGTGGGGGACCGGCCAAGGGCCCGCACCGCGGTAATCGAGCACCCCGTCGCACGCTCGGGCAGCCGCGGATCCGCCCACCGGGTCGGTCCGGTCGCGTCGATGGCGAACGCTCAGGCCCGCCCGGCCGCCCCGGAGGAACGCAGGCCCAGTTCGAGGGCGCGGGCCGAGTCCTCCGGGACCGCACCCGGATCATCACCGGTGTGCAGGGGCGCGTTGTCGGCGTCGACGAAGACGACCTTCGGGCGCCACTGCCGGGCCCGGGACTCGGGCACCTGGGCGTAGGCCATGACGATCACCAGGTCGCCGACCTCCACGAGGTGCGCCGCGGCCCCGTTGAGCTGCAGCATCCCGGAACCCCGCTCACCTGCGATCACGTAGGTCGTCATCCGGTTGCCGTTCTCGATGTCGGCGATGTCCACCTGCTGGCCCTCCAGGATGTCCGCCGCATCGAGCAGGTCCGCGTCGATGGTCACCGAGCCGACGTAGTGAAGGTCCGCGCCGGTGACGCGCGCGCGGTGGATCTTGCCCTGGATCATGGGGCGCATGACCTCTGTCATGTCACTCTCCTCCCTGCGAGGACCCGCCGCCCAGGGTCACCAGTGTGTTGTCGATGAGGCGTGTGGCACCCACCCGTGCGGCGACCAGCAGGAACGCCTCGGTACCGGCAGGAGCGCCGTCCTCCACCGGTGCGAAGGTCTCCGGGTCCGCGAGGGCGACGTAGTCGACCTCGACACCGTCCTCGTCCCCGAGGACGGCCCCGGCCACGGCGAGCACACCGGAGGCGGACGCGCCGCCGTCCGCAGCGTCGGAACCCACGCGCAGGGCCCGCGAGAGGGCGCGCGCGTGGACCCGCTCATCCTCGGAGAGGTAGCGGTTCCGGCTGGACAGCGCCACACCGTCGGTGTCACGGGCGATGGGGACCGCCTGGATCCGGACGGGCAGGTCCAGGTCGCGCACCAGGGTGCGGACCATGGCCAGCTGCTGGGCGTCCTTCTGGCCGAAGAACGCCACGTCCGGGCGTGTCAGGCCGAACACCTTCGTGACGACCAGGGCCACTCCCGCCAGGTGCGTGGGTCGGGTCGCCCCCTCCAGGACGTGGGCGATGGGCCCGGGGTCGATGGAGACGAGGGGCGCCACGGGGTAGACGTCCTCCGGCTCCGGGGCGTAGACCACCTCGACCCCCACGGAGCGGAGCTTCCCGACGTCCGCCTCCAGCGTGCGCGGATAGGCGTCGTAGTCCTCACCGGGAGCGAATTGGGTGGGGTTGACGAAGATGGAGACGACCACGTGGTCGGCGATGCGACGGGCCTCCCGGACCAGGGTGAGGTGGCCCTCGTGCAGGGCGCCCATCGTCATCACCAGGGCGCGGGTGCCACTGGTGTCAGCCAGGGCTGCGGCCAGCTCCCGGCGGTTTCTCGCGATGACTGGTGCGTCGTGCACGGAATGCTCCTCGATCTCGGACCCGGGGGTCCCCCGGTACCCCCATTGTCCCGCGCGGGGGCACCACCTCGCACATCGGGGCGCCACCCGCCCGTCGGGCCGGCCCCGCCCCCGTCAGTCCCCGCCGTCCCCCAGTGCGAGGGCGGCCAGGACCTCCGTCGCCGAGCGCTCCGAGATGCGACCTGACCGGAGGAGCATGCGGACGGTGGCCCGGGCCATGTGCGCGTAGGTGTCGGCCACGTCGGCGAGCTCCCGGTCCGCCAGCAGTGCCGACATGTGCCGGCCGACCGTACCCGCGTCCCCCCGCACGACGGGCCCGGACAACCCGGCCTCCCCGTCCCGACTGACACGGTCGAGGGCGGCCTCGAGGAGTGGACGCATGAAGGCACCGGGGTCCTCCACCCCCGCC